>DASZCH010000159.1:0-7148 GCA_035943235.1 Candidatus Acidiferrales bacterium
GGACAGTCCGGTACCGATCGTGCGACAACTGACCGAGGGAGGGCGCGGCGCGGATGCCGTAATCGAAGCCGTGGGTTCGGCGGCCACATGGCAGTGGGCGATGCAAATGGTGAGGAAGGGCGGCAAAGTGAATTTATTCGGCGGCTGCCCGCATGGCACCCAAGTGCAGTTCGATCCGGCGTTGCTCCACTATTCCGAGATCACCATCAAGGCAACATTCCATCACACGCCGCAATTCATCCGTGAGGCGCTGGACACAATCTCGCGAGGTGAAGTGCGCGCCAGCGATTTTGTGACAGGAGAGATTCCGCTGGCGGAATTGCCGCGCGCGTTCGAAGACATGAAACACCGCAACGGCGAACTGAAAACGGCTGTCAATCCCTGGGCCTAGCGGCCCGCCTCATGCTGGGACAAAAAGAACTGGAAATCGCGCGTTCGCTGCCTGTGAAAGGCTGCACGGCGGCTGAAGCGCAGCGGTACACGCGCTGGCTGGCGACTCACCACTACGAAAATTTCCGCGTTGTTTCCTGGCTGCTCCCTTCGCGTCTGCACCAGCATTTTTACAATGTTTATGCGTATTGCCGCTGGGCCGATGACTTGGGGGACGAAGTGGCGGACCCGAAACACGCAGTGGAATTGCTGGACGGCTGGGATGAGGAATTGCAGCGCGCGTATCGCGGTGTGGCAACGCATCCTGTGCTGATCGCGGTGGCAGAGACGGCGCGCGAATGCGACATTCCTATCGAGCCGTTCCGCGATTTGCTGATTGCTTTTCGACAGGATCAGACGGTTCGCCGTTACGCGAAGTGGGAGGATGTAATCGGCTATTGCCGCTATTCGGCGAATCCGGTGGGGCGGCTGGTGCTTTATTTGATGGGTTATCGCGATGCAGAACGGCAAGAGCTGTCGGATGCGACATGCACGGCGCTGCAGCTTGCGAATTTCTGGCAGGATGTGGGCCGCGATCTCGAAAAGGGCCGAATCTATATACCGCTTGAACTGGCCGCGGCGCGTGGCGTGACTGACGACGACATCGTGTCGAAGCGATTCGATTCAGATTATGTGGAGCTGATGAAGGAGCTGATTGCGCGAACGCGAGCGCTGTTTGCCGTGGGCGCGCCGCTGGCGAATCGCGTGTCGCCGGAATTTCGCGTGGATCTGGATTTGTTCAGCCGCGGCGGCTGTGCGGTGCTCGATGCAATTCAGTCGATGGGATACGACACGCTGCACCAACGTCCGGCGCTCGATCGCGGAGTGCAGGCGCGTTTACTGGGCCGCGCGCTGATTTCAAGGATTCTTTCGTCTTTTCGTTCATCCGATGATGGTGGCCAGAAGCCCGAAAATACCTCACTGGCCGGCCGACATGCCTGACGTTGCCGCCGTTGCCGCTTCCTACGATTATTGCCGGAAAATCGCGCGGGCGGCCGCGCGCAATTTTTATTACGGATTCATGCTCTTGCCCGCGGCGAAGCGTGACGCGCTCTGCGCGCTATATGCGTTTATGCGCGGCGTCGATGATATCTCCGACGAGGCTGGAGCCGTGGAGGACAAGACGCGGCGGCTGAATGAACGGCGAGCGGAGATGGACCGCGCGCTGGCCGGCGATGATGACGGTGGACCTCTATGGCCTGCGTTCAGGCACACGGTGAAGACATATGGGATCCCGCCGCGTTACCTGCACGATTTGATTTCTGGCGCGGAGATGGACTTGACGATTGCGTCCTATGAGACATTTGATGAACTGAGGGAATATTGCTACCGTGTCGCTGGAACGGTGGGACTCTGTTGTCTGCACGTTTTCGGTTTTTCCGATCCGCGCGCGCCTGAGCTGGCTGAAAAGCTCGGCATCGCATTCCAACTGACGAATATCCTGCGGGACATCCCGGGCGATTTTGCGATGGGACGCGTTTACTTGCCGAATGAGGATTTCCGGCGGTTCCATTGTGATGCGAGAGAGCTTGCGGAAGGCAAGTCAAGCGCTGAAATTGCGTCGCTAATGCGCTTTGAAGTGGAACGCGGGTGGCAGTTCTATCGCGAAGGCTGGCAACTGTTGGAACTGGTGAGCGAGGACAGCCGCGCGGCGCTTTGGGGAATGGCGCGAATTTATTCCGGGATCCTCGAGAAAATCGAAGCGCGGAACTTCGTGGTTGCGTCTGCCGCGCCTGCCCGATTGCGGACGGCTGAAAAATTGTGGATACTCGCGCGCGCGCGAATGGGATGGCTTGGGGAAACGGATGCCCTGCGAAAACGCGATCGTGATTGGCGGAGGACTGGCGGGCCTGTCGGCGGCCACAGCACTCGCTGACGCGGGAGTGCGCGTGTGGTTGCTCGAAAAACGACCGCATCTCGGCGGGCGGGCGACGTCTTATGCGCTTCCGGATGGCAGCCAGATCGACAATTGCCAGCACGTGACGCTGGGATGCTGCACGAATCTGGCGGATTTCTACCGTCGCGCGGGCGCGGAATCGAAAATCCGGCACTATAAGCGTTTGTTTTTTGCGGACAAGGCCGGGCGCGCGAGTTCGATTTATTCATCGCTACTGCCGGCGCCATTTCATATGGGAATTTCGTTTTTGCGATTCCGCGCGCTGGCATATCGGGATAAACGATCGATCGCGGAAGGCATGTTGCGCATTGCGCGCGCCGGCGGCAGACCGGCGGACGCCGAAGGCGCCACGATGCTCGAATGGCTGCGTCGCAATGGTCAGACAGAGGCAGCTATCGCACGATTCTGGCGCGTGGTGCTGGTCAGCGCGCTTAATGAGGAATTGGACCGGACAGATGCGCGCTACGGCATCGATGTTTTCTGGAAGGCGTTTCTTGCGAACCGCAACGGATACGTGGTGGGTATTCCGGCCGTGCCGTTGGCCGAACTTTACGCAGGGTGCCGGCAAGCTATCGAGAAGCGCGGAGGAGAAGTGCGAACACGCATGACGGTTCGCGCCATTCAATTCACAGGCGGCGAATTCCAATCGCTCTTGCTGGACGACCGCACGGAAATGCGCGCGGACGCCTGCATCGCCGCAGTGCCGCACGACGTGCTCGTGGAGATTTTGCCGGAAGATATGCGCGAGCGGCAGGCGTTCGCGAACCTGCACAAGCTGCGGACGTCGCCGATCACAGGTGTACATCTCTGGTATGACCGGAAGGTGCTAGACAAACCGTTTGTGACCCTTCTGGATCACACGGTGCAATGGATATTCAACAAGTCGCTGACGAACGGCCAGTCGGAAGGCTCCGCAAGCGAATCGGGGCAATATTTACAACTCGTAATCAGCGCGTCCTATGAGCTGGTTCCGCGGACGCGGCAGGAAATCATTGACCTGTGCGTGAAGGAGGTCCGGGACGTTTTGCCGTTGGCCCGCGAGGCACACTTGCGGAAGGCAACGGTCGTGAAGGAAGTCCACGCAACATTCTCGCCTGAAGTCGGATCGGACGCCTGGCGTCCGCCGCAAGAGACGGGCATTCCCGGTTTTTTTCTGGCGGGGGACTGGACGAAGACGGGATGGCCTGCGACTATGGAGGGCGCCGTGCGCAGCGGGTATCTTGCGGCGGAACGATTGCTGGATTTTTCAGGGACACCGAGGAAGTTTACTGTTCCGGACCTGCCTGTAGAAGGATTTTGCCAACGGTGGGTAAAGGAGTAGAATCGCGGTAGCGTTTCGTGGATGACCGCCGAAGTAATCCCTGACAGCGTTTGATGAAGGATACGCGTCTACCGCGAAATGTCAGCAAAGTACTCGTGCTGCTCGCCTGAAGCACGTCGGCCTGAACGAACATTGCTGCGCGTAATCCCCGAACGATTCGAACTGACGCAACCCCTGATTTTCCGTCGTGATTTTCGGGAGTGCGCCATCGGCAGGAATTGTTTCGGAGTATCAGGGTCATTCCCCGGAGGAAATTATGGAGCGGAAGTATAAGCATAAGGGCTACAGCGACCGTGATCGCGACGAAAAGAAACGCGATCGTCCGCCAGTGGAGCCGCGCCCTCGCCAGGAACAAATGGGCCCGCGGACTCCGCGAATGGTGGGAACCGTGATGCGCGCGCGGTGCTCGAATTGCGGGACGATCCTGGCGCCGGGATTCGATCAGAATGGACAATGTCCGAAGTGCCATCTCGACATGCACTCCTGCAAGCAATGCGTCCACTTCGACACAGGCGCGCAGTTCGAATGCACACAACCCATTCCGGAGCGCATTCCCCGCAAAGATATGAAGAACGAATGCACGTTTTTCGAATTTCGGATGACGGTGGAGAAAGATACTTCTCCTGTGACCTATTCGACCAAATCGACGCCGGCGCCAGCAACGAGCTCGCGGCCAGACCATGCCCGCAAGGCATTTGAAGACCTCTTTAAGAAATAAGAATCCAAGATACATACTGCGAATCTGTATCGTTGAGGGAGAGCTCGGACACAGGGTGAAAAGTGTCTCGACGGCATTCGTGGGATTTCGCGCGAGCCGGAATGACTTCGGGGAAGAATGCCGATGATGAATGCAACAATCGACCGGGCGAGTATCTCGGCAATCGAGCGGGTGATTCGACCGTACATTCGGCGAACGCCGATTATCGCGGTCGAGGGCTCCGAATTTGGCTTGAACTGCGCGAGTATCATTTTCAAACTGGAATTATTTCAGCATGCGGGTTCGTTCAAGGCGCGTGGCGCGTTTGCGAACTTGCTGACTCGTGACGTTCCGGCCGCCGGCGTTGTGGCGGCGTCGGGCGGAAATCATGGAGCAGCCGTCGCGTATGCGGCCAAGAAACTCGGGAAGCCGGCGAAGATTTTCGTGCCAAGCGTCGCATCAGCGGAGAAAGTCGAGCGGATTCGCAGTTACGGCGCAGAACTGGTGATTGCAGGCGAACGTTACGCGGATGCACTGGCGGCGAGCGAGATATGGGCGAAGCAAGCCGGTGCGCTGACCGTGCACGCCTATGATCAGATCGAGACGTTGTTGGGTCAGGGATCAGTTGCTCTCGAATTCGAGGAACAATATCCCGAGCTTGATTCGCTGCTGGTGGCCGTTGGTGGCGGCGGACTGATTGGTGGCGTTGCGTCTTGGTACGCGAACCGGATCAAAATTGTGGGAGTGGAACCGGAACTGGCGCCTACTTTGGCGAATGCGTTGCAAGCGGGGAAGCCGGTCGACAGTCCCGCCGGAGGAATCGCGGCTGATTCGCTGGCTCCCAAACGCGTCGGAGAATTGATGTTTCCGATTGCGCAGAGCGCAGTCGAGCGCGTGGTTTTGGTTCCGGACGAGAAAATCCTGGAGGCTCAAGATTTACTCTGGAAGACGTTGCGCATTGTAGCGGAGCCTGGCGGCGCCGCGGCTTTCGCCGCGCTGCTGTCGCACCGTTATCAGCCGGAGCCCGACGAATGCGTCGGTGTGCTGGTCTGTGGAGGAAATACGTCGGCGGTTCACTTTGATCGCGCGCATGCGAAAACGCCATCGACCAGCGGTGCGCAAGTTTAGCGTGGAACAATAGGGAAGAGAGTCGGCTCAAGCGCCGGCTCGCTGGCAATTTTCTCAAGCGCTGGATAATGTTGACGCAGCGGTTCCGGGATTTTGAGTTTGTGATTGCCGAGCAAATGAATCAGATCCAGCGCGTTTACGACACCCTTTCCCTGATAGTGATTATTCGTGATGACAAAAGTAGATTCCGCGTGTGTGGCAATCTTCTTGATGCGTTCCGCCCAGGGTTTCAGCTCTTCTTCCGCGTAAAGATAATTATAGCGTTCGTGCTTTGGAATTGCGGGATCGTCGGTGAACCAGGTGTCGTAGCGGCGGCCGTGCAGGCGTACGTACCCGATCGTGGATGTGACTCGTTCACTGGGCACAACGGAACGGCCGATCACGGGCTGATCAATGTTGCAGAGTCCGACGCCGATTTCCCGAAGCAGGGTTTCCAGCTTTGGTCCATTCCACGATGAATGGCGCACTTCGATGACCAGCGGGTAATCATGAAATTGCTTCGCCAGGCGTTTCACGCGGGCAAGCGTCTCCGGCGTCTTATGAAACGAAAAAGGGAATTGAACGAGGACGGCGCCGAGACGTCCGGCATCTTGAAGCACGTCAAAGCCGGCGCGGACGCTTTTTTCGTCGTCGAGCGTGGTGGCGTCCTCATGTGTGAATTTCTGCCAGAGCTTTGCGGTGAAGAGAAATCGGGAATTGAACGCTATTTGTTCCATCCAGCCCTGCACCAAAGACGGGCGAAGCGGCTGGTAGAAAGATGTATTGATCTCAATGGTATCGAAATACTTCGCGAGGTATGCCGGTTCATGAAAGCCGCGCGGTCTGGGGCTGGGATAGACGATGCCTTGCCAATCCGCGTATGACCAGCCGGCTGGACCGATCCGAATCTGCTTACGGGGTTCAGGTTCTAGACGGGCCGCCTTCATTGTAATGATTTGACGTCCACGGTCCAGCGTAAGTGGCATTGAGCGGAGTGTCAATCCACGTGGATTGCGCGGATTGCGCGGGGAGAGACGCGCTGCTATTCTGTAATCGCAGGTCACAAGACATGCGCACGCCTTGCGTTTACGCTTCCACATCCTCCACCCGGGGAGATTTCAATGAAAACCTCATTTAGCTATAAACAGCCCGAATTGCGCGAACAAACGGAGAAGGAAGTGCAGTCAAATTTGAAGAAGCTACAACGTTTTGTGAAACGTTTCGCGCCCGATCTTGTGCAATTGCACGGAGCGTTCGCGCACATACCTCACAGGAACAGTTTCTCTTTGTCTCTGAATTTGTCTCTTCCCACAGGCACGTTGCACGCGATGGGCGAGGCGGACGACGTTCAGGGGAGCATTCGCGCAGCTTTTGGCGAGGTGATTTCGCAACTGAAGAAGCATATGGGGAAGTTGCGTAAGGACCACGAATGGAAGCGGAAGCGCGCAGGCCGTTCGCCTTCACTGGGTGACAGTCCGGTGCAGTGATTCGAACGTGAGTGACATTGTTTGCGGCGAAGCCCGCCGCACGGCATCGAGAAGTGGAGGAATCAACTAAAGGACGGAGGAGTTGCCGTCGACCAGGCGAAGCACTTTGGCGCGGGATTGGATGATGTGCTCATACATCAGGCGGCGCGCTAATTCGGG
This sequence comes from Candidatus Acidiferrales bacterium, assembly GCA_035943235.1. Taxonomy (GTDB): domain Bacteria; phylum Acidobacteriota; class Terriglobia; order Acidiferrales; family UBA7541; genus DAHUXN01. The sequence goes on from DASZCH010000159.1 coordinate 7,098, forward strand.
ATCGTGATTGCGAATGGCCTGGACGATCTCCGAGTGTTCCTTCACCGGGGC
>DASZCH010000160.1:0-1910 GCA_035943235.1 Candidatus Acidiferrales bacterium
CGGACCTGTTTAAGCGGGCCGGCGAAGTGCTGCAGCTCTACAAAGAGGCGAGCAAGGACAGTTCGCAGGCAACGCTGATAATTAGTTAGGCCCCCTCCGCAATTTGTCCGACTCGATTTCGTCCCATTCGCTGTCCGGGAAGGATTTCCCCCGAATCGTAAGTTCAACGTGGATCGAGAGGTCGGGGTGTCCGATTATGCGACAAGGGACTCCCGCAAACGGACAAAGTGGTCGGCGATTGCGAGTTTCTCTTCATGTAATGCACTGGTTCCAGTGTAGTTAGCTAATCATGCTGTTGGAATCTGAGCTGCGTGCTTTCTTACACGAGTTGGCAGGGGTGTGGGTGAGAAGTTTAGAGGTGAGGGATGAACACATTGCTGCAGGACATACGCTACGCCATTCGCATGCTGGCCAAGGCGCCGGGGTTTACGGCGATTGCGGTGTTGACATTGGCGCTGGGGATTGGGGCGAACACGGCGATTTTTTCGGTGATCAATTCGGTGCTGCTGGAGCCGCTGCCGTTCAAGAATCCGTCGCAGCTTGTGTCTCTGCGCGAAACGGAGAGCGCGCCGGGAAATTTCCCGCTCGATGGCGCGGATTATCTCGATTGGCAGGCGCAGAACAAGACTTTTGAGTCGATGAGCATCATCAGCTACCCGCAAGGATTCAACGCCAGCGGGGCCGGCGAGCCGGAGGTCGTTTCTATTCGTCCGGCGCAGGCGAACTTCTTCGATACTTTGGGCGTCGCGCCGCTTTTCGGACGCGGCTTTGCGAAAGGCGAAGACGCGGCGGGAAAAAATCACGTCGCGGTGCTGAGCTATGGCTTCTGGAAGCGCCACTTCGGCGGCGACCGCGGCGCACTCGGCAAAACGATCGAGTTGAATGATGAGTCGTACATGGTCATCGGCGCGATGCCTGCGTGGTTCGACTATCCTGCTGCGACAGACATCTGGACGCCGATGGACATGAATTCGCGGGATATGCACAACCGGGGAAGCCATTGGGCGAGCGCGATTGGTCGCGTGAAGGAAGGCGTGAGCGTCGAGCAGGCGCGCGCCGACTTGCTGGCCGTTTCCGCGAACATCAACAAGGAATATCGCGGTCCGAAGGACCAGGACATTCATTCGCTCGTTTTTCCGCTGAAGGATTATCTGGTCGGCAACTCGCAGGGGCAGCTTTTGATCTTGTTTGGCGCGGTGGCGCTGGTGCTGTTGGTGGCCTGCGCGAACGTGGCGAATTTACTGCTGGCGCGCTCGACGGGACGCGTTCGAGAAATGGCCGTGCGCGCGGCGATGGGCGCCGGAAGATGGCGGCTGGCGCGGCAATTATTGACGGAAAGTGTGCTGCTGGCGCTCGCGGGCGCGGCGCTTGGAGTTTTCGGTGCGTGGTGGGGCGTGTCGCTACTGAATGCGGCGCAGACTTCTCCGATTCCGCGCGTGAATCCCGTGCAAGTGAATTTGGCTGTGCTGCTGTTCACGGTGGGCGTGAGCGTGCTGGTGGGAATTTTGTTTGGCCTCGCGCCCGCGCTGCAGACTTCAAATTTGGATTTGAGCGAAGAGCTGAAATCGAGCGCGAACGCCGTGGTCAGCGCGACAGGACGCGGGCGGGCGGTGCGTAATACGCTTATCGTAGCGGAAATTGCGGTTTGTCTCGCGCTGCTTGTCGGAGCGGGATTGCTGCTGCGCAGTTTCTCGCGCATGCGTTCGGCGAATATCGGCGTGGATCCGCACAACGTGATTACCGCGCGGCTTAATTTGCCTGCGGCGCGATTCAAGTCGATCGAGGCGCAGCGGCAATTCTTGGAGCAACTCCGGGAGCGCGTTGGCCGGATCCCGGGAGTGTCGAGCGCGGCGATCTCGACCGTGTTCGCTCTGAATGGCGGCAACAACGGGTACGTGACTGTACCGGGC
>DASZCH010000161.1:0-27058 GCA_035943235.1 Candidatus Acidiferrales bacterium
CCTCCAGGCACATACACCGTCCAGGCCACGGCGACGATCGCGGGAACTACGCGCACGTTGAACCTGTCGATCACAGTGCAATAGCAGTCCGGCCTCTTCGGACTCAAAAAATCAAAACTGCTTGATGGCGAGGTCGCGAGGGCTGCGTCCCACCGGAACCATGGTAATCAGGCAGCCTGCTGAACTTCCCGGCTGCGAGCAGCCCACCGTGCGAATGATCGCGAGGTCATCCGAAGCCGTATCTACCGCGAGCAGCATTCCGCCGACCGGCGTGAATTCGAGTGTCCTGGGTTGCTGGCCCGTCTTGATGACGTCGAGATTCAGGACCTGTCGAAAATTGATTTGAATGGGAACGATTTCAGATGCGGCAGAGTCCGCAACATAAAGAAGCTGGCCGTCGGGAGAAAGGACGGCGCGCGTCGGCGCGGAGCCGAGCAGGACGTAGTCGCTGACTTCGTTCGTCCACGTGTTGACGATCAGCAGGCCGTGCGCGTCGGGCGAAGGAATGTAGAGTTCGCCGCCGTCCTTCTTGACGACGAAGCTGCCGGGCGCGCCGCCGAGATGCAGGTTCGCGATCAGCTCCGGCTTGCGCAGATCGACCACGGAAATTTGGTCCGAGTTCCCGGAAGAGATGAACGCTTTCGAGGTGTCGGGAAGAATCGCGATTTGCTCGGGTTGCGGCACAACGTGCACGACGGCGACAGGCGCAAGCGTCAGCGAATTCAGCAGGGAGATTGTGGAATCGCCGCGATTGGTGACGACGACCAGTTTGCCATCCGGCGTGACGTGCGCAATCCACGGACGGCGTCCGGCGCGGCCGCGCGCGACGATTTGGCGTGACGCGCAATCGATGGCCACCACGGTGTCCGAGCCGGACGCGGCCACGTACGCTCGGTTCGCGTCGGGCGAAAAATCAATCGCGTAAGGATTAGCTCCCACCGGAATGCGCGCGACGATTTGGCCGGAGCGCGCGTCAAGCACCCATGCGTAACCGCCCGCAGTGCTGACGCCCCAGATCTCGCTGCGTTTCGGATGCGCGCGTATGCCGCTGGGCGATGGGCCCACAGGAATGGTGGCGGCCGCCCTCAGGCTGACCAGGTTGATTGCCGTAAGCGTGCCGTCGCCGGTATTTGCGACGTAAGCGTACAAGTGCAGCCCCGGCCGGAGAAACGACGGGCGGTGTTCGCGGAGAATTTCGATAATCGAAATCGCCAGCAGAATCACCAGAACGAAAACGAGCCGGATATTCCATTTGAATTTCGACTTGGGGTGACGGCCACGCGGCGGAGTTGTTGAAAAAAGGGATGACGGGACGGGCACGGGCGGGCTAATTCAGCGTGCGATGAACCACTGAGCCGATTTGCCGAACTTCCTTCATCAGTTGCTCGAGCTCTTCCGGGATGATCGACTGCGCGCCGTCAGAAAGGGCATGGTCCGGATCGTGATGCACTTCGACGATCAAGCCATCGGCGCCCACTGCAATCGCCGCGCGCGAAAGGGGAAGGACTTTGGCGCGGCGTCCGGTGCCGTGGCTCGGGTCGACCAGAATCGGCAAATGACTACGCCTTTGTACAGCGGGGATGATGCTGAGGTCGAGCGTGTTGCGCGTGTGCTCCGAAAAAGTGCGCACGCCACGCTCGCATAAAATCAGCCGGTAATTGCCTTCGGACAGGATGTATTCGGCGGCCATCAGAAATTCGTCCAGCGTTGCGGACATGCCGCGTTTCAAAAGCACGGGCTTCGACGATTTGCCCGCTCTCTTGAGAAGCGAGAAATTCTGCATGTTGCGCGCGCCGATTTGAATCACGTCGGCGTATTTTTCGACCAGGTCGAGGCTCTCGTTGTCGATGGCTTCCGTGACGATCCCCAGGCCGAAGCGCTCGCGGACTTCCGCCAGGATTTTCAGCCCCGGCTCGCCCAGGCCTTGAAAACTATAAGGCGAGGTGCGCGGCTTGTATGCGCCGCCGCGAAAAAGATGCGCGCCCGCTGCTTTGACGCATTCCGCGACGGCCATGGCCTGCTCGCGGCTCTCGATCGCGCAAGGTCCGGCAATAATGGCCAACGCCGCGCCGCCGATACACACTTCTCCGGCGGGAGTCGGGATGCGCACAACTGTGTTTTCTTCCTTGGCGTCGCGGCTGACGAGTTTATAGGGCTTGCTGACGGGAATGCATTCCACGACTCCGGACATCGCTTCGAGCGAGCCAATATCGATTGCGCCGGAATTCCCGGTGATGCCGATAGCCGTGCGGTTTGAGCCGGGAATCGGGTGAGCGCGCAAGCCGAGCGATTCGATGCGGTCGCAGACGGCGCGTACCTGCTCCTCAGTGGCCTGGGATTGCATTACAACGAGCATTCAGACGGTCTCTCCGGTGGTCGCGAAATGCCTTGGATTGATTTCGCTGCGCAATTTTCTTGAAACAAGAGTGTACTGCATTGCGCGGCAGCGCTGCAAACCGCGCCTGCGCTTGGCGGCGGTCAGTTTGAGTTTTCTTAATCGTGACACAAAGAGTCAAAATTCAAACTGACCCATCACCCTCGCCGTGAATCACCCGCATTGGCGGCGGGTTCGAGCAGCAATTCCGCCGTGACGCGGCGCGACTCGTCAAGAATGCGCTGAAACAGCGCGGCCACTGCTTGCGCGTCGAGCGGCCCGGGATTGTAGCGTTGCGCGTGGCGAAGAATATCTTCCTCGCGCGCCTCATCGCGCATCGGCAGCCCCGTTTCTCTTTTTATCTGCGCCAGCTGAATCGACATTTGCGCGCGCCGATTCAGCAAACGGACAAGCTCGCGGTCGAGCTCGTCAATCCTTCTTCGATGGTCGTTCAGTGTCATTTGACTTCTCCTTGTTTGTCCCTTGGGGGCGTCCGCTGCGGCAACAGCCGCATGCGTCTCTCACCAGCAATCCAACTTCGCAAAAAAAAAAGCCGCAAACCCTTTTCGAGGTTTGCGGCCGATTTCGGTGAACTTTATCTGCGCTCTGCTCTTACTTCCAGTCAACTCCCGCGCGCATGCGCTTCACCGTGGCCGCTACCCCGTAAGGATAGCGGTAAGTAAAGCTGCAATAAAAATAGCGCGTTGCCGTCAGAGCATTCATTTTCAAGCCGAAAGTATAAGACGCGGCGGTTCCGCGGTCAACCGTTACCTGCTGTTATTTGAGGGAGGTATCGTCAGCGGCGCTGCGACTAAACCGACGAGCAAAAGGGAGTTCATGGCCCACTCCGAGTTCACGGAGTATATCTCTGGGAAATAGATCATTCAAGGCGGGCCGGTAAACGTTCGGCAGCGACACGGACAATCCCATGGGCGGGTATCGGCTCAGTCCGCAGAACATTTTCTCTCGCAAACGTATGGTGAAGGACATTATCATGCACAGAAGTTCCATCTCCTAAAAGCGCAGGAATGGCCTAAGCAGGGCAGCATCGTTTTGCTGAAGTTTGGATCAGGCGCAGCGCGAGAAGCTCCTGGAGGATTGATATGGCGAAGGCACCTCTGATTTTTACGTATTACATTGCTGCCCCCGTGGAAAGGGTCTGGGATGGGTTCGTTTCCAAGGAGGCGAATCGAAAAATCTTCATGGGCGCGGACTTTGAGTTGGACTTGAAGCCTGGCGGGGCAATGACCTGGTCGGGGCCCGGTAAGGATGGGAAACCGATGCGGTATGTGACGGGTAAGGTGCTGCGGGTGGAGGCGCCGAAGCTGTTCGAGTACAAGTTCGGCATGGGCGATGGGGCGGTGATGTCGAGAGTCAAGGTAGAGTTGACTCCGGAGACGGAGGCGGTGAAGGTTGTGGTGACGAACGATGAGTGGGTGGACGAAGATCAGTATGCTCAGAATGCGGATGGGTGGCCGCGGATTCTTTCGCGATTGAAGACTCTGCTGGAAACGGGGAAGACATTCCGACCGCACTAGCTCGGCAGCTTGGCGCTGCTTGAGTGGGAGATAGGATGGTCATAACCCAAAGGTTTCGATGTTTGGCTATTTGGAACTGTACTTCAAACTGACCCATTACCCATCGGCGTTATCGTTTGCGGAAGTGGCGCGAATCCGGTAAAATACGCGCTCACACGAAATTGAGAAGCGTTTCGAGGGAATGGAAGAGCCTCAGCACAGTTCAACTCAGGCGTACGTCCCCAGTGATGAATACCGTCCGGAACCTGTAGCCAAACCGCTCCTGCCCGCCTGGATGGACGGCAGTATCCGCATCGGAATCCACACGTCAATCGCCGGCGACATTACATCTTCGCTGGAAATCGCGCACAACCTTGGCGCCAACGCGCTCCAAATCTTTTCGGCCAGCCCGCGAATGTGGAGCCGCGGCCCAAGCGGCTCAAATGTCGCGGATGCAGGCGCGCAGCGTTTCCGCGACCGGCGCGTTGAATTGGGCCTCGGTCCTCTCGTCGTTCACGGCAATTATTTGATCAATCTTGCTTCGCCGGAGCGCGTCCTGCGCGTCCGCTCCATTCAGGCGTTTCATGATGAACTGGTGCGCGCGGCGGCTCTCGGCGCCGATTTCCTGGTCGCGCATCCGGGCAGCGGACGCGGCGCGCACATGGGTTCGGCGATCGCGGCCATCGCCGATGGGTTGAAGCAAGCCGCGCGCGGTGTGAATTTCAACGGCCTGCGGATTCTGCTCGAAAATACGGCGGGGCAGGGAACGTCGGTCGGCTCGCGATTCGCGGAGCTGAAAAACATCCTCGATTTGTGTCCCGAGCTTCCACTGGGCGTTTGCGTGGACACGGCTCATCTTTTTGCCGTCGGGCATGATTTGTGTCGCGTCGCCGGATTGGACGGCGCGCTCAAGGAAATCGCGCAGACGGTTGGACTCGAACGCGTGTTCGTGGTGCATGTGAACGACTCGAAAGCGGCGATGGGCTCGCGTCTGGATCGTCACGAGCACATCGGAAAAGGGAAAATCGGCGTCGAAGCGTTTCGCAGAATCTTGAATCATCCCCTGCTGGCGGGACGCGCGTTTATTCTCGAAACGCCGATTGACCGTCCCGGCGACGACCGCCGAAATGTGCAGACGCTCTGGCGGCTGGTGGGAATAAAACCGAAGCGGGTGATTGGAGCAGCCGATGGTTTTCGATTGCGGCGCGTCAGACGGAAACAGGCGAAGAAACGCAGCGGCAGCCGTGGAAGCATACGTCGTACAAAAACGAAACGACACAAGAGGTGAATGAGCCATTGAGCGAGTACGAGCCGCAACGCATTGAAGCGAAGTGGCAGAAAATCTGGGAAGAGCAGGGCGCGTTCCACGCGGACCGTGACGCGAAGCGCCCCAAGTATTACGTCCTCGAAATGCTGCCGTATCCTTCCGGGACGTTGCACATGGGCCACATGCGCAACTACACGATTGGCGACGCGGTGGCGCGTTACAAACGAATGCGCGGATTCAACGTGCTGCATCCCATTGGCTGGGATTCTTTCGGATTGCCCGCCGAAAACGCCGCCATCAAAAATGGAATTCCTCCCGGTGAGTGGACGCGCACGAACATCGCGCAGATGAAAGCGGTGTGCAAGCGCTTCGGGTTCAGCTATGACTGGCGCCGCGAAATTTCCACTTGCGAAGCCGAATACTACCGCTGGAACCAGTGGTTTTTCCTCAGGATGCTCGAACGCGACCTCGCCTATCGCAAACGCAGCAAAGTGAACTGGTGTCCGCAGTGCCAAACAGTACTTGCGAATGAGCAGGTGGTGGACGGCTGCTGCTGGCGGCATGAGACGACGCCCGTCGAAGTGAAGGAAATCGAGCAGTGGTTTTTGCGCATCACGAAATACTCCGACGAATTGCTAGACGACATGGCGCAACTGCACCAGGGCTGGCCCGAGCGCGTGTTGTTGATGCAGCAAAACTGGATCGGCAAGTCGCGCGGCGCGCGCGTGAAATTCCCGGTCGCGAAGATGGACGGAACGTCGATTGAAGTCTTCACCACGCGCATCGACACAATTTACGGCGCCAGCGCGGTGCTGCTGTCACCCGGGCATCCGTTGCTTCCGAAATTATTCGAAGGCATGCCGGGACACGCAACCATCGAAGCTGAGTGGAATCGTCTGCGGCAGAAGTTGATGCGCGCGGCTGACTTGGCCAAGGCCGAAAAGGAAGGGATTTTCACGGGCCGATTCGCTGTGGACCCGTTCTCTGGCGAATTGCTCCCCATTTGGGTGGCGAATTTCGTGCTCGCCGAATACGGCACGGGCGCGGTGATGTGCGTCCCGGGACATGACCAGCGCGATTTCGAGTTTGCGAAGAAATATCATTTGCCCGTGAAGATCGTGGTGCAGCCGCTCGAGGGGCCGTCGCTGAAGACTGGCCATTTGAGCGAAGCGTTCACGGAATACGGCCGCTCGGTGGATTCGGGGCCGTACAGCGGCATGGCTTCCGCGAAAGCCATCGAAAAAATGACGGCGGATGCCGAAGCGAAGGGCCTCGGCCAGGGCGAAACGACGTACCGGTTGAAGGATTGGGGCATCTCGCGGCAACGCTACTGGGGCACGCCGATTCCGGTGGTTTATTGCGAAAAATGCGGAATCGTCGCTGTTCCTGATGATCAATTGCCCGTGAAATTGCCGGAAAATGTGGCGCTGACCGGCCAGGGCCAATCCCCGCTCGCGGGCGTTCCGGAATTTGTGAACACGAAATGTCCCAAGTGTGGAGGCGCGGCGCGGCGCGAAACCGACACGATGGACACGTTCGTCGATTCGTCCTGGTATTTCTACCGCTACACGGACGCGCACAATGACAAAGCGCCGTACGCCCGCGAAGAGGCGCGTTACTGGTTCCCGATTGACCAGTACATTGGCGGCATCGAGCACGCCATTCTGCACCTGATTTATTCGCGATTTTTTGCCAAGGTGATGCGCGATTTGGGCATGACGGAAATTCCTGAGCCTGTGATGAGGCTTTTCTCGCAAGGCATGGTGCAAAAGGGTGGCCGGGCGATGTCGAAATCGCACGGCAACGTGGTCGGCGCGGACGAAATGGCCGAAAGATACGGGTGCGACACGGCGCGAATGTATACGCTGTTCGCGGCTCCGCCCGCGAAAGACCTCGAATGGAATGAAGATGGAATCGAAGGCTGCGCGCGGTTCTTGAATAAAGTTTACCGGCTGGTGCAGCGTTACGCGGAAAAATTGGGCAGCGTCGATTCCGGCAAGAGCGGTTCCATCGAGCTGGCGCACGCGACACCGAAGGAGAAAGCGCTGCTGCGCAAGGCGCATCAAACTCTCCGGCGCGTGACGAACGATTTCGAGGCGCGCTGGCATTTCAACTCTTCCATCGCGCTGATCATGGAGCTCGTCAATGAAATGCAGGCGCAGGAGCCGCTCGACGAGGGCGCGAATCCCGCCGTCGCGAAAAATGTAATCGAACTGCTGGTGCAGATGCTGGCGCCGATGGCTCCGCACATCAGCGAAGAGCTGTGGGAAATGATGGGGCACGCGGGAGGGTTGGCACGCGTCGAATGGCCCAAGTTCCTGGTAGAGCTTGCCAAAGAAGAGCAGTTCGAGGTGATAATCCAGATTAACGGCCGAGTGCGCGGAAAGATTCTGGTGGACGACAGCATCAGCGAAGAGGAACTTGTTGACCGCGCCGTACATGATGCGCGAATCGCTCAGTTGCTCGCGGGAAAGAAAATCATGAAGACGATTGTGGTGCCGCGAAAAATCGTGAATATCGTCGTGGCGTAATTGCATTCGCGGCCGAACCCCGCGAACGAAGGAGCATTCGGATGGCGAATTCCGCGGCAGTTCCGGAGCAGCAGCCGTCTTCGGCGGCGAACCAGGCTAAAAGCGAGGGCATTGGGTTGAGCACGCGCGGCGGGATTGTCGTGTTGGATTTCGGCGGGCAGTATACCCAACTGATTGCGCGCCGGATCCGCGAGCAGGAGATTTTCTCCGCGATTTTGCCGTGCAACGCCTCAATGGAGGAAATCCAGCGCTTCCAACCGGGCGGCATCGTTCTTTCCGGCGGCCCGAGTTCCGTCTACGATGCGGACGCGCCCGCGTGCGATGCGAAAGTCCTCGCCCTCGGCGTCCCTGTGCTCGGGATCTGCTATGGCATGCAATGGATGGCGCGGACGCTCGGAGGTAACGTGGTCAAAGCTGACCGTCGCGAATACGGTCCCGCCACGCTTGATCGCGAAAAGGATTCCGCTCTTTTCCGCGGACTTCCCCGGCATTTGAAAGTGTGGAACAGCCATGGCGATCATGTAGCTGGATTGCCAGACGGGTTTGAAACTGTCGGACGCACGGACAACGCCGTCGCGGCGATTGAAGACCGCTCGCGACAACTCTACGGCGTGGAATTCCATCCCGAAGTGCTGCACACCGAGCGCGGCACGGAGATTCTGCGGAATTTCGTGTTCGAAGTATGCGGCGCGAAAAAGAATTGGGACCGCGCGTCGTTTATTTCGGAAACGGTCGAGACCATTCGCAAACGTGTGGGCAACGCGCATGCGTTGTGCGCGCTCAGCGGTGGCGTGGATTCGGCGGTGGCGGCGGCGCTGGTGCATCGCGCGATCGGCGGCCGGTTGATCAACGTGTTCGTCGACACGGGTTTGCTGCGGCAAAACGAATTCGCGGAAACGCTCGAACTGCTGCGCGCCAGGCTCGGTCTCAACGTCACCGGCGTGAACGCCTCCGAGCGGTTCCTCGCGCGGCTGAACGGTGTGACCGATCCCGAGGACAAGCGCAAACGCATCGGCGCCGAATTCATCGCCGTGTTCGCGGAGGAAGCGCGACGCCTTGCGGCCGAGACCGGCGGAACGGCCATGCGTTTCCTGGTTCAGGGAACGCTGTATCCGGATGTAATTGAATCCGTGTCCGTGAAAGGGCCGTCCGCGGTGATCAAGACGCACCACAACGTTGGCGGGCTGCCCAAAGATTTGCCGTTCGAATTAATCGAGCCGTTGCGCGATCTCTTCAAGGACGAAGTCCGCATGATCGGAAGGGAACTCGGCCTTCCCGAAGAGATACTCTCGAAGCATCCGTTTCCGGGACCCGGCCTGGCGGTGCGTCTGCTGGGCGAAATCACGCCGGAGAAGCTCGAAATTCTCCGTGGGGCCGATGCCATTGTTGTGGAGGAAATTCGGCGCGGAGGCTTCTACGACAAGGTCTGGCAGGCGTTTGCCGTTCTGCTTCCCGTGCGCAGCGTGGGCGTGATGGGCGATTTTCGGACCTACGGGTACACGATTGCGGTGCGCGTGGTTTCATCGGAAGACGCCATGACGGCGGACTGGGCGCGTCTGCCGTGGGGAATCCTCGAAAGGATTTCGGTGCGGGTGGTAAACGAGGTTCGTGGAGTCACACGGGTAGTGTACGACGTAAGTTCAAAACCACCCAGCACGATCGAGTGGGAATGAATCAAGCCTAACGGAGCGAATCGCAGCAACCGCTCTAACGATGGGCCATTTTCTGGGCCATGTAGAGCAAGAGGCGGCGGTCAGCTTCGTCGACGCGTCCCAATACGCGACGGAAGCGGCCAAGGAAACGGGCCTCTTTTCCGGCGCTGCCCCATGCGATATCATCCGAAGACTTTCGCTTGGGCAAATTTGGCAACACGGGTGGCTCTTCGCCGTCGTAGAATAGCTGGTAGAGGGGGATTTCCATGGCCCTTGCCAGTTTCTCGAGTGTTTCGATGGCCGGAACGGTGTGGCCGTTCTCAACCCGCGAAATGTAGCAACGAAGAAGGCCTGTGCGCTTTTCGATGTCGCCTTGGGACAGTTTCTTGGTTTCGCGTAACAGCCTTAAACGGTCTCCGATTATCATGCGGTGGATTGTCACATGAATGACTCCCCCAGGCAAGAGATAACTTGGGGGAATTATATACTTAACTCCCCAATCCCTTTGACGAACCCATCCATTTAATCTCCGAGAGTCGGAAAGGCCATGATGACGCCGGAATCGCGCGCAAGATTCTGGGCGATCTCGACTCGCACGGCCACGTTACACCGCATCACAGGCGAAGGTTAAGCCACTGGTGTCATACAGATGGTAGCCCATTCAAAAGAGGTATGCCGTTAGCGCAACAGATAAGTATGGCGCTGTACGACCGTATCATTACAAGGGAAGAATAAGGCACTGCTTCGTCTTCCGCTTCCTCACGCCAACTTTTTGCTGTGTTTGCGCAATACTTTGCAACCACCTTCGACAGCTTTTTGAGGTCCATTTGCGGCAAGTCCTTTCAAAGCAAGAGGGCCATCCATCTGGAACGGACTGGAATCTAGAGGCCATTCATCTGCTTTGAGTCTTAGAAGGAGGGTGCCCGAAAGGGACGGCCTGGTTGGGGGAAGCCGCCAGAGTCCTAAGTTTTTACCCGCAAAGCCATCGTCGCCCCGCAGAACCGCACCTTCAAGTCTACTTTCAAATGGAGGAGGTCGGCCATGTCTGAGAGTTTCCCAGGCTATTCGCGTCCAAGATTGCTATGGGTGGCCCCGCTGGCCGTTGGGCTTCTCGGGTTGTTCACATCCAAACCAGTTTCCGCTTCCCCTGTGCCAGTTGCGGTCGTTGCATGTGCTAGTAGCCCAGTTTTTTGTGTTCAAGGTACGACAACCGCCACATTTATAACCATATCTCCCACAGAGGAGGAAGTGGACGTAGGCACCTTCAGTTTCAGTATCCCGGGAAGCGGCGACACGTTTCTTTTCGGCGGCGGCTCCATCGATGTCTTTACTGACGGTACTGCCTCGGGAGATGCTGCTATTTTTGATTCCTTCGTTGATCCCACCTTTGGATCAATCACTGTTTCGGATGACCTGTCGTTTACTTCCGGCAGTTTTGACCTCACGCCGGGTCGGATAAACGTATTCGCCTCCGGCGAGGATTTCTTTTGTGGCGTAACTTGTGAACTCATATTCAGCCCACCGACGGACCTTGGCTCCATTGCGGCTTTACAGGTCTCACAGATCACGCCCGAGCCATCATCTTTGCTGCTGCTTGGCACCGGTTTGCTCGGACTTTTGCCGGCAATTCGCCGGTTCACGAAGGTCTGATTCCCACATCCAGTTGTCCACTTTTTTTAGAAACGCTCGGTAGTGCGTAAGCGCATCGACAGCCTTCAAGGGCTTGCCGCAAAACGGACAACTGCTCGGCTGATGCGCGTAGGCGTCCATCCTAAAAGTTGCGCACAGCCCAGCCAACCCATCGCCTGCGGTCCGTCTACCACCCCCATGTGTGGACGGTAGGCAAAGACAAGCCTTGTGGGTCAGCCATTAAGCCGTCCCACTCGTTTCTGCGACTGATTGCGCCGCAGATAATTCCTGCTTTCGCGCAAAGGCTTCTGCGCGTTTCTCGATGCGATGACGCAGAGCGCTGGAAACAAACCGCACTGTGTAATCGGCGGACATTTTGCCGGATAGGCGCAAACACTTGCTGGCACACTCGCAGATCGAATGCCGAACGTCCGGGAACGTGTACATTTCGAGCCACAAGTTTAGCTGCCCATGACTCGTCGCAAGAATGTCAGGCATAGCTTTTTCCCAGACAGCCAAGAGTGCTTCATTCTTTTTCAAATCGGCTTGCATCAGGTTACAACTACATTGATATCCCGGCAGAGTTGAAAATGGAGGAAAAATGCGCCGCATAATGACTACGGCCGCCGAACTGACAGAATTCGCAATTTGGTGTTGTTTTGCAGTGGAGTTCTCCTAAAATCAGTCAAGGGAGTTACATATATAATTCCCGTAACTTGTACAAAATTGGTCGAGGAAATTGTAACCGCCGGCGAATGGATAACGTCCCAAAATACGTGGCAGCAAGCGCAACCACCGTTGCGATAACAGCCCGGGCGCGCGCAGGCAAGCCCGACGACCGCGAATTGGTGCGGGCGGCGCAAAAGGGCGAAGTGGTTGCGTTTGAGGAGTTGGTGCGCAGGCACCAGCAGCGGGTAATGGCCGTAGTAGGCGGAGTTTTAAGGCGCCGCGAGGACATTGAGGACGTTGCGCAGCAGGTGTTTTTGAAGGCCTACGTCTCCATCGCGCGTTTCGACATGCGCTCGGCGTTTTCGACCTGGCTCTACAAGATTGCCATAAACGAGTGCTGGGATTATCTGAGGAAGAAGAAAGTTCGGCCCCTAAGTTACGAGGCTGACCTTAGCGAAGAACAGGCCCGGCACGTCGAGCAGTTCGTGAGCACTGAAGGCCACGGCAATCCGAGCGACCAGGCCGAGTTGCGGGAGATCGTCGAGCGACTGCTCGCGGAACTCTCCGAGGAAGACCGCGTGATGCTGGTGCTCAAGGAAGCCCAAGGATTCGCGGTGGAAGAGATCGGCAGGATGCTGAATCTGAACGTGAACACCGTGAAGGTCCGGTTGTTTCGGGCGCGCAAGAAGCTGGCCAAGACATATCGGCGGCGCGTCGGCGCGCACAGTTAGGGAAGCGGAAAATTGTAGGTTCGGAGGGACCTGAACATGTCCGAACAGAAGATGACGGGTTGCGAAAAATTCGAAGCACCGCTCGAGGATTACATCGGCGGTGAATTGCCACGCCGCGACTCGGAACGATTGCGCGCACACCTCGACGGTTGCCGCGAATGCCGCGAAGCGCTCGCAGATGCGCGGCTATCCGGGCGACTGGTGGCGGTCTTTGATCAGGCGGGCGACCCGGGTCCGGCATTCACGCGGCGCGTGATGGCGCAGATTGACGCGGCCGAACGCTGGGTTCGCGAGCAGCGAAGTTTCTGGCGGCCGATTGAGGCATGGTCATGGCGGCTGGCTTTTTCAGCTGCGTTGGCGATCGCGTTGCTTTTCGCGTACGACCTTAGGACCAGAAACGCTCCGCCCGCGGCGGCGACGCAGACCGTTTCAGCGCAGCAGACGGATGTATTCACGACACCCGTATCCTTATCGGCTTCGAGTGGCGATGAAGTTTTGATGGCAATTGAACAAAAACATCATGACCGACAGTAACGTTTCGCGGAAAGCAATCGGGCTGGTGGTAGTTGTGTTCCTGCTGGGCATTGCCCTTGGCGGAGTGGGGACGCATCTGTGGGATGCGCACATGCTGGCGAGCCAACGCCATCACAGCATGGTCCGGGAGTTAAAAGAGCAGCTTCAGCTTACGCCCGCGCAGGCAGCGCAGTACGACGCTCTGGTCAGCGAGGCGCGGTCGAAATTTCATGCCTTGGATGCACAGGAGCATGCCGAGTGGTATCCGAAGGATGACCAGGTTCGCCAGGAGTGGCGAGAGAAAACGCGCGGCATTCTTACCGCGGACCAGAAGAATACATTCGACGCGTTCGTAAAGAAACTCGATGAAGAGCGGCAAAAAGAACAACACCAAGGACATTAGCCGCCGGCGTTCGCGGCTCAACCCACACCATGGCCACCGGAGCAGCCATTCCCGAATCTGAAATCACGCGGCCGATCGCATCTGACGCGGTGATCGCGCTCGAAAATGTTCACAAGACATATGACCTGGGCGAAATCCAGGTGCACGCGCTTCGTGGCGTGTCGCTCGAGGTCCGCCGCGGCGAATTTGTCGCCATCATGGGCGCGTCGGGTTCGGGAAAGTCGACGCTGATGAATATTCTCGGCTGCCTCGACCGGCCGTCAAAGGGCAGGTATCTTCTCGACGGAATCGATGTGTCGCAACTGAGCAAGGTGGAACTGGCTCACATTCGCAACAAGAAAATCGGATTCGTGTTTCAGCAGTTCAATCTGCTTTCGCGGACCACGGCGCTTGAGAACGTGGAGTTGCCTACGTTGTATGCGGGCATTCCTCCCGAGGAAAGGGCGGTGCGCGCCAAACAATCGCTTGAGCGCGTCGGCCTGGGCGACCGCGCCATGCACCATCCTTCGCAGCTTTCCGGCGGGCAACAACAGAGAGTGGCGATCGCTCGCGCGCTCGTGAACAAGCCGGCCATTTTGCTGGCGGACGAACCCACCGGCAACCTCGACAGCCGCACCAGCGTCGAGATTATGGATATTTTGCAGCGGCTCAATGAAGATGAAGGGTTGACCGTGGTGCTGGTCACGCACGAGCCGGACATCGCCGACTACGCGCAGCGCGCCCTGGAATTCCGCGACGGAAAAATGAAAAAGGATACGCGCATCCAGAAACGATTGATTGCGCGTGAGGTTTTGCCCACCTTGAAGTCACCGGACGACGACGATGCGGACGAAGAAACGTCCGCACCGCAAGCGGAGTAGCTGCTTCTTTCCCGCCGATTGCTAGAAGGGAATATCCTCGTCGGAAATATTCGGCTCGTGGCCGCCCGCGTCGTCGGAATGCATGATGTCCGGCTCAGCCGCGTGCGACGCGCCTGCTCCGCCGCCACCCGCGCCCGCGGCAGCGCCTTCGCTGCGCGAGCCGAGCATCCGCATTTCGGACGCGACAATTTCCGTGGTGCTGCGTTTCTGGCCCGACTTATCTTCCCATTCGCGTGTTTGCAGACGGCCCTCGATGTAAACCAGCGAACCCTTTTTCAGATATTGCTGGCAGATCTCCGCCAATTTTGACCACACCACGATGCGATGCCATTCGGTTTTTTTCTGGCGCTCGCCGGAACGGTCTTTGTAAGTGGAGTCTGTCGCCAGCGTAAAATTTGCGACCGCCTGGCCGCCGCCGGTGAATCGCGTCTCCGGGTCACGGCCCAATCTGCCCACCAGAATCACTTTGTTAACGGACATGCGCGCCTCCGCACACTACAGCCTTATCAAGCCCGAAAGTATACCTGAAGCGGCGGCCGAACGGACGCCGTTCGTGCGCGTGCGAGGGAACTAATGCGAGGGAGAGAGGCCGCGGAGTTCAGATGCGGCCTTTTTGGCCTCGTCGGAGCCGGAATATTTCCGGATTAACTCTCGAAATTCCCGCATGGCGCTCGCCTTCTTGTTCGTCTGCGCCAGGGCGCGGCCCTTTTCGAGCATGGCCGGCGCCACCTTTGAGCTCTTGGGATAATTCAGGATCACGCCATCATAAGCTGCAATGGCGCGGCTGTATTGCGCTTGCGCATAAAAAAGTTCACCCAGATAAAACTGGGCGTTCGGGGCGAACGCGCCATCCGGGAAGTTCTTCAGATAGTCGTTGAATTCCTGGCGCGACAAATCGTAGTGGGCGCTGTTGAGGTCCCGCAGCGCGTTGGAATAAAGCGTGTCGCCGGAGATCCCTTGCGGCGGAGCCGCCGGCTGCGGGCTGGTTACAGGCTGCTGAGTCGCCGAGCCGTCAGAGCCGGGATTGTAAGGATTGCTCCCCGTTGTGCCGGGAGCTTGCGTTGCTGGCGCGCCGCCGGAGACTTTTGCGTTGATCTGCTGCAGCGTGGACTGAATGTCGGTGATTTGTTGCGCCAGTTTCCCCATGCGGGCTTGCATATCCTGCATGTTGTCGGAGATGCCCTGCATCTGCTGAGTCGTCGAAGTGCTGCTGGCTCCGTTATTGGCCTGCGCGTCTTGTATGGTTTTCTGCAGCGAGCCCAGGTTCTGGTTCAACTGGTTCGCCGAAGTGAGCGATTGCTGCACCAGCGTTTGCATGGACGCGAACCGCGACGCTATGTCGTTGCGCATATCCTGCTGGTTCTGCAGAATCTGCGCGATGCTCTGCTGAATCTGGATAATCTCGCGCGAAACGGCGTCGGCGGGAGGGGGAGCGAGGATCGCGCCACCCATGGCGCCCAACACCAGAATGGCGAGCGCGAGCACGATAGTTCTTGTGCGCATGGAATATTCTCCTTTGGATACGCCGCGGCGCTGCGAAGCGCGTGGCCTCGCAGCGCCCCCGGCTATTCTTATTGCTGCTGGAGCATCACGAAGTGCGCCCGGCGATTCTGCTGCCAGCACGTCTCGTTATGCTCGGAGCAAAATGGATGCTCTTTGCCCCAGCTCATTGTTTTGATGCGTTCCGCGGGGATGCCGAGCGAAACCAAATACTGCTTGGCGGCGTCCGCGCGGCGTTGCCCCAGGCCCAGGTTATATTCTTCCGAACCGCGCTCGTCGCAATGCCCCTCGAGCGTGACGCTGATTTGCGGATAGGAGCGCAGGAATTCGGCGTCCTTCTGCAGAGCTTCGCGAGAGTCGCCCCGCACGTCGGACTTGTCGTAGTCAAAGTATGCGTCTTTGACGTTCTGCGTAAACAGTGCATTGATGTCCGGCGTTGCAGCAGGCGCAGGAGCAGCTGCGGGCGCGGCAACGGTGATGGCAACGTTGGCCGTCGCTGTTCCGCCAGGTCCAGTCGCCGTGACTGTGTAAGTGGTGGTCTCGGTTGGGCTGACGTTGGTTGAGCCTTCCGCCGCTACTTTTCCGACTCCAGGCTGCAAGTCGAGGTCAGTCGCGTTCGTCGAACTCCAATTCAGCGTGGTGCTTTGTCCCGGCTGAATCGACGTGGACGTGGCGCTGAGTGTCACCGTCGGCTGTGCTGGAGCAGGCGCCGGAGCGGGAGCGGGTGGAGGTGGCGGCGCTACTTTCTTCTTGCAAGCACCGGCGAATACGAGAAATGAAAATGCGCTTAAGAACACGAGAAGCCTGCGAACGGTACTGCTGTGCATCGAAAATCCTCCTCTTCGCGCCCTGGGCTGCGCGAGTTGTTACAGAACAGGGCTTGGATTATGTAAACAGCAACTGATTAAGGCAACTGCACCAAGGGTAACTGCAAAAAAATCGCAATAAAATCACTTGAGCGACCAATTCGGCGATTCGTTCCTGCCGCTAGTGGTCAACACGCGCGGTTCGCTCCCGTCCGCCAGCATGGTCCAAATCTGCAACGCGCCGGTGCGGGTTGACTCGAAAACGATGTGCCTGCCGTCAGGCGCCCAACTGGGCCGCTCATTTTGGCCGGAATCGCGCGTCAATTCAGCGAGCTGGTGGCTCGCCAAATCCATGATGTAGATATCATAATTTCCCTGTGGCCGCCGCCAGCTAAAGGCGAGAAGCTCGCCATTGGGCGACCACGCCGGGTCGATCACGTAGCCGGTGGCGGGCAGATCCTTTGCGGCCACGCCCGTCGCCGCGGAAAGCGGAATCTTTTGCACGTTTGAACCGTCCGCGTTCATTTGGAATAGATCCGGCAATCCTCCGCGGTCACTCACAAAAATAATCTGATTGCCCGTCTTGGGATTCCAGGTTGGCGAAGTGCTTACGCCGAGTATATCCGTCAAGCGGCGCATGTGGCCGCCGGTGGTATCCGTGACGAAAATCTGGGGATCGCCTCCATGGCTGGACATGAAAGCCACTTCGCTGCCATTGGGCGAAAACGCGGGCGATGAATTCGTGCCCGGGAATCGCGGGAAAGACATCAGACGGTTCGACAACGTCGAATAGATGCATATCTGCGCGGAGACGACGCGGCGATATGATTCGAAGCAGGTGAATGCGATGCGTGAGTCGTCAGGCGACCATCGCGGAGTCAGCGCCGTTGAACCCAAATGCGTTAATTGATGCTGGTTCGCGCCATCGTAATCCATTTCCCAGATTTCCTTGTGCCCGCTGCGGTTGCTCACAAACGCGATTTTGGTTTGCGCGATTCCCGGAAGGCCTCCACTCAAGCGCGAAATTATATCGTCCGCAAATTCGTGGGCGAGTTGCCGCGCGCCTGCCTCCGTGGCGTCACCATTATAGATTTTTTCCAGAATCGAGAGCGGCGGTGTTTGCCTTACATCGTAAAGGTAACCTGCCAGCGACAGCGAAGTTCCATTCACGGTCAGATTGCCGAACGCGACCATCCAGGCGCTTGCGGGCGCCTGGCTCCACTGCTCGGCGTTGAGTTCACCGGGAACGCCCGGAGCGTTCGCGGGATAAAAGCTCGGGCTGACCATGTCGATGATTCCGGAATAGCTGAGGTCATCCATCAACACCTGATGAAAAACATCCTGAAGCGGACCGGCTTGCGGATTCCGCGCGGCGAACTTCGGCACGGCCAATTTAACTTTCGCGACGCCGAGCCCCGTGCCCGTCTTAATGACACCCTGCGCATTTGCGCGAGGCGCGACAGCGATGAAAATCACAACGATGAATGACGCCACTATTCCAATCAACCGTTTCATTCTGAATTCCCCTCGGATGTGGCCACGTTTTGTATCAACAACTCCTTATCAAAAAATCCGCGACTCGGTGGTGCGTCAATTTGAATTTTCCCAATCGTAACAAAAAGAATCAAAATTCAAACCGACCCGTTACTCGCGCCTCCGTTCACTGCCGCCGAAAATCGAACCAGAATTCCACATTCACATACGAACCGCTGTATCCGGGAGGCAAATGATCCAGCGGATTTGAACTTTGCACGGCGCGGATTGCGGAGGAGTCCACGGACTGATTCCCGCTCGACTGCATGATCTGAACATTCGCCACCGTGCCGTCGCGCAAAATCTGGAAGCTGACGATGCAGCGCGGCGCCCACGGAATGGTGGGATCCACCGTTGATTCCAGCCAGTTGCTGCTCACGCGCCGCTGCACCGCTTCCACGTACCACGGAAACTGGAAGCCGAAACTGCCGCCGGTGGTTCCCTGAACGCCCATTCCGCCGCGCGTGGCTTGATTCATCATGAACGTTGACGTCGGAATCTGCGGCGCGCCGCCCTTGCCGTAGGGAATCGCGTTCTTCGGGACGGGCGCGGGATTTTCCAGCACGCGCGAGGGCTTCTTGATGAATTCCGGTTTCTTGTTGTCCTCTTTATTGAACTTGGGCAGATAAATCGCCTTCGTGTCATCCGGCTGCGGCACTTTCGGCTGCGGCTGGACCACCGGCGGAGTGGGCTGAGGTTCAGTTTGATAAAGTCCCTTGGTGTTGTCCACCACGCGATTGGTGGTGACGACATCAGGCTTAGGCAAGGGAATTGCCGGAACGCTGCCCACTAAGTTGACGTTGATCGTCCCCTGGCCGCCCGCGCCGCCCCACACTTCGCCGTGATGGGAGAAAACCGTGGAAGAAATCAGCGTGGCGAACAATATCACATGAAAGACCACCGAATAGCCCAAGGGGCCTTTCAGGTCCTGCGCGGGTTGGTGAAAAGCGGTTAGCTGCATCTCACTGTGTGCGTGGCTCGCCGGTCAAGGGTTTCGTCACGACACTGATATTATTGATTCCCGATTGTTTCAACGTGTCCATTACCAGAGCCCAGGTTGCAAAAGGCACTTCTGAATCGCACCGGACAAAAACCGGAGTGTGCGCCACGTCTTTGTCCATCGCCAGCACTCGCTGCCCCAGCGCGTGGATATTCACCGGGTCTTTGCCGATGTAAAGGCGCTGCGCGCGATCGATGCTGATGACGATGCGCGCCTGCGTGATGGCCTGCACCGTTTTTGTCTTGGGGAGTTCCACCTTGATGCCCGATTCGATCAACGGCGCGGTGATCATGAAAATCACCAGCAGCACAAGCATCACATCAACGAACGGAACGATATTAATTTCCGAGAGCGTGGTGCCGGGTTGTCTTTGGCTCTGCGCCATGATGAATTAGCTGTACAGCGTTTCAATCTTGCTGACAAATTCCGTGGCGAAGTTATCCATGCGCAACGCGAAATCGCGAATGCGGTGGAGATAGATATTATAAGCGATAACGGCCGGAATGGCGGCGAACAGACCGGCGGCCGTCGTAATCAGAGCGTCGGCGATTCCCGGCGCCACTGCCTGCAGGCTGGCTTGCCCCAATTCGCTCAGTCCCGCGAAAGCGTCCATGACGCCCCATACCGTGCCGAAGAGTCCGATGAAAGTCGAAATCGACCCGATTGTGGCGAGCCACGGCATCCAGCTCTCCATGGAGCGCACTTCATCGGCGGAGGCAATCTGCATTTCGATCAGCACGGCGCGCGGATTCTTCAATTTACCCGGATGGGGATTGCCGCCGGCCAGTTGTCCTTCCAGTTCGCGGTATCCCGCGTCGTAAACGTTGACGAACGGAGAGCCGTGCGAGCCCGCGCGCAGGCTGTTCGGATCGGGCAGGCCGCGTCCCGTGCGAAACAACTGCATGAAGCGTTTCGTGCGAGGCTCAAGCCTCGAGAACATGCTGTATTTCTGCAGGATGATGGCCCAGGAAAAAAGCGAGAGAAAAAGCAATATCAATAGGACGATTCGCGCGACCCAGCTCGTTTGAAAGAAGATCGCGCCCAGGCGTCCGGTGAGAATTGCAAAAGCGGCGTGCGAAATGTTTTTCTCCCCTGAGGAAGCGTCCTCAATGCCCGAAAATCACCGTAGCATACGCAGTTGGATGGGTCAAACGCTTACGTCGTCACGCGATATTTAATTTGGTGCACAAAACGACACATCGACGCGCGCTTTTGACCTCGCGTCTGTTCAACTCGTGTAGCTCAGAGCGCTTTTTGTTCGGCCCGTGTCGCTCAGGTCCCGCCGAGCGTTTTTTGCTCGGCTGACCTGAGGCCTTTGCCTCAGCATGCGGCGCCGGCTTCCCGTGTGTTAGACTCGCAGATTAAACATGGCCGGCAGAATCGATATTCCTCTTGAATCATTGTTTGCCAAGCCCGCGATCGTTCCCGTATCGCGCGTGCAGCCGGAATCCGCACGTTCCTTCTATATCGAGACGTTCGGATGCCAAATGAACGTCCACGATTCCGAAAAAGTCACCGGCGTGCTGCTCGCGCGCGGCTATCAGCAGGTGGACTCGCCCGGCGCGGCTGATTTTGTCTTCTACAATACATGCAGCATTCGCGAGAAGGCCGCGCAAAAGGTTTTCTCGCGGCTCGGCGATTTTCGCGGAGCGCTCGGGGAAGAGAAGATCATCGGCGTTCTCGGATGCCTGGCGCAGCAGGAAGGCGAAAAGATTTTCCGCCGCGCTCCGTGGGTGCGCATGGTGTGCGGCTCCGCCAGTTACCGAAAACTGCCTGCGATGCTCGATGAGTTGGAAGCGGGCGGCAGGCGCGTCACCGGCCTCGATCTCGACACGGACGAAACATTCGAGACGGAAATCACGCCGCGCGATAATCCGTTTCGCGCCTATCTGACAATCATCGAGGGCTGCGATTACGCTTGCTCGTATTGCGTGGTGCCCCACACGCGCGGCCCGCAACGCAGCCGCACCAGCGCGTCCGTGCTCGATGAAGTGCGGCGCCTGGTTGATGACGGCTACACGGAAGTGCAACTCCTCGGCCAGACGGTCAACTCCTACCGCGATCCATCGCCGCGACGCATGAATTTCGTGGAACTGTTGCGCGCCGTCGCCGAAGTTCCCGGAATTCGCCGCGTGCGCTTCATGACTTCGCATCCCAATGACTTCACGCGCGAGATCGTCGAAGCCATCGACGCGACTCCCGCGCTCTGCGACCACATTCATTTGCCCGTGCAATCCGGCTCTTCGCGCATCCTGAAGCAAATGCTGCGCACGTACTCTCGCGACGAGTATCTCGAAAAAATCGGCTGGATTCGCGCCGCGCGGCGGCCCATCAGCGTCACCACCGATATCATCGTCGGATTCCCCGGCGAAACGGAAACTGATTTCGCGGAAACCATTTCACTCCTGGAAGATGTCCGTTACGACGGCGTCTTTGCCTTCAAGTACTCGCCGCGGCCGAATACTTCGGCGAAAGATATGCCGGATGCAATATCCGAGGAAGAGAAGGGAAGGAATCTGGCCGTGATTCAGCAGCGCCAGCGCGAAATCCAGGCTTCGCGGAATCAATCGCTCCTCAAAACGCGTTTCGAAGTGCTCGTCGATGGCCGTCACGAGTCGCGCGGGCAATGGTCGGGGCGCACAACTTGCAATCGAATTGTAAATTTCACTTCGCATGAGCAAAGTCTTCTGGGACAATATCGTTACGTGGAGATCACCGTCGCGGGACCCAACAGCCTCGCCGGTGTGCAAGTCGAATGAGCGACCTGCGGGAGGGCCCTATGGAACGCGAAGTGAAAATCCGTACGTTAATGATGGATCCGGTGACGAACATGCCCGTGGTCGTCCTGCGCGCCGTGCAGGGCGCGGGCACGCTTCCGATTTGGGTGGGCATTTACGAAGCCAACGCCATCGCGCTCGAAATCGAGAAAGTGCAGACGCCGCGCCCGATGACGCACGACCTGCTGAAAAATGTCCTGATGGGATTGGATGTCCATGTGCAAAAAGTTGTGGTCAGCGACCTGAAGGACGACACGTTCTACGCCGTGATTTGGATGGAGCGCGAAGGACGAACCATGTCGCTCGATTCGCGGCCGAGCGATGCGCTCGCGCTGGCGTTGCGGCTGGACTGCCCGATTTTTGTGGAAGAAGAAGTGTTCAAGACGTCGAAACTTTCGACCAGCGCGACGGAGAAAACCTCCAGTGAGGATATGCGCCGCTGGCTCGAAAATCTGAATGACGAAGACCTGGGCCGTTATAAGATGTAGTTATAAGATGTAGCTGTACCAGATTGGAATATCCTCCCAGCGGATATGCGCCGGCGGCCTCCTCCCGCCCATGGAAAAACAACTTTTTTTGTTCGCGGACATTTTTTCGCTTGCGCATGACGGGTAGTCTGGGTACATTTGGCCTACTTATTGTGGGCTTCGGGCAGGCCAGCCTATATGTAGGTCTGCTGTTGCCGAAGGAGTGGCGGCGCTTTTGACGAGTGTCCTGGCCATAGCAAATCAAAAGGGCGGCGTGGGTAAGACGACGACCGCAATCAACCTCGCGGCGGCTCTCGCGCTGCGCAAGAAGAAAACCCTACTCATCGACCTCGATCCACAATCCAACGCCACCATCGCTTTTGTCGAGGCGGGCGACGTGCAGGTCTCTATGTTCGATGTTTTCGGCGACCATGCGCCGGAGATGGCGAAAGTCATCAAGCCCACGAAGGACCCCAACTTATTTCTCGCTCCCGCGAAGCTTTCGCTCGCGCGCCTGGAGCAACAACTCGCCGGAGCCTTTGACGCGCCGTACAAATTAAAGGACGCGCTTGCGCCCATCCTGAAAGATTTCGACTTCATCGTCATGGATACGCCGCCCGCGCTCGGCATCTTGACGGTTAACGCGCTCGTCGCGGCCACTCATCTGATGGTCCCGATTCAAGCCGCCTATTTCGCCATCGAAGGCACTGACGATCTGCTCGAAACGTATGCCCGCATTCGCTCGCGTCCCAATCCTGACTTGAAAGTCCTCGGCGTAGTCATCACGCTCTTCGATCGCCGCACCAATATTTCGCGCGACACGCATGAGCAGATTCGCGCCGTCTTCGGAGACGCCCTTTTCAAGACGCGCATCAGCAAGAACGTGCGTCTCGAGGAAAGTCCCGCGTACAAGGAAACCATTTTTGCCTTCGCGCCCAAGTCCACCGGCGCGGAAGAATATAAGAAGCTCTCTCAGGAGGTCATCCAACGTGTCCAAGCGGATCGGGCTACCCGTCACACTCAAGATGCGGCATGACGCGCATTATGTAGAAACGTTAACGAGTTTCAGCGGCGCGTCGATTGGCCGGATGATCCCCATTGATAAAGTGCATCCGAACCCGGACCAGCCGCGCAAAGCCCTCGGCGATTTGTCGGAGCTGATTCAGTCCGTGCGCGAAAAAGGAGTCCTCGAACCGCTGCTCGTCCGCTACATGCCCCGCGAGGACGCTTATTACATAATTTCCGGTGAGCGGCGTTACCACGCATCGCGCGCCGCGGGACTCCGCGAAGTGCCCTGCATCGAAAAGATTGCCGATGACGCGGAAACACTCGAGCTTGCCTTAATCGAAAATCTTCAGCGCAAGGATTTGACCGCTTTCGAGGAAGCCGACGGCCTTTTCCGGCTCGCCGAGCAGTTTGACTACACGCATGACGATATCGCCAAGAAAATCGGTCGCGCGCGCTCGTCCGTCACCGAAACGCTTTCGATTCGCATGATTCCCGACGCGGTTCGCCGCTCGTGCATCGAGAAGGGCGTGACTTCGAAATCGCTTTTGTTGCAAGTGGCGCGGCAGCCCAATGAAAAGAAGATGCACGAAATCGTGACGCAAATTGCGCAGAGCGGCTTGACGCGCGATGAGGCTCGCCGCGTCCGCCAGGAAGAGAAGGATGCCGACACGCGCCCGCGCCCGTACACCTTCGACTACCATTCACCCGACGATTCGTACCATCTCCGCATCCAGTTCCGCCGCAGCCAAATCTCGCGCGAAGATCTGATCCGCTCCCTCCGCGAAACGCTCGTCGAACTCGAGCGAAACGCAAGGTCCGCCTCCTCCGCCGCCTGAGAGCCCGAATTCTAGTTCTCAAATCAAGTGCTAGCTCTCGCCAATTTCAATAATCTGTCCCGGCTTGATTGAACTGAAAGCCAACAGGCAGCTCGGAATGTGCGGCAAAATATCTGCTACCCGGCTTGATTTGGTTCGAATCAATACGACTGAGATGTTGTATCCGGCGAGGTTTTGTTGATACGGCATGCCCCTATCGAGAGTGACGAAAACTTCGAAGCTGCCCTCTGCCAGTCGCAGCAATTCTCCGTTCGTTTTGCCCGCAAGCCCGGCCTCAGGCACGGTCGAGCATTCATGCCCTTCGACTGACAGGCTGGATTTGATCGACCTGGGGATGCACTCGTCGAGAAGGATTTTCATTCCAGTTGCGCTACGACGAGGGCCTTTGCTTCTTCAAGTGCCGCGATCGCGGCTTCTTGGCCGACTGTCGGAAAATCACTGAGGAAATCAGCGAGGGTTTGTCCGCCTTCCAAGTAGTCGAGCAGGGCTTGAAACGGGACGCGTGTGTGGCGGAACACTGGAACACCCCCCAGAACATTTGGATCCTTCATAAGGGCTTTACAGGCCATCAGGGTGCGCTCCAAAGTTGAGTTTAACAACGAATTGAAAAACAGAAAAGCTCATTCACTGGCGAATGACCCACGCTTCCTTCTGCCGCGGCGGATCATCTGCAAGAGGATACGCCCGGTTAGCTAACCGCCTGTGTCATCCCTGTCTTAGAATTCGCGGGTGCCGCACTCGTTGCGCCGTTTGCAAGGGTGCGCGCCTTAATCGGTTCTTCCTCGCGCAGCGCGATGGGGATAAAAAGGAGAGAGGCGCCCGGCGAACTCACAAGCGCCTCTTCTACTGCTTCAACGTAAACAGTACCTCACTGGATCACCTCCTTCTCGGCATGGCTGCCGATGGCGACCAGATGTCGCATGCCCCGAGGATACCGCACGCTCGCCTTACCGGCAAATTAAACCGCGCATCAGTTTGAATTTTCCGGATCGCGCCGCAAGCAATCAAGGTTCAAACTGACGCTCTTCCTTTCGCGCGGTTGTTCGTTTTACAAAAAGCTTCCGCGCGAACTCTTCGTCTTTTCTGGCCACTAGCCACGAGTCTCTCGCCACTACATTTATTTCCCCGTTGAACTCAGCACACATCCCGTCGCACACTAGCAAGATGTCATCCACCTACGATTTGATTTGCATCGGCGCGGGGCCGACGGGCCTTGCCTGCGCGATGGAAGCGAAGCGCGCGGGCCTGCGGCCGCTGGTTATCGACAAGGGCTGCCTCTGCAATTCGCTTTACCACTACCCGACCAACATGACTTTCTTCACCACGCCCGAGCGCATGGAAATCGGCGACCTGCCCATGACCACCGTTGGCGGCAAGCCCACGCGCGCCGAAGCGCTGAAATATTACCGCCGCGCGGTCGAACACTACGGAATCGAAGTTCGCCTGTACGAAAAAGTCGAGGGAATCAGCGGCCACGATGGAGCATTCGTCGTCGAGTCGCGTGACGCCGACGGCGCGCGGCACCAATATCACGCGCGGAAAATCGTTCTCGCCACCGGCTATTACGACTTGCCGAATTTCCTCGACGTTCCCGGCGAGGATCTTCCGCACGTTTCGCATTATTATCGCGACGCGCATCCGCTGTGGGAGAAAGACGTGATCGTCATCGGCGCGAAGAATTCCGCCGCCGAAGCCGCGCTGGATTTATTTCGCGGAGGCGCGCGCGTCACCGTCGTTCATCGCGGCGCCGAACTCGGCCGCTCGCTCAAATTCTGGGTGCGTCCCGACATCGAAAATCGCATCAAGGCCGGCGAAATTCAGGCGCGCTTCAACACCAAAGTTCTGCGCTTCGAGCCTGGCAAAGTTGTCGTGCAGGACGGCCACGGCGCCGAAGAGCTGCCCGCGTTTCGCGTGTTCGCGATGACGGGCTACCATCCCGATTTTTCGTTTCTGGAAAGCCTCGGAATTCGCCTCGATCCCAAAACGCGCAAGCCGGATTGCCATCCCGAATCGCTCGAAAGCAACGTTCCCGGAATCTACGTGGCCGGCGTTTTGCTCGGAGGCCTCCACACCGGCGAAATTTTCATCGAGAATGGACGTTTCCACGGCCGCCAAATCGTCGCCGCCATCACCGGCAAGGCCGGACCGCAAGAACCCGCCCCCGTCGCGCCTCCGGGCGAATAAAAAACTGAAATTCCCAACGCGGAATTGCGTTTGCAGCGCCGTGGAGTCTTTGTTAGAGTGAAAGTATATGGCATCGGTGATTAAGGAATTCTTTCGCACGTTTGTGATTCTGTACAAAGGCTTCAAGGTGACGTTCGTCACCATGTTCAAGAAGCCCACGACGGAGAATTATCCCGCCGAGCCGGTTCATTTCCAGGGACGCTATCGCGGCATTCACGTGCTGCAACGCGACGAGAACGGCCTGGAAAAATGCGTCGCCTGTTTCCTGTGCGCCGCCGCGTGCCCGGCAAACTGCATTTACATCGAAGCCGCCGAAAACACCGCCGAAAATCGCATCTCCGACGCCGACCGCTACGCCAAGGTCTACAACATTGACTATTCCCGCTGCATTTTTTGCGGCTATTGCGTCGAGGCGTGCCCGACCGACGCCATCACTCACGGCCACGGATTCGAACTCGCTCCCTACGACATCAACGCCATGATTTATCGCAAAGAAAAACTCCTCGAACCCTGGCCGCCTCCGAAACCCGCCGGCCGCTCTTCCGCTCCTGCTCCCGTAGCCGCCACCCGCGCCTAACCAGCCTTGCATCCATTTGTAGGGGCAGGGCTTGCCCTGCCCGCGCGATGCAACGCATCGCGTCCCCCTAGCTAAAAAGTAATAGAATTGCCACGGAAACCACGGAAAACAAAGATGGAAAATCATGTCCTCAAGCCCGCGAGGGGAAGGGAACGTGGGCCGTTACGCCGCCTTGACGCGGCCTACCGCCAGTAGTAGCATGAATTTAGTGTAACGTCTGAGGG
>DASZCH010000162.1:0-32352 GCA_035943235.1 Candidatus Acidiferrales bacterium
CCATGTCGCCGATCGAGGCGATCGAGACGCCGGACTTGCCGACCTCGCCCCGGGCCATGGGATGGTCGGGATCGAAGCCCATCTGCGTGGGGAGATCGAAGGCGACGGAGAGGCCCGTCTGCCCCTGAGAAAGTAAGTATCGGTAGCGCTGATTGGATTCGGCAGCGGAGCCGAAACCTGCGTACTGGCGCATCGTCCAAAAGCGCCCGCGGTACATGGTGGGATAAATTCCGCGCGTGAAGGGAAACTGGCCGGGGAAGCCCAAGTCGGTCTCGGGATCCCAGCCTTGAAGGTGTTCCGGCGTGACGACAACGTCGAGCGGCAACGGGACTGGATTGCTTTTCGGTACGTTGCTTGGCTTCTTGTTTCGTTCTCGATTCTTGCCGGCGGGGACTTCGGTTTTTGTGGGGATTTTATTCATGTGTCCGGGTGATTCAGCGCACGCGGCGCGCATTGCGGAAAGACGAAAAAGAAAACCAAGTCATCATAAGCGCATAGCCCAAAGCGAATGCGGCGATCCACTGGCCGCCGGGCTGGCGGCTCTGCTTCCAGGCGGCGGCGCCAGCGTACAGTGCGAATAGGGCAAACAGAGTGCCGGCCGCTTCATGGAAGAGCTGACGAGCGAGTTTCCAAACAGCGCGGAACATGGCAGAGCCGCCGCGCCAAAATGCCGAAATCCAGTTGGGACTCGACCGCGAATATCCACTTGCGTCCATGCCCCCATTCTAATACATAGGGCTGTCCAAAGGTGCAGTGCCGGGTGGCGCACTTGTGCTTGTATCCTTAGGCCCGCCGCCATAAAATCGAATCAGACGAGGAGGATGACCTTGCGGCTCGATGACAATTTAAAAGCCCTGCTCCGCGAGCTGGGACACGCTATCAACGATTCCGTGGCGGATTCCGAGAAGATTGCCGAGGCCATTGCCAACGTACGGTCGGCGGGCTACGACATCGTGCTGAAGCTGGATGCGACCATTGGCCTGGCGCAGCGGCCCACGCAAGAATCGAAGATGACGACGACGGACCGGCGCTTCCTGGAATCGCTACATATTCGCGTGGACGAGGAAGTGCTGGACGAGCGCGCCGAAGAGGCAAAAGTCGATATCACCCCGCAGGACATCAAGTTTCTGAAGTCGCTCAAAATTTCCCTCGACGAAAATGTGGAAGATGTGTAAACGAATCGCCATCGCGATCTTTTGTTTGGCCTCGCTGGCTGGGGTTGGCCTGCCATCGGCATCCGCACAGGTGACCACGGGCAAGGCCATCACCGTTAAGCGAAAAACCGCCAAGCCACCCAAAGTGAAACTCGATACGTTCAAGGGTGAGGTGATTCGCATGAATACGGTTTCTATCATGGTGCGCGATCCGAAGAATTCCTATATTGTGCGCACATTCACGTTTTCACCCGGCGTGGCAAAGCAGTTGCAGCCGTTGATTGACAGAGGCGGTTATCAGTCCGGCGACCATGTGACGATTAAGTACGCCGAGGGAAGCACGGTGGCGCAGTCGATCAAAGGCAAAGCCTCGAAGTCGTTCTAAGTTAGCAGCAGCCGCGAATCGCAGTACAATCCCACCGGAAGGTTTCCATGATTCGGCCCGCCGCTGTCGCTGGACGTTTTTATCCCGCCGACGCTACCATGCTGCTTAGCCAAATCGACGGCTGCGTCTCCGATGCGGTGGAGAAAATTCGAGCGACCGGGTGCATCGTGCCGCACGCAGGTTATATGTATTCGGGACGTGTGGCCGGAACCGTGTATGGCGCGCTCGAATTACCGTCGCGATTCATTTTGATCGGGCCGAGGCATTATCCTCACGGCGAGCGGCTAGCGATTCTTTCCGAGGGCGCGTGGGAAACGCCGCTTGGCGAAGCGAAAATCGACGCGGCGCTCGCGGTTGCTTTGAAGGACGCGCTGCCGCTTTTGCGTGAAGACGCTGTTGCCCATTCGGCAGAGCATTCTCTTGAAGTGCAGTTGCCATTCCTGCAGAGAATCGCGGGCGATTTTTCGTTTGTTCCCGTCGTGGTTGGCACAGACCGCTTCGACGCGCTCGAAATGCTGGGACACGCTGTGGCGCAGGTCATTCGAGGGCAAGAGAAAAACGTATTGATTATTGCGAGCTCGGATATGAATCACCGCGAGAGCGACGCGATCACGCGCGTGAAAGACCGCAAGGCAATTGACGCGATTCTTGCGCTGGACGCGCGCGGGCTATATGAAACAGTGCGCCGCGAAAACATCACAATGTGCGGCTACGGTCCCGCAGTCGCTATGATCACAGCGGCGCGGGAATTGGGCTCGACGAACGCGGAACTTCTGCAATATGCAACTTCAGGCGACGTGAATGGCGACCGCGAAGACGTGGTGGGTTACGCGGGAATTATTGTGCGGTAGACTCGCCCGCGGAGAATACAAAGGAAAAAGCCGTCAGTTTCGTATAGAGCGCCACGACGGCCATACCGCAATCCGAAAAACGGGCCTCTAGTGTGGGCGGCCAGCAGCGACCGCATGCGATGCGGGCGCCGAAGGTGCTCCCGTTGCAGGGCCTGACATCCGCGGCGCGGAAAACGCGGGGGCGGAGCCGCTACGACCCGGTGCGCCGAAGCCCTGTGGCTCGCTGACGCCCATGCTGCTCATGCCCACCGGCGCGGACTGGCGGGGAATGAACATGGGAGCGGGACGATGAGGCAGCGAGGCAGATGGCATTCGCATGGCATTCTGGACCCTGAACATTTGCGACGCGGGAGCGGCCGGCAGGCGCGAATTCATTGCCGGAATGCTGCCGCTTGTGGCGAGCGAACGCTGCAAACGAGCCATGCTCGGGGCCGTCGGGACCAGCGCCCTGGAAACTTGTGCGGGCGCGTTCCCGTTCGCCGCTAGACCTGCGCTGCCAACGCGCGGAGCTCGGCCGTTTTCAAGCGGGCCGCCCGCCAACGTTTGGATAGACTGATTGCCGCCGCCTGCTGTCACGATTCGAAGGGAACTCATGCTACCGATTGATTTCGAGCCGCTCACAATCAAAATGCGCGGAGATGTGGGAAACCTGGACCCAATGCCGGATCGCGGAGCTGCCGGCGCCCAACCCACTTGATTTCCGATGGAATACCAATTCACCGGCGCGGGATTCCAGAAGCCGAAATCATTCGGGAACCACATCCAGCCATACGCAGGCGAGAACATCCAGTTGCCGAAGTGATAAGGAACCCAGCCCCAGGGCTCTCCGCTGATCCATGTCCAACCGAGGCCCGGATAGGAAGCCCATTGGCCCATCGAAAATGGCGCCCAACCCGCCGCCATGCCGAATGGCTGCCAGCCGTAACCGTAACCCGCAAAATAATTCCAGCCGCCGTACGCGGAAAGATCGCCCATGCCGTAGCTGAAAGGTGCGTTCGCGTAAGACAGTGATTGTGCGGTCGCCCCCTGCATGGTCTGTTCCCGGCCGCTCACCCAGCGATCCCACGCATCCGCTTTCGGATTTGTGCTGACCGCACTCGTTTCGACTTTCGACTTGTAGGCAAGAGTCTGGCCCTTCGCGAGCGTCTTTGCATCGGCGGAGCCTTCGAGAGCGCCGACTTGCACTTCACCCTGCATCACACTGATGGAAGCGCCATCGTGGAAGGCGTCCACGCGGAAGAGCGAGCGCTTCGGCACCGTGATTTGCTCCTTCGAGGTGGAGACGACAAATGTGTCAGCGCGCTTCAAGTCCGCGTAAACGCTCACAGTGCCTTGCGCGAGCGTCAATTTGGTGATGCGGCCGCCGTCGGAGAGCGCGAGCTCGGTGAATTGCACCAGCGTGTTTTCATCAATCCAGGCCGTGCTGCCATCCTCGAATTGAACCTCGGCGCGACCGGCATTAGTCCCGATGGTGACGCCCTGCGTTATGGGCATGTTCGCCGAAGCGGTTTCCCAGCCCGAGTGGCCGGGGCGCGAAATTTGTACGTCGCCGCCAACAAGGCTCAAGCGCACAATGCGGGCATAGCTCAAGTCAGACGCCTGTGCTGGCCGAGAGACACCAATCAAGCTAAGAACTGCAAAACTGAAGAGCAGAAGGCTGATACCGGAGCGGCGCATAACGCACCCCCTTTTTGGGGCATTCAAACAGCTGGCATGCAGTCCCACTAAAGGGATGCACGGGCACACTGGCAATATGCTCGCGCTTTAGGGATACGCGGTCAAGCGAATTCGGCGGTTAGGAGGTTGGTAATGGGTCAGTCTGAACTTTGACTCTTTTTGTCACGATTAAGAAGATTCAAACTGACCCACCATCCGGCGGTGCGTGCGCCTGCCTAGCGTGCGGATGGAGTTGAATCGCGGAAATGGAGTCACTATACTGCGCGCCTTGGAGAAGCGAAGGGCGGCTTCGGCGACAAGGAGGTTTTCGCAATGATTCGTAAACTGGCGAACGGCGGCAGCATTACTTTGATCGTGGCTTTGACTATCTCGCTCGCGCCTCGAATGATGGCGGCTCAAGAGGCGCCCGCCGGCCAGGTCCGCAGCAAGGACGGCAAGAAATTATTCGGCACGAACGAGGCGCTGCGCGTCGCGCGCGTCTCTTCTCCGCGGATTTCGCCGGATGGCTCGCGCGTAGCATATTTGGTCTCGGCGCTGAAGATGGAAAAGGATCAGCCAGGGAAAACCGTGACGCAATTGTGGGTGGTCCCGACGGCGGGGCCCGCGAGCGCTGCGCGGCAGTATACGCGCGGCGAAAAAAGCGTCTCAAACATCTCCTGGTCGCCTGACGGCAAACTTCTTGCGTTCACGATGGATGAGGGAGAGGAGAAAGACGCGAAGCCGCAGGTTTGGTTCATGTATGGCGACGGCGGCGAGCCGTGGCAGGTGACGAAACATAAGGCTGGGGTGCGCACCTTTCAATTTTCGCCCGACGGCAAGGACCTGCTGCTTGCGGCGGTCCCCGCGACCCTCGCTGACGAGGAAAAGCGCCACAAAGATAAAGATGATGCGGTGGTGGTGGACCACGATTTCAAGATGGCGCAACTCTGGACGTGGAACATTGCGTCCGAGGGGGAAAAGCAAATCACCCACGGAAATTTCATGGTCAGCGATCCGCGATGGTCACCGGATGGGTCGCATATCACGTTCACAACGACGCCGACACCGCTCTCGGACGACGCCAGCCTGCAAACCGCCTGGGTGCTCGACGTGGCGAGCGGCCAGCAAAGGAAATTGGTGGATAGCTCAAATCCGACGCACACCGCGCGGTGGTCCGCCGACGGGCGATGGATCGCTTACCTGAGCAGCGATGGGATCAGCGTGCATCAGACGAATTTGTTTGTCGTCAGCGCGGCCGGAGGCGAGCCACGCAAACTGACAGGCTCGTTTGAGCTCAACGCCTCAGAGCCCGTGTGGAGTCCGGATGGCAAGACGATTTATTTCAGCACGGATACGCGCGAATCGCTGGAAGTTTTCGCCACGAATGTTGCGGCCGGCGCAGTGCGGCAGGTCACGGAGAAGGCAGGGGTCGTCAGCCTGGACGAAATCAGCGCGAACAGTGAAACTGCGGTTGGCACGTGGAGCGACCCCACGCATCCCGCAAATGTCTTCCGTTCCGGCTTGAGCTTCCGCTCCATCGAGCCGATCACCAATCAAAATGCGTGGCTCGATGATTACGCGCTCGGCGAAACAGAAGTGGCGAAATGGAAGAGCAGCAAAGACGGAATGGAGATCGAGGGCATTGTTACGAAGCCCGTCGACTTTGATTCATCGCGCAAGTATCCCTTCCTGCTCAATCCGCATGGAGGGCCGACAGGAGCGTCGTTGCTCTCATTCAATTCCACAGAGCAAATCCTTGCGGCGAACGGCTACATGATTCTCGAGCCGAATTTTCGCGGCTCGACGGGCCGCGGCGAGAAGTTTGCGGCGGCGAACCAGAACGATTGGGGCGATGGCGACTATAAAGATGACATGAGCGGCGTGCAGGCCATGGTGGACAGGGGCTGGGCCGACCCGAATCGGCTGGGGGCGTTTGGGTGGTCGTATGGCGGATTCATGACGTTCTGGATCGACACTCAAACTGACCGGTTCAAAGCGATTTCACCCGGCGCGGGCCTTCCGGATCTGTACTCCATGTATTCGCAAACCGATATTCACCGTTACCTGCGCGATTTTTTCGAGATGAAGGCGCCGTGGGACAATTTTCAGGAATACTGGGAGCATTCGCCGATGAAGTACGTCGAGAATGTGAAAACGCCGACGATGATTTTGCACGGGCAGGCAGACACGCGCGTGCCCATTCCGCAGGCCGAAGAGTTCTATCGCGCGCTTGTCGAGAGGCATGTGCCGGTCGAATTCGTTACGTATCCGCGCGAGAATCACGGTTTCGTCGAGCCGCGGCACATCCAGGATCGCTGGCAGCGCTATCTGGTTTTCTTTGGAAAGTATTTGGACAACCCACCGGTAACAGAGCCGAAGGAAGTCACTGAACGAATGAGCAAGGATTTGCCATAGAACAAGAAGCCTTCGTTTGGCTCGTGGCGTTTGAATTTTGACTCTTTGTCACGATTAAGAAAATTCAAACTGACCACCACCACAAATTAGTGGTTGTTGCGAATTTGTTCGGCGAGAGCGCGGGCGCGCTGGCGGGCGATGTCTACCAGTTCGTCGTTCGCGGCGAGTTGGTCAAGTGTAGGAAGCAGGGCGTCTGGTTCGGGAAGAAGTTTGTTTCGGATGTCACTCTGCACGCGGGTCATCACGTCGTTGACACCCAGATGATCATAACGCATGGTGCGCACCATGTCGCTCAAATCGAGTTCCTGGCGCTGTAAGCCGTCAAAAATGGCGAGGAGCTGGTTGGCGGCGCTGTTGAGCGTGTAGTTGAACGTTACCTCGAATTTCTCGGAGCCGTTTTGATAGCCGAACGTCTTCTGTCCCAAATCGGCAATGCGGCGGCGAACGTCGAGATTCACATCATGGAAGTTGTGCAATTCCGCCGCGAGTTGGAAGAGCTTGTGTGCCAGGGCCGGACTGATCTGCATCGGCTGAGGGCTCGGCGTATCGTCGAGCTGGCGAATGTCATAGGTACCCGCGCCGTTTTCGTTGACCTTGATTTCCGCGAATTCAGGATAGCTGGATTTGAAAATCTTGCGAAACGTGAGAGTCGGTTCTGCCACGGAGCTCGTTGCGCCGGCGGTTCGCGACTGGGCTAAAGCGGACGGGACACACGAGAGCAACGCAATCGCAAGGCAAATTAACTTCGAGCCGCAGTGTTTCATCGTTGGATTGGGATGCGCGCGGCGGAAAAATGGCTGCGCGAAGTGGGGCGCACGCGCGGCGCGGCCACCACAGGATTGACAATCATACTACGTTCCAGGCGCTCCGCGGCCCATGCAAGATGCGCGTGGCAAAGCGCGACGGCGAGCGCGTCGGCGGCGTCAGCAGGCTCCGGTTGTTCGCAGAGGCCGAGCTGAGCCTTCACCATCTGTTGCATCTGTTGTTTCGAAGCGGCGCCAGAGCCGGTGACGCTGGCTTTCACTTCGCGCGGCGAATAGCTGTGCGCGGGGACGTCCGCTTGCGCGGCGGCGAGCAAAATGACACCGCGAACTTCGGCGAGCCGAAGCGCCGTGCGCATGTTCAGAGCCGCGAAGACCGATTCCACCGCCACAGCGTCGGGGGAGAATTCGTCAACGAGTTGAGCAACCATCTGGTGAATTTCTCGAAGGCGTTCGGCGAAGCTGGCGCGCGCGGGGAAACGCAGGGCCCCGAAACGAAGCATCTCCGCGGCCTGGCCATGCAATTCGACGACTCCATAACCTGTGGCGCCGGCCAGGGCAGGGTCTAGACCGAGGACGCGAAGAGATTTGCGCGCGACTGAACCGTTTGCGGGCATTGTTGTTCCGTCATGACGATGCCGTGACAATCTCATGACTAACGTGGTTCAGTCTACGCGCAGAAGAAAATTTCGGGGTAGCGTTTTTTCGGCGGGCGCAACGGGAAGGGCACTACGCGGGTTGCACTAGCCTGCGACAGCGGCCTGAATTTCGTTTTCGTCGATGTCGAAATTCGCATAGACGTGCTGAATGTCGTCGTGCTCTTCCAGCGCCTCGACCATCTTCAGCATTTGTTGCGCCTGCGCGCCGGTGAGCTTCACGTAATTCTGAGGGATCCAGCCGACTTCGGCAGCCGCCGGATTAATTCCCGCAGCGACCAGGGCGTCACGAACTTTCTCGAATGCTTCGGGTGGAGTGACAATTTCCCAGAAAGAGCCATCGTCTTTGAGGTCTTCCGCGCCCGCGTCGAGGACGATGCTCATCATGTTTTCCTCGTCGGCGGTTTCTTTCGCAACCGTGATGTCGCCTTTCCGGTGGAACATCCAGCCCACGGCGCCCGTTTCAGCCATGTTGCCGCCATGCTTGGCCATCAGATGGCGAATTTCGCTGACGATACGATTGCGGTTGCTGCAAACCACCTGGACGAGCATTCCCACGCCGCCCGGGCCGTAACCTTCAAATGTTACTTCCTCGAGGACCTCGCCTTCCATTTGACCTGTGCCGCGGAGAATAGCGCGCTCGATATTGTCGTTGGGCATGTTCTCATTCTTGCCGGCCAGAATGGCTGTGCGCAGGCGGGGGTTCGTATTGGGGTCGGCGCCGCCCGAGCGCGCGGCAATCATGATTTCGCGAATGATCTTGGTGAAAGCCTTGCCGCGACGCGCGTCGGTCGCGGCTTTCTTGTGCTTGATTGTCGCCCACTTCGAATGTCCGGACATACGGAATGCCTCGTAGAAGAAACTGGCAGGAGCCAGTGTGCCCTTGCTGCGACAGTCTAGCACACGCTTTCTGAAAGAAAAAGCTGGCAAGACGACCACATATACCTACGACACGCTGAACCGGCTGAGTACGCTGGCGAATTCGTGGGCGGCGTCGTTCGGTTTCATGATCAATACGGCAAATGACGTGCCCCCGAACTTTGCGCGGGAGGGTCGGCGTTTGCGACGCCGGGGAGGTTCACCACTTCTGTTTCCCTCTGTTTTTGGTTCTACCCGGTCAGAACGTTGTTGCGATTCGAGGTTTGGCACCGTATGGCGCGGGGCATGGAGAATTCGAATGCGCACACTTTGCAGAGACGGCAAAGAGTGCGGCGCCCCCGAGCTTCGGTCACGGCGTTACAAGAAAACGAGTGTGCTATTATGCGTCGTACCACCCCATGTCGAAAGGCTATTTACTTACTGTGAAAATCTGCTCCTCATAGGTGGATGGTACTATGTTAAGGATGATTCGGTACCAGGAGGAAGGGTGGGCCACCCGCCAACATCATGGGTGGGAACGGCACGGTCGGTCAGTGCGTGAGAGGGTGCTTGCTAGACCAATATGATCCGACAACGCATAAGTACAAATGTGACGAGTCGAAGCTGCATTGCGACTGCTTTGACGCTTGTGGCTATACGACTTGGGGCGCAAAAGCTGCTCGCACAGCTTTCGGCTGTAACGGAGGGGTTCCTGTCTTTATTCCGCCCTATTTGGAGCCGTTACCCTAAAGGGCGGAGCTGTGTTAAAGCTCGGCTGCTAACCTGCAGATGCCAATCAAGGGGCGCTCATTGGCTTCATCAAGGTGGTTTTTGATCAGTTTTTTTGGCGGCGCGACCGCTTTCTGGATTTCTGACGTGGCTGTAAACGCTGTCGATCCAAATCAACAAGGACTTGCTGTGACGATTTTGTGTCCCCTAATATTGATTCTGTTCTACGCCACTGTTTTCCGATTTAGAGCGAAAGCGCCCTCAGGGCCCTCGACCGCGATCTTCGTTACTTGCGGAATGTGGATGTTAGCTATTTGGTTTATGATGCTGGCCCAGTCGATTCGCGGGAGTGGATTGGGCGGGGCGTTCGAGGGCGTCGACCGGGGCTTCCTGGGTTACTTGGTTGAGTCAAGTTTCATCCCAACCCGGATTTTTATATTCGCCGTCATGGAAGGCAGTGTCGTCGCTCTGGTAATAGGAACGCTATCGATGCTGGTTTGTCATTTCACATTTGAGAGTACGCGCTGGGTCATTCCACCGAGCATCTCGTCTATCTTGGGACACAAAAAGACGTAGGAGGTGCGACTTCGAATTACACGTACGACGCGATTTACGAGCTAACGCAAACAATGCAGGGGACGAACACGATGGAGAGTTACGGCTACGATCCGTCAGTCTGAGTTCGCTCGGGGTGTTGATCTGCCCCCTGGTTCCGCGCACGAGATCATACGACGTTTGAACCTCCTAAGCTCATGGCCTTTGCTCCGAGATTTGGCCGAGTGGGGGCGCGCAGGGAGCCGTAGGCGACCGGAGCGTTC
Organism: Candidatus Acidiferrales bacterium; assembly: GCA_035943235.1. Taxonomy (GTDB): domain Bacteria; phylum Acidobacteriota; class Terriglobia; order Acidiferrales; family UBA7541; genus DAHUXN01. Next base: position 10,284 of record DASZCH010000162.1, read on the forward strand.
CCAATCGGGCAGCGAAAGCCGCTGGCGTCGCGTACCCCAAACTGCTGTGTGGCCGCTCCCGACTGCGTCGTGCACCAAGTCCAGCGCCCATTCCTGGTTCGCGCAGCTGTCAGCGCGGGTCGCGGCGATCCCGTGCGCAGCAAATGTTTACGCGGCTTGCGCCGAATCGCCAGCCCCGCCTCGAGTGTCCCGTGGACAGGATTTAGGACGGGGCGGTATACTCCCCGGTTCATTTGAAATGGGATCGCTTCCGTGTGCCTATTATTCCGCGCCGGGTGGGGAACTTTTTTGCCGCGCACGCGTACTAGCCAGGGAAGTCCCGCAAAGGAGAATTATCGATGAGGAAAGCAGCACTGGCCCTGTGTGTCTTCATCCTGGCGGCAGTTTGTTATGCGCAACCCGGATCCGCTCCGCTCCTGCTCCAACAGCCGGCGATCAGCAAGACGCGGATCGTTTTCGTCTATGGCGGAGAGTTGTGGAGCGTTGGCCGCAACGGCGGCGACGCGATCCGGCTGACAACGGGAGTCGGCATTCAGTCCAATCCGCATTTTTCGCCGGACGAGAAATGGATCGCGTTTTCGGGCCAGTATGGCGGCAACACGGATGTGTACCTGGTCTCCGCGGACGGGGGCGTGCCGAAGCGGCTGACGTACCATCCGGCGCCTGACACAGTGGTGGGCTGGACTCCTGACGGGAAGAGCGTGCTGTTTGAATCGAGCCGCGACGCGTTTGCGAGCGGGGTGGCGCATCTTTTCACCGTGTCCGTGAACGGCGGCATGCCAACCAAGCTGCCTTTCCCGCTGGCCTATGAGGGCTCGTATTCGTCGAACGGCGCTGAGATCGCGTACCGACCCGTGGCGTTCCCGTGGGGCACGTGGTCGCACTATCGCGGAGGCACAGAGTCGAAAATCTGGATCGCCAAGCTGTCGGATTCCAGTTACGAAGAAATTCCGCGCGGCGACTGGAATGAATTCGACCCTATGTGGGTGGGCAACAAAGTTTACTTCCTCTCGGATGAAAAGGGGCCGTTCACTCTGTACGAGTATGACCCTTCGACGAAAAAAGAGACGCAGGTGATTCCCAACGAAGGGCTGCCGATCAAAGAGGCGTCGGCCGGACCGGATGCAATTATTTACTCGCAGTTCGGTGCGATTCACGTTTACGACATCGCGGCGCACCGCGAGCATGCCGTGACGATTCACGTCGCGGGCGATTTTCCGCAGGTGATGCCGCATTTCGACAGCGTGGAGAAAAATATCCTCTCCTCCGGGATTTCGCCGACGGGCGTGCGGGCTGTTTTCGAAGCGCACGGCGAGGTTTTGACCGTGCCCGAAAAGCATGGAGACATCCGCAATGTCACGCATTCGCCGGGCGTCGCGGACCGCACACCGGCATGGTCGCCGGATGGCAATTCGATCGCGTATTTCTCCGACGAGTCGGGCGAATACGCGCTGCACATCAAGGACCAGGACGGGATGGGCGCCATCAAGAAGATTAATCTAGGCAACCCGCCTTCGTATTTTTACGACCCGAAATGGTCGCCGGACAGCAAGAAAATCGCCTACACGGACAAACGGCTGAGCGTTTGGTATGTGGACCTTGATAAGGGCACGCCGGTGAAAATCGATTCCGACGTGTTCGAAACGCCGGAGCGGACACTCGATCCATCGTGGTCCCCTGACAGCGAATGGATCGCGTACACGAAACTGCTGCAAAACCACATGCGCGCGGTTTTTGTGTATTCGCTTGCAACGGGCAAGAGCACGCAGATCACGGACGGGATGAGCGATGCGCGGTCCGCGGTGTGGGACAAGGGCGGAAAGTATTTGTATTTCACGGCCAGCACAAATTCCGGGCCAACAACCGCGTGGCTGGACATGTCGAGCTACGACCACACTGTGACGCGCAGCGTTTACGTCGCGGTGCTGGGCAAGGACGTGAAGTCGCCGCTCGCTCCTGAAAGTGATGAGGAGAAGGCGGAGAAAAAACCCGAAGCAAAAGGCGCCGCGGAAAAGGAAAAGAAGGAAGAGACGCCCAAGGTGACGATTGACTTCGAAAACATCGGCCAGCGCATCCTGGCGCTGCCGCTGCCCCCGCGCAATTACATCGGACTCTTGCCGGGCAAAGCAGGCGAGCTTTTCGTGGCGGAACTGCCGCCAGGCGATGGTGGTGGGAGAGGCGGACCTCCGGGAGCGGACATTTCCCGATTTGATTTTAAGACTCGAAAGACGATGGCGCTGATTTCTGACGTTCAGTCCTTCGACGTATCGTTTAACGGCGAGAAATTGCTTTACGAGCAGCATGACCATTGGGGCATCGCGCCGACGGCCGCGCCCGTTAAGCCGGGCGAAGGCGCGTTGAACATGGGGGACATGAAGGTATGGGTGGATCCGCGAGCGGAGTGGAAACAGATGTATCACGAGGTGTGGCACATCGAGCGCGACTTTTTCTACGCGCCAAACTTCCACGGGCTAAATCTGGACAAAGCGGAGGCCGAATACGCGAAATATCTGCCGGGACTCGCCAGTCGCGAGGATTTGAACTTCATGTTCGATCAGATGCTCAGCGATCTGAACGTGGGGCATATGTTCGTTCGCGGAGGCGCGATTCCCACGGTTCCGCCAATTAGCGTGGGACTGCTGGGGGCGGATTACAAAATCGAGAATGACCGCTACCGGATCGCTCACGTTTACTACGGGGAAAACTGGAATCCGGATCTGCATGCTCCATTGACCCAGCCTGGCGTCAATGTTGCGGAGGGAGATTACATCCTTGCCGTCGATGGGCGCGAAGTGCACGGCTCAGACAACATTTACAGTTTCTTCCTGGATCGCGCGAACAAGCAGGTGATGCTCAAAGTGGGCCCGAATGCGGACGGCTCCGGCTCGCGCGAAGTCACCGTGGTGCCGGTGGCGAACGAATTGAACTTACGGCATCGCGATTGGACCGTTCACAACATGGAAACGGTGGATAAATTGAGCGGCGGGAAACTGGCCTACGTGTATCTGCCCAACACCGCGGGCGGCGGGTTCACGAATTTCAATCGCTACTATTTTGCGCAAGTGGGCAAAGACGGCGCGGTGATGGATGAGCGGTTCAACACAGGCGGGTCGATCGCGAATTACATCATTGAGACGATGCAGCGCAAACTGACGAGCTACTGGTACACGCGGCAGGGCGAAGTGTTCACATCACCGCTGGATGCAATCTTCGGACCCAAGGTGATGATCATCAATCAATTCTCGGGCTCGGGCGGCGACTGGATGCCGTGGGGATTCCGCCATACAGGGCTAGGGCCGTTGGTGGGTGAGCGGACATGGGGAGGATTGGTGGGCATTTACGGGTATCCGGAGTTGATCGACGGCGGATCGGTGACAGCGCCGCGCGTCGCATTCTTCAATCCCAATGGAACGTGGGACGTGGAAAATCATGGCGTGCCGCCAGACGTGCCAGTGATTCTTGATCCGAAAGCGTGGCGCGAAGGGCACGATGTGCAGCTTGAAAAGGCAATCACGGTGGCGATGGAGGAGTTGAAAAAGAATCCGCTGCCGAAGCCGCACGTGCCTCCGTTCCCGGATTACTCGAAGGACGCGCACTAGATAGTTGAGATAGTGACAATCAGGCCCGGCGTTTGCCCATTCGCTTAATCGGCGATGAACGGGCGCCGGGCCTTTGCTTTTTGTTGTAGCTGTTTCGACCGCGGCGGCTATAAGACAAATAACATCTCAGGGGGAAGCTCATGCCATCTTCCGTTAAGCGCGTTCACTTTTCGCCGCCTGCGGGATTCGGGCCGCTTCCATTCTCGAATGGCGTGCTTGTCGGCGGCGCTTTTTATATGAGCGGACATCTCGGACTGGACCCGGCAACAAAGAAGATTCCCGCCAATGTGGAGCAGGAAATCCGATTTATGCTCGATAGCTTCCGCGAAACGCTATCTCGCGCGGCCCTGGCGATGGAGGATCTTGTATTTGTGCAGGTGTTTTGCCCGGACGTCTCGCTGTTTGACAAATTCAATTCTGTTTACCGCACGTATTTCTCGCAGGATTTTCCGGCGCGGGCGTTTATCGGCTCGGGACAACTGCTTTTTGGCGCGCATTTTGAAATTCAAGGCATCGCAGTCAAACGGACGATGTCAAGGAACCGTGCGCCGAAGCCGCAAAAATGACATCGCGGTTCTTGTGGCGTTCTTCGTGCGAACACCTGCCTGTGACTAGACCAAATTGGCTCGTGGGGTGGGGAATTTCAAGACAGATGAGTGTTCGCGAGCGTCCGGAAATTCAGTAGCATGATCGATGGACGAGGCGCCCTGCATGCACATCAAGAATGCAGAATCCACGGAATTCATTCCTTTAGTCCGCGAACTTTTCGTCGAACACTCGGAATCATCGGGAGCTGGTTTTTGTTTCCGTGGATTCGAGGAGGAACTGGCTACACTTCCTGGCAGTTACGCGCGGCCCACAGGACGACTATTCGTTGCCCTCGAAAATAAACGTGCCGCCGGGTGCGGGGCGCTGCGGCGCATCGATAAAGATGTCTGCGAGATGAAACGTTTGTACGTGCGGCCAGAGTATCGCGGAAAGGGCGTTGGGCGCGAGTTGATTGATACGCTGATGAATTCCGCGCGAGAGATCGGCTACGCGCGAATGCGGCTCGACACGCTGCCGTCGATGGTGCAGGCTATCGCGCTGTATCGCAGGCTCGGCTTTCGAGAAATTCCGCCATACGGCGCGAATCCCGTCCCCGGAGCGCTGTTTTTTGAATACAAGTTGTAGCGGGAGACGATTTTCCGCAAGGTTCAGCGCTGGGAGACCGAGGACGTTTCGTGTCGCGTTTCCGAGGTTGCGGCGGGCACCGTCTTGGACATCGTAAGGCGGCCGAGCGAAAGCGCAGTGAGACCCGCGAGCAGGCCTCCCGCAATGATGATTGTTTCCCACGCCAAACCCACAGCTACCGTCACTGCGGCGCGTGCGCCAAAGGGAATCAACAAGGCGGCGAGAGCGGCTTCGCGTACGCCAATGCCTCCTTGCGTGATAGGAATGACGGCGGAGAGCTTCGCCAGTGGCCATGCGAAAAGCCATGCGCGGAATGGCAGGCGCAATCCGCTCGAATTCGCCACTTGCGCCATCAGCCAAATGAAACTGCCCTGAACAAGCAGACCCAGGCACAGGGCGGCCAACACGTAACCTTTTTCGTTGCGTATTGCGCGGGCCGCGCCGCGCAGGCGCGCCAAGCGGCGCCGGATGCCAAAAGAGAATCGTCGCGCCGGAAACCAGAAAACGGCCGGTGCACAAACCGCGAGCAGCACAACAATCGCGATCCCTGCGATCAAGAAGATGTGCCGCGTTTGCGGGGCGAGCGCTGCGGGTGCAAGTGCTACTCCGACGGCGGCCAGCAACCCGAGCGCTACAAAATCGATCAGACGGTCGACGAAACTTCCCAACAGTACACCGGCTTTGCTTTTGCCGGAGCGCAGCGCCAGGGTCGCGCGCACCACGTCCCCGCCGACTATCGACGGCAAAAAGAGCGTGCTGCAAAGCCCTGCGAGATAGCACCGGGCCGCTTGACGAAAATTTAAGCCCGCCCCGCCAACGTTGACCATCAATCGCCACTTGCTAATGCCAACCAAGTGCGCGCCTAGGTAGCCTGCGAGCACCAGAACCCAGATGTGCGCGGGCAACTTTCGAAATGAAATCCACACATCGGCGAGCGGAAGAAAGTGGAAGAGTAGAATCAGCGCGAGGACGCTGCCGCCGATGCGCAGTGCCGCGCCACGCCAACCGCTTATTCTCTTGCGTGAAATCATTTCGTGCGGGTCGAGCTGCTTCGCGAAAGACTAGGCGCTTCATTATGGGGCTCGATGGGGATATGTCACAAGCGTGGCGTCTTCCGTGTGTCATTTGCGCCTGGCTTTCCGGCTTGCGTATGTGCCGGTAACGAATTAAGGTATTTGTTCCTCGCATCGGGAAGAATTGGAGCTGCTTGTGACGAAGAAAAAGATTCGTATCGTTCAATTTGGGGTGGGGCCGATTGGCGCTTCCGTCGCGCGGCTGATGCGGCAGAAAAACGCAATCGAGATTACCGGCGCCATCGATTCCGATCCGGCGAAGGCTGGGCGCGATTTGGGTGAAGTGGTGGGCGCGGCCGATGCGCCGTGGGGCATTCGCGTGTCGGCTGAGGCGCCGCCGGTATTGGCGGGGCAAGTTGACGTTGTGATGCACTGTACCGCGTCGCATTTGAAGGACGTGATGTCGCAGCTTCTGGCATGTCTTGAAGCAGGCTGCTGTGTGGTTTCGACCTGCGAGGAACTCGCGTATCCGTTTCGCAAGCATCCCGAACTTTCGGCGAAGCTGGACGCCGCCGCAAAGGAAGAGGGCGTGGCGCTGGTGGGAGTGGGCGTCAATCCGGGCTTCGTGCTGGACAAATTGGTGGTGACGTTGGCCGCTGTGGCGCAGCGCGTGGACTCTGTGCGCGCCGTGCGCATTGTGGATGCAGCGAAGCGCCGCTTGCCGCTGCAGAAGAAAATCGGCGCGGGGATGACTCCGCAGGAATTTCGCGAACGCGTCGCAGCAGGAGTCATCAAACATCACGGCTTGCCGGAATCGGTGGCGATGGTCGCCGATGCGCTCGGTTTTGCAGTGGACCAAATCTCCGAGACAATCGAACCTGTGATTGCCGAAGAACGCGTGAAGACGGAATTTCTGGAAGTGGAAGCAGGGCAGGTGGCGGGAGTTCACCAGATTGCGCGCGGAACTATCAACGGTGCGGAAAAGATATTCATGGAACTGAAGATGTATGTTGGGGCGAAGGATCCGGCCGATACGATTACGCTCACGGGCGAACCGAATATCACTCTGGCGATTCCCGGCGGAACGCATGGCGACATCGCCACCGCTGCCGTGGCCGTGAATGCGATTCCGGAGATTCTGGCCGCGCAAGCGGGGCTGCGCACCTCGCGCGATTTGCCGCTCAGCTATTTCGCTCCCAATGCCACGCCGTAACAACTACTTCGAGAATTTCCGTAAATTGTAAAATCACCCTACCCCGCGTGTCTTCTTGCAACGCGCTAGGCCTTCTGCCAATAATTTGCGATGGCCGCGTAGTCCACGTCGGTTTTTGCGGCGGCTTTTACGGCGGAGTAGGCCACTTGGGCCGCGGAGCCGGCGGGAAGATGGATGCCGTTTTCCCTGGCCAACTCCATCGCGAGATTTACATCCTTCAGCATCAGGCGTAACGGAAAACTCGGCGTGAAATCGCGCTTCAGAATTATGGGCGCTTTCACGTCGAGGACCGGCGCTCGCCCCATGCTCGATTGCAATACTTCGATCAACCGCTCGCCGGCGAGGCCCGCGCGCGTGACAAGCTCCAAGCCTTCGGCAAGCGCCTGAACCTCGAGGGCCAAAATCAAATTCATCGCCAGCTTCACTGTTTGGCCCGCGCCGTTGGGGCCGAGCAGGAAAAATCGTTTTCCGACAGCTTGAAGGACCGGCTCCACGCGGTCGAGAACTTCCTTTTTCCCGCCGACCATGAAGATCAGTTCGCCTTTTTCCGCGCCCCACGTTCCTCCAGTGACCGGAGCGTCCAGAAAATCGGCGCCGCGCTCGGCGCAAGCCTGCGAAACGCGCCGCGCCAGCGCGGGCGAAACCGTGCTCGAATCGATCAGGACGCTTCCTTTGCGCAGTCCCGCAAGGGCGCCTGATTCACCCCAAAGCACCTGCTCGAGCGCCGGAGGATCGCTGACGATCGTGAATGTGACGTCGGAGGCCGCCGCTACTTCGCGCGTTGAATTTGCAACCTTCGCGCCTTCCTTTTCCAATTGTTCCGCCTTCGAGCGCGTGCGATTCCACACCGTCAGCGGGAACCCTGCCTTCAGCAAGTTCCGCGCCATGGGCAAGCCCATCAGTCCCAAGCCAATCAGTCCGGCTTTCGGCTTCATGATTTCCTCCTCGTCGACAGACGAATATAGCGGGAGAAGCGCTACGAGGAAATCAGAATTCTTCAGAAGGGAATGTGCGGTTCAAATGTGCGGCTCAATGCTGACGCAGGTCGCCGCGCAAACTGGGCAGCGTCTACGCGGTTACGGATGGAGGCTGGAGGATGATTTCACGGACGCGAACGATGGAAGGATACGGGATTTCGATGAGCACAGTCTTGTCCCGGCCCGACTGCGAGAAACGATCTTCGAGCCGGATGAACGCCCCGGAATCCAAGGCCAACATGCCGGTTGCAATCATCTGAACCTCACCGGCGCGGTAACTGACCTCTACCCGTTTACCAAGAAGTATATTATAAGGGTACATCAACCGAGATTAAAGGTCCCGTCCAGACACGTCAATAGTACCGGCGGGGCGGATGTGGAAAAGTGCTACAGGCGCGGATGAGTTGTCTCGACCACGCTGAATTCGACGCGATGCCGGAAGGGGTCGATGCGCTCGGCGCGTACGCGCACGCGGTCGCCCAGGTGGAATTCCCGCCGGGAGTCGCGGCCTTTGCGAGGACGATAAGATTGACTCACGATAGCATGGTCACTCTCGCGATATTGGAAGCGCTGGCCGAGCGTTTCTTCCAGGCGATCGACGGCCACGAGTCCTTCGACGAAGACGTCGAAAAGCTCGACGAAAAAGCCGAACTTCTGCACGGAAATAACGAGCGCGTCGTATTCCTCGCCCAAATGACTTTCCATGTATTGCGCTGTCTTCCAGTCCATCAACTCACGTTCCGCAGTATCAGCGCGACGCTCGGCTTCGGACGTTTCGACGGCAATCTCCTCGAGTTCCGCCAAACGATACGGTCCCGTGGCGGAAGATGAATTTTCAAGAGCCCACTTCAAGATACGATGAACGATCAGGTCAGGGTAGCGGCGGATGGGAGACGTGAAATGGGTGTACTCGTCCGCTGCGAGCGCAAAATGGCCAAGCGGTTGGGCAACGTAGCGCGCTTGCTTGAGGGAGCGCAGCATTAAATAGGAGAGGATACGCTCCTCGGGCTTTCCGGCGAGTTTCTGCGTGAGGCGCTGATAATGCTGCGGACGAATGTCGAAGTCGGCGCCGGGCAGGGTGACTTCCATCGTGCGCGGCCGGCCGTGGCGTTCGCGTCCCGCGGGACGCAACTGCCCGTGGCGCACCGCGATTCGACGCTCCGATAAATCCTCGACGCCCAGGGAATAGCCGAACGCGCGCGCGAGGTCCTCAAATTCCAACACTTTCTTAGGATCAGGCTTCTCGTGCACGCGATGCAGGGACGGGATGCCGCGCTTTTCCAGATAGGCAGCGACAGCCTCGTTGGCGGCGAGCATGAACTCTTCGATAATTCTGTGCGCGATATTGCGAGCACTGCGCACCACTCCCACCATGCGGCCCGCGTCGTCGAATTCGATGATTGCTTCGGGTAAATCGAAATCGATGGAGCCGCGGGCCGTGCGCCGCGCATTCAGCACGAGGGCGAGCTCCTTCATGTGTCGGAATTCGCCGACCAGCAACTCGTAGCGCTGATTCATTTCCGGGTCGCCTTCGAGCACTTTGTGAACGTTCGTGTACGTCATGCGCTCCGCGGAACGAATCACTCCCGGAGTGAATTCGGAGCTCAGGATTTTTCCGGTTCCGTCGAACTGAAGGATCGCGCTCATCACCAGGCGGTCGACGTGCGGATTGAGCGAGCAGATGCCGTTCGAGAGTTCCTCGGACAGCATGGGTACGGCGCGATTTGGGAAATAGACTGACGTGCCTCGCAAGCGCGCTTCCCGGTCGAGCTCCGAACCGCGGCGAACATAATGCGCCACATCGGCGATGTGCACTTGTAGCTCGAAACCGCCGCCGGGCCGCGACGCGACGTACACAGCGTCGTCGAAGTCTTTTGCCGTCTCGCCGTCAATCGTAACGATGGGCAAATCGCGGAAGTCGCGGCGCCCGGCAATGTCCTCTTCGCGGACTTGCTGAGGAATTGCGCGTGCTTGCGCGAGAACTTCTGGAGTGAATGTGTGCGGCAGATGGTGTTTGCGAATGATGATTTCGACATCGACGCCCATTTCGCCCGGACGCCCGAGGATTTCGACGACGCGTCCGGCGGGCGCAACGCCGCCGCGCGGGTAGCGCGTCATCTCCACGTTTACTACGGCGCCGTCGAGTTCCGGAAGGCGCAAGCGATTGGTCGCGCGCTGCTCGCGGGTGTTCTGCTGAAGCTTCTCGTGCAATGCAGGCGTCAGTTCCGCGCCCGGCGGGATGATGATTTCGTGTGCGAGGCGTGTTTCGTAGGGCAGGACCGTATTGCCATGCGGGCCGTAGCGGAAAAGCCCGACAACCGTGGGATGCGCGCGCAACGTGACCTTTTCGATGCGCCCTTCGAACCGGCCGTCCGAACGGCGGCGGGCGAGACGTGCTTCCACGTGGTCGCCGTGCATTGCGTCGCCCATGCTGTCCGGATTAATAAACAGGTCGCCTTCCATGCCTTTCACGGGGCGGTCAGGAACAACGAAGCCATACCCGTCGCGGTGCGCGACGAGGCGGCCCGTAATCAGATTCGGATCTTGCTTGGATGAGCGCGCCGCTGCCTGGAGGCCGGCGCCGGCTGCTTGCTGGGGAGCGGATTGCTCTGCCGGCTGGGGTTGATTGTGCCGGACAGGTTCGGCTTGTGGTGCTGACTTGCCGCGTTCGCCAGCCAGCCGATACCGCCCATGCTCGACTTGCACCACTCCGCGACGCTTGAGCCGGCCGAGCAGCTTCGGCAGCGCCCGTCGTCCCCAATGCCGGAGGCCCAGTGCACTTGCCATCTGGCGGATGCTCTCCGGGCGATTCGCTTTGGCAAGATAGTCGAGCAACTCGCCTTCAGTGATTTCTGTCGGACGCTCGCCTTCAAGTCTCTTTTTTTCTTTCATCGGATGCGCTATTTCACTCCCCAAGCGGATCGGGGGGGCACCGTGCCTTGACATTGTATGTTCCGCGTGCAAATTCTCCCGCAACTTTTTTCGCCGCTCCGGGTTTCCATCGCCAGTTGTGAAATCCGTCTGCCGTCTCCCCAGGCGGCGAGCGAAATCTCACACCCCAGGGACGTCGGAGGCGGCTCGACAACGGCCGCCTCCTTTTTCTTGATTCTATGCAGTGGTTTGCTTCAGGGCAGACGCGGAGCGTACTTGCTCGTAGTTGTGCGTTACACGATCACCGCACGCACGTTTCAGGCAAATCAATGCCGCGCTTATTGATCAAATTTATGGCTTGGCGTGGCCTGCTTTTCGTTTTGCAGCTCGATTACATCTGGGCCCGTTTCGGATGAGCCGAGCAGCCAGCGGCAAAAGTAATTGGCGCGCATCCAGAAGATGTATTCGGCGTCGGGCATGTAGCTGTGGCGCATACCGGGAAGCACGAACATGTCGAAGCGCTTGTCGGCTTTGATCAACGCTTCAGCGAGGCGCATAGTATTCGCCATGCTGACGTTGTTATCCATGTCGCCGGTCGTCAGCATTAAATGGCCTTTCAAGTTTTTCGCCAGCTCGGAATTTTTCTCGATGTTGTAGAGGAATTTTACCGTCCCGTTTTTCTCATCGACTTCCTTCACGCCGTGATATTTCTCACTCCAGTATTTGTTATATACATTATTTTCGTGGTTGCCTGATTCCGACCATCCGACCTTGAAGAAGTTTGGATACTGCAACAGCGCCGCGGCCGTCATGAAGCCGCCGCCCGAGTGACCCCAAATGCCCACGCGATTGATGTCGATATACGGATGGATGGCGGCAAGTTCCTCGGCCGCGGCTTTCTTATCCGCCAGGCCGTAGTCGCGCAAGTTGCCGTAGCCGTAGGTGTCGTACCATTTATCGCGCTGCGGGCTGCCGCCGCGGTTGCCTACTTCAATGACGATGAAACCGAGCTGCGCGAGCGCGAAGCTCTGATTTTTTGGCGAGAACGATTTCGTCACGCTTTCCGTTTGCGGCCCCGGATAGACGTATTCAATGATCGGATATTTGCGCGACGGATCGAAATCGAATGGCTTGTACATAACGCCGTAAAGGTCCGTTACGCCGTCGGCGGCCTTCACGTGGAATGTTTCGGGATACTTGAACCCCGCTTCGAGCAAACGCGTGACGTCCGTCGTCTCCAGAGTCTCGAGCACGGCGCCTTGATCATCGAGAAGGATTGATTTAGGCGCGGTATCCACGCGTGAGAAATTGTCGATGAAATATTTCCCGGAATCCGACGCGCTGACTGCGTTATCGAAATTGCCCGCATCGAGGAGCTTCAAACCCGAGCCGTCCAGATTCACGCGATAGAGATGCACGTAATAGGGATCTTCATGGGATTCGTGGCCGGTTGCGGTGAAGTACATGGCGCGCATCTTCGGATCGATGGATAAAATTTGGTCGGCCATGTATTCGCCCGACGTGATCTGGTTTTTCAGATGGCCGTCGCCATCGTAAAGATAGTAGTGACCCCAACCGTCGCGTTCGGACCACCAGATCAGTTCCTTGCCGTTATCAACCTGGCGCAAAGGTTTATCGTCCATATAAACGTTGGAGCGCTCCTCGATGAGCGTTTTCACGGCGCCCGTGTTGGTGTCGGCCACGCAAACGTCGATGCGATGCAAATCGCGGCTCGAGCGCACGAAATAAAGCTTATCCGAAGTATCCGCCAACCAATGTGCGGTCATTGGCGCGCCGAAACCGCCGAGCCCTCGCCTTTCACCTTCGGTTTGCTGCAATTCGTGTTCGCGATCGCGCGCGAGGATGCGGTCGGTCGAAACCGTGAGCGTCTGATCCTTGAACGCCGCGGCTTGAATCACTTTGTGCTGTTTCGTGGCCACATCGAAAACCTGCAATTCAAACTGCGGGGCATTGGCATCTCCGGCCATTGGGTAGCTGTAGGTTTCGAGCGTCGGGCGCGGATTCGCCAGTGTGTGGATTACCCACAAGTCGCCGACTTTTCTTTCGTCCGAGCGCACCAGGGCGAATTTCTTCGAGTCCTTGGACCAGTAAATAGAAATCGGAATCGTGCGCGGGCCAATCTGATTTGTATCGCCTTTCTGGAATTTCTTAAGCTGCTCTTTTTCCTCATCGACCAACACACGAGCGTAACTGTACTTTTCCACACCGTCCGTGGTGAGTTGCGTTTCGACGATGGTCTTGTCGCCGGGCTTCTTCTGAGCTTTCGCGTAATTTTCGGCGTCCATCATGTAGAGGTTGTAGCCCCGCGCGAAAACGATCGTCTTGTCATCCGGAGAAACGGACGCCCACATCGGTTTTTTCAACGGCGCGTCCATGCCATCGAGGCGGGTCACTTTCCCCGTAGCCAGGTCTAGCTCGAAATAGATTGTGCGAACCGGCGGCTTGGCTTCGCCACCTTCCCCATTTTCCTGGCCCTCCTGGTCGTTTTTTTGATCCGTCCTGCGCTGGCCCATTCTCTGTTGGCCCTCCTGTTGATGCTCCTTATCTTCCTGGATGTTCTCGTCTTCGTCGACGGTTTGCGCTTTCTTGGTTTCGTTTGGTATCACCGAGTCCTTGCGAACTTCAATTTCGAACTGCAGCGCCGTATCTTGTTTGACCAGGCGCAGCGCTTTGATTGGCAGATGCTGCGCGTCATACGGATAATTCGTCAGCATCGAAAGCTGCGCGGCGACTTTCGCGTTATCAAACAGCGGCGCCCTTGTTCTCCGAGCTGGATCGACCACCCAGTAGCGCGTACCCTCGGGAGTCTCATAGCTGTACCAGAATCGGTCGGAAAGCTCGAACCAGTGCGGTCTGACTTCTGTGTCGAAGACGAGCGTGCCGACATTGGATGACACGAAGCGCGCCGCAAGCTCATAATTCGGCCTTGCCATTCGTCCTTCCGGGGCGTTGCGCATCGCGAAACGCGCATCTGTGCGTTGTTCGGCAGGACCGCGTTGGTCTTGCGCCAGCGCTCTTACGCCCAGCAAACCGAAGAACGCCAGCAGAACACACGCGCTTGTCCAGAAGATATGCCTGTCCACCGCAGCTTTTTGCGCCGCACGCCTCATATGGTTCTCCCTCTCACGTTGAAAATTGCGGGATATGACGTCAACTATCCAGTTGCACAGAGTGGCACATCATAAACCAAAACGGCCCAACGAAGGCCTGGGATATGAACGAGCGTACGCACCCGAACTGGCAATCACGGAGCTTCACGCTCGGGTCTCTGGCAAGGGATACAGACGCTGCGGAGGACTTGGGCGTTACACAGGCGATGCGTCGAAAACGGACTCCGGGGCGAATGATTCAAAGGATCAGGCGCGCGTTCAGGCAAAACGGCGAACCCTTCAGGTGGCCGCATCGCGATACTGTGTGACCTTATTCGCGGTAGATGAATTCCAGTTCGACCCCTGCCACCGCGATCACATCGCCCGGCGATAGCTTGGTCGGATGGATCACAGGCTGGCCGTTTATGGTTGGAATTTTGTCAGCGCCGCCGATGTAATACGAATTGTCGTCGCGGCGATTGATTTGCGCGGCAGCTTTAGGCGCGAACCAGGCTTTTAACTTCACGGTCGCCAATGCTGACCTGCCAATGACAGTCAATTTGTTGCTCAACGTGTATTCGCGCTGGTCCGTCCTGCCTTTGCGAACCACAAGCGTGGCGACTTTCACGCGCGAGGGCGCAACCTGCGCGCTTTCGCCCGCCCCGGCGACTTTCTGCAGGAAATCGCGCCGTTCTTTCGTGTCGAGCATGACTGTTTCGTTGATCTTCGGCGCCGGTTTAGCGCCGCTGGCCGTCGGAAACGGGTTGGGAACTTCGCGTGAATCCGAAATCAATATCGAATGCTTGCCGATTACCACGGAATCGCCCGGCTTGAGCGAGACCATTTTCACGCGCTGCCCGTTGACGAATGTGCCATTCATGCTGCCGAAGTCCTCGAGCATCAAGCGCCCCTCTTCGTTAAAAACGCGGGCGTGATAATGCGAGACAGCGGGATTGTCGATGACCAGCCCGTTATCCGGCGAGCGGCCAATGCTTACTTCTTTCGCGCCCACGGCCACTTCCGTCAGGATCGAATTTTCGAATTTCAGAACCAGCTTCGACATTTCATTTCCTCCCTCAGGGAATGAACCTCAGGAGCCCTTGAACCACCGCCCGATTCTTGCCATTGCGCCTGCAAACTTTGGCGCATGCCGCAGGACAATTACGGTAATGTTGTCGCCGCCGCCCGCCTGATTGGCTAAATCGATTAGACGGCCGGCTGCTTCGTGCACTGTTTCGTGCGCTTCCTCCGCATCGCACAGAGTCGCCGCGATTTGTTCGTCAGAGAGCTCATGCGTCAAGCCGTCCGAGCACAGAAGCACTGCGTCGCCCTCCATGAGCAGCTCTTCGTTGACTTCGACTTCCACATCCGGCTCGATGCCGAGCGCGCGAAGCAGCACGTTTTGCAATTTACTCTGCGACGCTTCTTCCGCGGTCATCAATCCCTGACGCACCTGTTCGGCGATGAACGAATGGTCGCGGGTAAGCGGTTCGAGTTCGCCATTCCGCAGGCGGTACGCGCGGCTGTCTCCGACATGCGCGACGGTCATGCGCTCATCCGTCAGTTGCACTGCCACAACGGTGGCGCCCATTCCTGTCTGCGCCTCGTTCTGTTGCGCCGCTTGGTGCACGACCCGACTCGCGAGCCGCACGGCGCTGGCCAGGCGGTTGGCCGTACTGGAAGCCCCATGGATTCGTTCGCCAATCAACGGCAACGAGGGATTCTCTTCCGCTTCGCGGCAATGGGCGATGACCGTTTCCGCGGCAAGCCGGCTGGCGACTTCGCCGGATGCCTGTCCGCCCATCCCGTCGCAAAGGACGAACAGACCTAGCTCCGGCGCCACGCGGAAGCTGTCTTCGTTATTTTCGCGGACACGACCAATGTCGCTGCGCGCCCCGAAATCCATTGCCATGTCGAAACTTTTTACCATCCCCAGTGCGCACAGGCTCACTTTTCGCAGCCGCACTGCTTACTGACACTGATTTTAGTTTTGTTTCTGGCCTGGTGACTTGACCTCACGAGCGCCGGCGAAGCCCTCGCCTTGGAGGCGCTGCAACACGTCTTCCGCTCGCGTGGGCGCAAATGGACCCGTAAACACAACGAAGAACTGCTTGCCGTTTTGTGGGTTTCTTCGCGGCATCACAACCACTCGAAAGCCGTCGTCCTCGATTCGCTTCGCCGCCTCTTGCGCACGATCTTCGCGTTCAAACCGCCCGACGAATAAATACGCAGGGGCACTCGCGCCTGGACGATTCCGTCGCGACGCCTTCTTGCCGAATTCCACGTGCGGGAAAACCACCGGAACGGAAGGCTGCGCATTCGCGGAGACGGAAGCTTTTGCGCGATGAGGCGAAGTGGAGGGCGACACTGGAAGCCGAGACGCAGAGGCTGGCGGCGCCGGCGCGGATAATTGATGCGGCAGTCTCGGCGACGCGATCGAATTCGCTAATTTCATCTTGCCAAGTGCGCCCAATCCTGCGAGCACCACCAAAACCATGAAGGCGCCCAGCAGCCCCCAGACAATTGGAGACATGCGTTTCGATTTTTGGTGAGCGGGCACAGGCGTTGCCGCAAGCAAACTTGCCGCGTCGGTCGAACGCGCCGCCGGCAAGTGCGAAGATGCCATTGGCGTTACTGCGGGAGTTCGAGTTCCCGCGCCCGTTTGCGATTTCAGCGCGGTTCCAAGTTCCGCGACGGACTGAAACCGACGGGCGGGATCCTTCTGAAGACACTTCAAAATGGCGCGCTCGATGTATACGGGAATTGCCGGGTCGATCTCATGCGGAGCGACAGGCTCCTCGCGCATCTGTTTCAGTGCGACCGCTACTGGCGTGTCTGCGTGAAACGTCTGCGCGCCGGTGAACATTTCATACAGCATCAGTCCCAGTGAATAGATATCCGTGCGGTAATCGACAGGCTTGCCGGCGACTTGCTCGGGCGCCATGTACGCAGGCGTGCCGACCATCGCGCCGGTCAGATGCGTCGCTGCTTCCATGGAGCGTGCGATGCCGAAATCCATGATTTTCAGATTGCCCTGCCCATCAATCATCACGTTTTCCGGCTTCAGGTCGCGATGCACGATTCCCTGGGCGTGCGCTTCCGTCAGCCCGGAGCAAATTTGCAGCGCCAGGTCGATTCCTTTGCGCAGGGGAAGGCCGCCGAAACGATTCAGCACGGAGCGCAGGCTTTCGCCCTCGACGAATTCCATCGAGGTGTAAGCGATTCCGCCAATGCGGTTGAAGTCGTACACGCGGCAAACATTCTTGTGCGTGATTTTTCGCGCGAAGAGCAACTCGTTCTTGAAACGGTCCATCATGCCTTGGTCAGAGGCGATTTCCGGCTTGATCAGCTTCAATGCGACTGTCTCGCCCGTTTCGCGGTCGCGCGCCTTGTAGACGTTTCCCATGTTCCCGTGCCCCGCTTCCGCCAGGATGTCATAGCGCTGCGAAAGCGCCGAAAGGCTCGATGTGGTGAGATTCGGAGCCGCAGGGAACAGCGGCGGTTCCACCGCGATGGTGGCAGTATCCGGCGCGTTGCTCACGAGCACGGTCTTGAATTGCTCGTGCGAGCCGTTGCTGCCGCGCGCAGGCGGAAATTTAGTAGCCGTTTTGTCGGGCTGGTCCATAGTTTCCCTATCTACGATAAACACGAAATGCGTGGCTTATCTATGGCTTGCCCGAAATGTGTAGAGAAAGAGTATCTGGTACCAATGGGCTAGTCAGCATTCCGTGGGGAGTGGGGCCGGAAAACAGCCATTTTCGGCGCTTTGGGTGCCTATGGAAAACTGGACGCCAGCATTGCGTGTCGAGGCGGCGAGATGTAATGTTGCGGGGCGGCCGTGAAATGGAACGGGAAATACCTGTCTGCACGAAGGGATTCTCCGTTCGGCGGAATCTTCGTGTAGTCAAATACTTGAGGGCAAAAGAAGTATGACAAGCGACGTACTGGTGATGGGAGGCGGGGGGACGGGCCAGCTCGCGGCGGCTTATCTGCGAATGCGTTTCCCGGACCTGAAGGTCGCAGTGGTCGAGGGACCGCACAAGAACCGGCCTATCGTCGGCGAATCTTTCGTGGAGATCACCATCGATTTCCTTCTTGAACTTGGCTTGGGCTCTTATCTGATCGAAAATCACTTTCCCAAATATGGCCTCACCTATTATTACAAGCCCGAAATCGACAATCCCGCGGATCGCACCTACGTGGTTGACGAGACTCCCACCGTACCGCCGCTGCTCTCTTTCCAGGTGAATCGCTTTACGTTTGATTGCGAGGTGCGGCGCCGCAACTTGGAAAACGGCGTGCAAATGATTGACGGCACAGTGGCCGGCGTAAATCTCGGCGCCGACGGCGGCGTACACACGGTGACCGTGCGCGATTCCGCGCAGCAGGAATACTCGTTGCAGACGCGCTGGCTGATTGACGCCACGGGCCGCAACCGCGTGCTTTCAAAATTGTTGCAACTTCACGAGAAAGTGAACGAGCAAAAAGACGTTTTCTGGTTCCGCCTGATGAATTTCAATCCAGAAATTCTAGGCCGCATCCGCGCTCTCAAAAAGGAAAATCGCGCGTTCGTGTCCTACTTCGCGACCCACCATTTCTTCGGCAAAGGCAATTGGATCTGGTGCATTCCGATGCGCTCGCCCGAAAACGTGCCATTCATCAGCATTGGGATCACCTATCGCAAAGACGTTTACCCGCACGGGCAGGTCCGTACGATGGAGCAGTTCCTCGAATGCGTCGGGCGCGAGCACGAGGTCATCGTTGAGTTGGTGCGCAGCGGAACGGTGGTCGACACAAATTTCTACAGCTCCTACATGTGGGAATGCCGCCGGCATTATTCACCGGATCGCTGGTACATCATCGGCGATGCAGGCGATACGGTTGACCCCCTCTACAGCGTGGGCATGGCTTTGTCGTCCGTGCAGATCCGGCAGATTGCCGCCGCGATCCAGCGGGAGCTGAACGGCCATGACGCCCGTGAGTTCACGCAAGACCTCGACACTGCCATCAGCGCGTTTCATCACAGCATCACGCGCGACACTACGCGGCTCTACGAATGCATGGGCGATGCGTATCAGTGCCATCTTCGCGTTCATCTGCTGGTAACGAAGTTGTTTCATCTCGGATTGCCATTATTGATGAACCACTATCTTTGGGATCCCGTGGGCGTGAAATTGATCAACCGTTTCTCCAGCATCGAAACGCTCGAGGCCGAATCCAAGGCATTCCAGGATCTATTCTGCGAAGTCGCGGCCAATCCCAAGAATCATGCGCTCAAGAATTTCATCAAGGTGCAATCGAGCGCCTCAATGAACTACGTATTCTACGAGTACCATCGCGATGCGGACATTCCCGCATCTTTGTCCCGCATGGTATTCGACTTGGCGCGCTTACGGCTGATGCTTCTTCGCAAGCTCGGATGGCGGGGATGGATTCGCTTCAGTCAGCAGCGTGCGTTATTGCGGGACGTGTTCCGTTGGTGCGTTCTGTTGCCCTTCCGTGGCGTGAAATTGCGGGAAAGCAGACTCGTACGAATGATGTTCTATTCGCGCCAGAGGATGTCTGCGCGTAAGGATGATGCGGCAGCTTCTACCGCAATGGTAAAAGACTTGTCCGCCTAATCGTCGGTATGTAGTTTGGTGCCCGAAAGAGGACTCGAACCTCCACTCCCTTGCGAGAACCAGGTCCTGAACCTGGCGCGTCTGCCAATTCCGCCATTCGGGCACAGCGAGCAGTGAACGGGGATAATTCATTGTGCCGTCCGCATCCGCCTTTGTCAACGCGCCTCCGAATCGTCGGCGATTGCCCATTCGGCTTCGCGCCTCCAGCCAAACATTACTAACTACTAATGGAGAGGGGGACGCTGGATGTATGCCTCGTCGCGGCGACGAGGTTGGTGCTATAATCCCTCCAATTCAGGGCCCCCCGTTGGGCCGATGCTCTTGGGTGGATTGCTGGCCTTTCGGGTTGGAGGACAGCTATGGGTACACCGAGTGGTTCGCTCCTGATTTTCCTTATTTCCTTCGCCGTTGCTCTGGGAGCATGGCTGTGTCTGATTATCTATCGAGGCACTCTGGAAGCGCATGAAGACGATCAGATCTTCATCGACGCGGCCGGAGACTCGATGGCGCGGGCACAGCGCGAATTGGTCGCGCGGATCGAGAAGATCAATCCAGTGATTCGCGCGGTGATGATCGCCTGGATTGCTCTGGCGGCCATCACTGCCGGCCTCTGGATTTGGCAGGCGTTGCAGAGCTTTTAAGGGCCACGACGCGGAAGGCCAAGTTTTCGTGCGGCGTTACGCTCCTGGGCAGATCTGCGAGGTGTGATTGTGCACGATCAGCCAGCGGTCGCCGTGCTTGACGAATACAAGCGTGGTCTGTCCGCGCGCCATCGTGGGCTTGCCATCCACAAAGCCCTGAAATTCCCACTGGTAGGCCGCCCACGCCGTATCTCCATAGTGAAAAATAGTGGTGTTCTTGCGAATTAATTGCTCGCTCGAAACGCCTTTGCGGCTCTGTTCATACTTCGGCACATAATTTTGCCAACCCGCAATGGGAGGATCGTAAGTTCCGGCCACCCACGTTGCATCGTCAGCATAATATTTGTGCATCGCCTCGACGTTGCCTACCTGCCACGCGCCCAGCATCTCGCCGATGTCATGGTCGATCTGATCGGAGAGGGATTGGCTTAACTCCGGCAGCGAAGCATTTTTTTGCTTCTTGGTTTGTTTTTGCGGCGAAGCCGCCGACACCACGAAGATCACTGCAAGAATCGCCACGAACAGAGCCTGAAATTTCTTCATTAACTCTCCCCTCCCATTCGCGCTAATGGAAATATTGAGAATCCCAGCGCCCTGGGTTCATTGGTGACTTTAATGCGTCTCTGCCGATGCCTGCGATGCACTCAGCAAGTTGACGAACAGCCGGTACGCCCCCGGCACTCCCGCGGGCAGTTGCCGGAAGAAGGCGATTCCCGTGTAGATGTAAATTCCCTTGCCGTCGCGCGCGTACACCAAGCCCCCCAGCGCGTCCGATTCGCCGGGATCGTGCATCGCGAGCACGGGCTGATAGCGCGAATCCCACTGGCCCCAGAAATAAAGTCCGCGTTCCTGAATCCAGCCGCGAAAATCGTCTTGTACGATGTGATTCGGATAATTCAACAACGGGCTGGACGGGTCAACGAAGCGCACCGGCGAATTCTCGTCCGTGATTCGTTCAGCCGGCTGGTCCATCTTTGCGCGAAAGGGCGCAGGCAACAGTTTATTCCAGGCGAAATCGCGCTCGTATTGCACGATAAGTGTGCCGCCGCGCTCCGCATACTCAAGCAAGCGCCGGTTTGCGCTCATCAAATCGGGCCGCAACTCGTATGCGCGAATTCCAACAACAATTGCGTCATAGCGGCTCAGGTCGCCAAATTCCAGCGCGGCTTCGTCCAGCATGTCGACGTTAATGCCCAATTGCTGCAGCGATTGAGGCACAGGGTCAATTCCAGCGGCAATGTATCCGACGCGTAAATGCGGCGGAAAATTCAGATCCAGCACATGCGCGGTCGCCACCGCTGGTTCGCTAACGTGGCGCGACGGCAACGACGGCAACGCTTCATAGGACGTGCGAAAATTCTCGTCGCCCAGCCGCGCATAGGGCTTCAGGTCATACGCGGCCTGTGGCGCATCCGCGGGCGGCGTCACGGCGAATCGCACCAGTCGGTCGCCGGCAGCAGTAAAATCAATCGGTGCGACACGCTCGACGCTCCAACCTGCCGGCACATCGAGGCCAACGGTGACGTGCGCCGCCGTCGCTCCGTGATAGCGAACGCGCGTCAACAACTGGAATGCTTTTGTCTTACGGTTTACCGGAAGCATCACCTGCTCGGGGTCAACTGAAAGCGTGACGGCAGGAACCAGTTCCAGGGGCATCGTCTCCACGGTTGTGGAAGTGTAGTCTGTCGCCGTCACCGGCTGTTCGATCGAGAAAGTGTAGCCGTCAACCGTCCCGTCCATGCGTACCTTCACCAGCGGCGCAGGCCACGGGAGGATTGCGTCTTCCGGCGAAGGGGCGCGCGTCGCGCCATTGGGAATCGCGACGCGGAACGAAGCTTGAGCGGTCTGGGG
>DASZCH010000163.1:0-2687 GCA_035943235.1 Candidatus Acidiferrales bacterium
GGCCAGAACGAATGTAACCAGAAGGTTCGGTTGACGGAGGAGTTGGGGCGGCGGCTTTTTTCAGCTTGACACAGAGGAGATTGTTTACCGTTCGAGCGACTTCAGATAGGCGATAATATCTCCGACTTGCCCGGGATCGAACCGAAATTCGGGCATCGACGGATGGCCGGTGACTATTCCTTCGGCCAGCGGTTCTTCGAGATTTTCAACGGGATAGCGCGCATGGCGGCGCAATCACACAGCGGCAAAATCTGGGCGCGATCTTCAGCTTCACGTTACCTGCCGTGAGCAAGGAGGACGGCGATGACGTCTGAAAAGCCAACAGCGCCGCGGGTCGTACATATCATCGACGATGACCAGGCGCTTCGCCGAATCGCTGGCATTCTCATTGCGCACTGCGAAGCTTGAAGTGAAGAGTTTCCGACTCGGCCAAAGCATTTCTCGACATACTACCGGACGCGTCTTTGGGCTGTGTCATAACGGATGTGCGAATGCCGGACATGAGTGGAATCGACCTCTTGAGACGTTTGAAGGAACTTAAGGTCGACGCTGCAGTGATCGTGCACCGGTCACGGCGACATTTCGCTCGCGGTCGAAGCTATGAAAATCGGCGCTGCCGATTTCTTCGAAAACCATTCAATGACGATCTGCTGCTGGCAAGCGTTCGCGCGGCGCTCCGGGATCAGGAGGGACAGACAAAACGCTATGCCGAACGCGCCGAGATCGAACATCGACTTTCCACGCTGTCGCCGCGCGAAAGAGACGTGCTTGTCGGTTTAGTCGAGGGTCGTGCCAATAAGCAGATCGCGTTCGACCTTGGCATTAGCCCGCGCACCGTTGAAATCTATAGAGCTAACCTGATGAATAAAATGCAGGCCGACAGCCTTTCCGATTTGGTGCGGATGGCGCTTATCGCCCAGCTGCTCGGTTCGGACTGAGGCTGGATAAACCAAAAATTCACTTCATTGCTGGTCGAAGCGTCCGGTTGACCCATATCAAAGCGCGACGGCGCTTCTTCTGTCATTACCTTTCCCAAAATAAGCCGACATCCTAGCCGCCGTAGAGAATGATGGCACAACACCAATTGGCCGCCTCGAGACCCACGATCGCCGTCGTGGACGATGATCCGGCCGTGTGCAACTCATTGAAATTCTCGCTCGAGCTCGAAGGCTTCGACGTGCGGGTCTATCGGAACGGCGCCGAACTCCTGGCTGCCGGCCCTTTCCGGGATTGCAAATGTTTCATTATCGACCAGCGCATGCCCGGGATGAGCGGGATGGAGCTGATTTCAGCTCTCCGCAAACGTGAAGTGTCTGCACCCGCTATTCTCATTATCAGTCAGGTAAACAAGGTGCTAAGCGCCCGCGCCGCCGAAGCGCTTGTGCCCATTGTTGAAAAGCCATTTTTGAACAACGCGTTGGTGGAGAAAATACGTGAGGTCTGCGCAAGGGCGTGACGCTTCGAGCGCGTGAATAAGAGACCGTTTGATCCACATCAATAGGTCACTAAACGACTTCTGCTTTAATTCCGTCGAAAAGTTTTGCCTGCCGATACGGGGAGATCAGATGCTTGCTCAGCGAGGACAAAACCAATCCCTGCCTCGATAGTGTTTCGTTATGCACGCCGGCGCTGAGCCAGGAAGAGGATTACTTGGGAGGTCGACATGACAACGATGGCATCGCTTCGACAATCCTTCAAATGTGAATCCTGTGGGCAATGGCTCATGGCTCCAGAGCGGTCTACATACGTCAATGAAGAACAAATCACCCGCCTTTGGGTCTGTCCGAAGTGTGGAAGTGAGTTCGAAACATCGATTTTTCTAGGTCACGACGTCCCTCTGACACCCGAAGTCGTCGATACGTTTTTACCGAACCTGTTGGTCGCGTGAGACTGGGCGCGCCACAGAACGTGAGACAACGATGTCAGTTCCGAACCGAAGCCTTGACTTTCTACGAGGCGAAGAAGCGAGCGTAGGGTGATATGACCAAACCGATTAGCGATAAGGCCGAAGTTGCGGTGGAGTATCCGGATAAGCTCTACATCGGAACCTTCGCCCATACTGCGCGATTTGATGCTCACCTTGATGAAAGCGGCATCGCGCTTACCCTGGAGCTTCCTGGTCCCGATGAACAGCGCAAATCGGTTCACATGCACTTTCATTATGCGCTATTCGCAGAAATTCTGCGCGACTTGGCACAAACAACTGCAGCTTTACCGCCACAAGACATCCTGCACCGCGAGGCGCTGCGCGATTCAGCGAAAGCCCTTTATCTGTCGCTACAAAAGCGTTCGACCGAGTCGAAGAAACGACTTGTCGGCTCAGTGTAAAGCACCTGCGCCGCCCAACCTTCGGTTCTGACCGAGCGTCTTTGCGTTGAGGTCTCGACCACCTCTATGCATGCGAGTTAGGTTGTTGGTTGGGGTCGACAGGGCTGCAAGGAGGTGCCTCGTACCCGGAACATGATCACGCTAGAAGATTGCGTTGGATTCTGTGGATTGACTGAAGAGGAGGTGCTCGCGATCGCTGAGCACGAGCATCTTCCCGAAATCGTTGCCACGGCACTTGCTCAATATCTGTTGTCTCAGGAGCATGGGAGTGAAAAAGTTCGGGATATAATCGTCGATGACATTCGCCAAGCCCAGCTCATCGAGAATAACAAGGAGCAAGTGTTGACGTTGTTGCACGT
>DASZCH010000164.1:0-16394 GCA_035943235.1 Candidatus Acidiferrales bacterium
CCCGCTGTCTCCGAGATCATATTAACAAAGGGTTTTCTCGCCACCGCTGCCGAACTTCGACGCCATCATTTCCCGGTCGTCTATAATCAGCACGCGGGCCCAACGAGCGCGTTATTGACCGCGTTCATCGGCGTGCCGCAACGCGTCTGCTGGGAGCATCGCCAATTCTCTTTCGCTTACAATGTGCTCACTCCCAATCCGGGCGGCCGTATACACACCGTCGAACACCGCATCGAGCAGTTTTACGCCACAGGGTTGCCGCGTTGTCTAATCCCCCAAGCGCGTGTGTATCCACAGCCCGATGCACGGGCCGCAGTTGCACATCAACTTGCCGCGCATGGCATCGCGCCGGCTGAACCCTATGCAGTGCTGCATCCCGGCGCGAAATACTTTACGAAGCGGTGGGCTATCGAAAAATTTGTCGAGCTCGCGCGAGATTTGCGCCGGCAACATGGAATCGAGCCCGTTTTTAATCTCGGACGCGGCGACACCGAAATCGCGTCCGAAGTCGGGCGCCAATGCGCCCCCGAATTCATCCTGCTCGATTCGCTCGATCTGCGCCAGTTGATCGCGCTCATTGCAGGCTGCCGCATTTTCGTTGGCAATGACGGCGGCCCCACGCATATCGCCGCCGCCCTCGCGCGTCCCGTCGTTGCAATCTTCGGTTCGAGCAGCTCCGTGCACTGGCGCCCGTGGCAAACAGAATATCGCCTCGTGCAGAACGATTTTCCGTGCAATCCTTGCCGCGGCGATCGCTGCTATGCGTTTCCAGAGCCCCGCTGTATCTTATCCGTCACGCTGAACCAAGTTCGCGACGCTTGCCGCTCGCTGCTCGCGGAAACATCGGGCGCGGCCGATGTGATTAACTTAGCGTCATTGCCAGAGAAGAAAGAACGGTAATCGAGGATTTCGATTGATTCACCGACGAGCACGAGAGGGAACTCGATGAGCAGTGTCATTTCAAGGAAGCGCGGCGCGCGAATCCTTCGGGACATGCGTGGTCGCCGACTAGCCGTCGTCGGCGACTGGATGCTTGACCGATACGTCTGGGGTGCCGCAAACCGCATTTCGCCCGAAGCTCCCGTGCCCGTCGTCGATTTTCTCGATCAGAGTGAGACGTTGGGCGGAGCCGGAAATGTGGCGGCAAATCTGGCCGCGCTTGGCGCGCGGGTGGCTGCCTTCGGTGTGGCCGGGCGCGATGAAGCCGCAGAGGCGTTGCGCCGCCTCCTTCGCAATATGCGTTTGCCGGAGAAGGGAATCATCGAAGTTCGCGATCGCCTTACAACTCTGAAGACGCGCATCATCGCGCATCAGCAGCAGGTGGTGCGCGTCGACCGCGAAGTTCGCAGTCTTTTGCCGGACCAGGTCGAAAAGCAGCTCCTGCAGCGAATTCTCGCTGCGCTCCAATCGCTCGATGCTCTGGTAATTTCCGATTACGACAAAGGCGTGGTCAGCGATTCTCTCGCTGAGCAGGTTCTCGCCGCCTGCGCGCGCCGGCGAATTTCGACATTCGTTAAGCCCAAGTGGTCGCGCCTTCCTGCGTATCGCGGAGCCTCTGTCGTCATTTGCAATCGCAAGGAAGCAGAATTTCTGGTAACGCGCCCGCTCGACGCGCCGGAATCACTCGAGGAAGCGGGTCGCGCGCTCCTCGATCATTTTGGCTGTTCAGCGGTTGTGATTACGCGCGGTCCGGAGGGTTTGAGCCTTTTCGAGCGCGACGCTCTCGAGAAATATCCGCGCGGTTTTCATGTCGCCGCGCTCAAGCAGGAAACTCCGATGGGTCAGATTGGCCGTGCGGCAAATCGAGGCGCGAAAACAGGCCGCCAGGTATTCGATGTGACCGGGGCCGGTGACACGGTCCTCGCCACAATGGCACTCGCCAGCGCTAGCGGCGCGTCTTTGCGCGAAGCAGCAGTGCTTGGAAACGCGGCTGCCGGTGTAGTGGTTGCTAAGCTGGGAACCGCGACACTGACGCGCGAAGAGCTGACGGCGGCACTGCGCGAATCAACTGCGACATAGAGGGAGGCGGGAAGCTGAGAGATTGCGTATTGCGGTCCACCCAGATGATCACTTCCTTCGTCTTGTTTTGCTGCGCCGGATCACTTTTCGGAAACGGCTGATACGGGCTGATCAGCACGCGTACCGCGACGCTGCTGCTTTTCTTCGGTGCATACGTGGAATCAATCTGAAAACTTTTCACCGGACCGTAATAGCCGTTCGCTCCCCAGTCCTGCTGAAAATCCTGGAAGGAATAACTCGGCATGGCTTTCCACAATTGGTACGCTTGCTGCATATTGCCCGCGGTCAACGCGTTGAAAAATGTCTCGACGCTCTTTTCTTCGGCCTTGTACCGCACCGCGCGCCAGACGAAAAGTCCAATCAGCAGCAGCACAAGCACACCGATGAAAACATAGCGCGGCGTCTGCGACGGCGGCGCTTGATTCGCTTCGAGCAGGCTCAAGGTATCTTTCTCCAACAGCCCCGATCTTATATCTGCCGTTTGAACAGCGCAATGCTCCCCGTAATCATCAATGCCGAAATCCCCATCAAAATTAGCATGTCGCGGTAGATGCCTTCAATGCCGCTGCCTCGCAGCAGCAGATTTCTCAACGCGTGCACCGTGTACGTAAAGGGATCCACCACCGAAATCCACTTCAGCCAGACGGGGAATCCGGTCGTCGGATAAATCGCGCCCGAAGGAAAAAACAGCAGCGTATTCAGCACGCCGAATATTGCGCGCGGCACCAGCGGATCGTCCACGCGCACCATCACTAGAAACATGAAACTGATCATCGTCAACGATGCGATCGCCACCACGATGACCAAATAAAATAAACGCACGGGATCCCACAGCCGCGGAATTCCCGCAATCAATCCGCCGATGAACGTCAGCACCAGGCCTGCCATCAGCCCTTTCGCCGTGCCCGCCAGATTCAAACCCATTACCAGCTCCGATTTGCTGATAGGCGTCACCAGATAGCCTTCGTGCAGTCCGCGTGCTTTATCGTCGATGAATGTGATTCCGCCGCCGATCATCGCCACGATGAAAATCGCCATGGCAATCGTGCCGGGGAGCAAGTACTTGACGTAGGGAATATAGGGATACACTTCCACAACATTGAGCGCGATGTTGCCCGCAAGGCGCGAAGTAACACTCGGCGCATTCAGCTGATCGACAAAGCTCTGCATTTCCGCCTCGAGTGAGCTCGAGACGAACTGATCCGTGTTGTCGACGATCAGCGCAAGCCGCGGGCGGTCACTCGCATACGTCTGCCGCGAAAAATTCTCAGGGATCTCCACCACGCCGCCTATCACACCGGCGCGAAGATCGTTCAGCGCGTCGGGCATCGAGCGGTAGGGGAGCACGTAAAACATCTTCGGCCCGGTTGCGATACCCGCAAAGCCCTCGCGCACGCGCCACGATTCCGCCGCGTGGTCCAGGTCCACCACGCCGACGTTCACATTCGTGATTTTTCCTCCGAAGGCGTAGCCCAACACGATCAGTTGTACTAGAGGGAAAATCATCGAAGCCATCATCAGCGCCGGGCTGCGGAAAAACTTCCGCAGGTCTCGCTCCACCAGCGCCCACATGCGATAAAGTTTCATTGTCGAGATGCCATCCGTCCATTAGCGGTACAAATGACTAATGTCATACGCGGCGCCTTCGTTTGCCGCATCTCGCAGGGCGCTCCCCGTGTAGTGCAGGAACACGTCGTCGAGAGTTGTGCCCTGAACGCTGACACGCTTCACCGTCACACCACGCGCGCGCGCCAAATCCATCAGCGCCGCCACGGTCGCGGGGCCGTCGTTCGACGCAATATGCACGGCGCCGTCCCGCGCGGTAACGCTCGCCGCATTCGATAGCTTTTGCAATTGCTCGGTCCAATCCGCGGGCGCATTCGCGAACTCCGCTTCCACCGCGTCCGTGCCGGGAATGCTGTCCTTCAATCGCGTGGGCGAATCCAACGCCACCAGTTTCCCGTGATCCACGATCGCGATGCGGTCGCACAATTTGTCCGCCTCGTCCATGTAATGCGTGGTCAGCAGAATGGTCAGATGAGATTCATCTCGTAGCCGCCGGATCATGTCCCAAACGTTAGTGCGCGAAACGGGATCCAGTCCCGTTGTCGGCTCATCGAGAAAAAGAATTTTCGGCGAATGGACCAATCCCCGCGCAATTTCCAGCCGCCGCCGCATCCCGCCGGAGAACGTCCGCACGAGTTTCGTTTTGAATTTCGCTAGATCGACCATTTCGAGCAAGCGATCGATCAATTCTGCTCGCTGGCCGGGCGGAATACCGTAAAGTTTCGCGTGAATCAGCATGTTTTCCACCGCGGAGAGTTCCGGGTCGGAAGTAAACGCCTGTGGAATCACGCCGAGCGTGTGCCGCACTGCGTCCGCTTCGTGAACCACGTCGTAACCTCCCACGCGCGCCACCCCCGATGTCGGCGGCGTCAGCGTCGTGAGCATGCGAATCAGAGTTGTCTTGCCCGCGCCGTTCGGTCCCAGCAATCCGAAGATTTCGCCGTTTTCGACCGTAAAACTCACGGCATCCACGGCGATCAGATCGCCGAACCGCTTCGTTAATTTCTCCACTTCAATTGCGTGCATTTGGATTCGGGAACCTTTCGTTTTTCAACCTTACAACTTTTGCCACCAGTGCTTCGCTTCTGGCTCCGGCGCGAGTAGCACTGTCGCCGTCATCCCCGTAAAAAATCGGTGCTGCGGATTCGGCAGCGAAACCTTGATGGCAAACGTCTTGATGTCCCGTTTTGTGCGGCTCACGTCGCGCTGCGTCGCGAAATCGCCTTCGACGCCTTTGAAAAAAACCTTTCCGTTTACAATTCGCCCGGAGGGCAATTGAATCGGCAGTGAGTCTCCAAATCGAATTGAGTCGATATAACTTTCCGGGACGTCGGCGCGCACCCACAGGTCGTCGACGTCCACCAACACTACGATGGGACCTCCTACCTGCACTACTTCGCCTTGCCTTGCCACCCGCACGGAGACGATCCCATTGATCGGCGCGAATACTTCGGTGTATCCAAGTTGCGTCTGAAATTGATTTTTTGTCGCTACGGCCTGTCGAACTTGCGCCTCCGTCGAGGCGATTTGGCTGTGCAGCACGGTCACCTGCTTTCGATTTGCCTCCGCTACCCCCAGCGCCGCCTGCTGCGATTTCACTTGCTCGGCAAGCGCGTCAACATTTGCGGCTGACGCTTTGTAGGTTGACACAGCCGCATCGCGGTCTTGCGCAGACACAACGCCGGACGCAAATAGACTCAGCGTCCGTTTCATGTTTGCGGAGTTAAGCTCGAGCGTCGCCTTAGCTTGCTGCAGCTCTGCCTCGCTCGCGGTTAAATTTGCATGTGCCGCGCGCAGCGCCGCCGCCGTTTGACTATCAACCATTCCTTGATTCGCCCTTCCCTGCGTCACTTGCGCCTGTAGACTCCGAATCGCTCCTTCTTGTGCCTGCACCTGCGCTTCCAACGCCGCGCTGTCCAGCCCCGCGATCAAATCGCCCTTCTTCACCTCCGAGCCTTCGTCGACGGTCAGCTTCACGATCCGCCCCGCCGTTTGCGGACTGACGACTACCTCATTTCCGTCAACCACGCCGATCAGCGGATACGCATTGCCCTTCGGCATCGTAATCAGGTAAATGATCAGCACGATTAGAAACAACGTCCCCAGCACGCCGACAAATTTACGTCCAGTCATCGCGGCCTCGCAGGTTTCCGGAACAATCCATGCTCCAGCAAATCGATCACCGCGCGCTTGTGCTCTTCGACCGCGCCTGCTTGCATTGCGTTGCGCCGCAAGAGCACGCTGTGCACGGGAGCGCCCGAAAAATAAAAAACGATCATCGCGATAATGTTAATCACCGTATGCTCGCCACTTACCGCTTGAAATTCCCCATCCGCAATGCCCGCCTTGATCACTCGCGTCATCCGCTTGAATCCCTGGCCGAAATATTCGCGAGCGACCCAGCGGAATTGTTTCGGATTTTCCAGCATCATATGCTGCATCAGTCGGGCATAGTTCGGATGTTCGACGCGAAACTTGAAGTATCCCTCCACGAATGCGAGAACTGTCTGCCGTGGCGACGCCTCGGCCGGCGTTTCCGCTTGAATTATTTGTCCCGCCTGCGTGAACAGATTGTCGAACACGGCGCGGTAGAGCCGCTCCTTGCTTCCGAAATAGTAATAAAGCATCGCCTTGTTTACGTGCGCCGCTCGCGCAATTTCCTCCGTGCGCGCCCCCGCCAGTCCGCGTGTCGCGAAGATTCGTTCCGCGGCAGTCAGGATTCGCCTCGCCGTTTCGGGGTTCTCGATTTTCGTACGTCCGCGCTGCATAATCGCAATTCGCCGCCGATTTGATGGACGTGGCGTGCCTGTCGCACTTATTTAACTATCCAGTTAGTTTAATCAACAAACGTCAAATGTCAAGACTCTGCGGCTATCAGGAGACAGGTTGAAAAATAACGAGAAAGGGAAGTCTCAGCCTTCGAGCGCGCCGCCAGCCCCGGCCGGCAACTCGATCGAATATTTCGTGCGCGCCTTTTCTTTATGCTGTTCCAGCGCAAGTTCAAGTAGCCGGCTGATCAACTCGCTGTACGGAATTCCGCTGGCTTCCCACATTTTGGGATACATGCTGATGCTCGTGAAGCCGGGAATCGTATTTACTTCGTTCAGATAAATTTTTCCGGTTCCGCGCTCCAGGAAGAAATCCACGCGCGCCATTCCCATGCATTCGATTGAGCGAAACGCCCGCATCGCGTACTCCTGGAATTGCGCCACTTGTTTTTTGTTCAGCTTCGCCGGAATTTCCAGCCGCGTCCCCGATTCAAGGTACTTTGCGGTGTAATCGTAGAATTCGCGGTGTGGAATAATTTCGCCGGGAATCGAAGCCTTCGGCTCGTCATTTCCCAGAACGGCAACTTCGATCTCACGTCCGCGAATCGCGCGCTCCACCACGATCTTCTGCGCAAACTCTGCTGCAAGGTCCATGGCCGCCGGCAGCTCAGCCGCATTGCTGACGCGCGTCATGCCTACCGAAGATCCCAGTGTCGCCGGCTTGACGAACAGCGGAAACTTGAATTTCTTTTTCACGCTCACCAGCACTGCGCCCCGTTTCGTTTCCCATTCGCGGCGCGAAATTGCCAGCGCCGGCACCACGGGTATGCGCGCCTCGCGAAACAGCCGTTTCTGAAGGTCTTTATCCATCCCCACAGCAGAGCCCAAGACTCCTGCGCCGACGTAAGGCACTCCCGCGAGCTCCAGCAATCCTTGTACAGTCCCGTCTTCTCCGAACGTTCCGTGCAGCACCGGAAAAATCACATCGACCTTTACGCTCGGCTGCGTCGACCCGCCGCCCAGCGACACCAGCGCCGACGAACTCGGATCCGGCGGCAGCACCACGCGTTCGCCGGTTTTCAGCACCTCCGGCAGTAATTTCTGCGCCGCGCTTGTTCCCACCAGCCAGCGCCCGTCCTTCGTGATCCCAATCGGCACGGCCTCATATTTTTCTGTGTCCAACGCGCGTATCACCGACGCCGCGGACGCGAGCGACACTTCATGTTCGCCGGAACGGCCGCCAAACAGGATCCCGATTCGCAACCTTTTATTGTTAGCCATTATTGTGGATCCGTTTCATCAGGAAGAACCTTGCGCATTTTACAGAATTTTCTTTCCAAGCCCAGACAGCACCAATTCCACTCCCAGCGTGGCCGTCTTATTGTGAAGATCAATCACGGGATTTATTTCCACCAGCTCAAATGACACCAGCGCGTGGCTGTCAGCAATCATTTCCAGCGCCAAATGCGCCTCGCGATACGTCACGCCGCCGCGCACCGGAGTGCCCACGCCCGGTGCTTCCGACGGATCGAGAAAATCCATATCCAGACTCACCGCCACTCCATTTGTGTCATCAGTTGCGAATCGCAAAGCCTCCGCCATCACGTCGCGCATTCCGCGCTCGTCGATTTCGCGCATCGTGAAGATGTGCACGCCAGATTCTTTCACCAGCTTGCGTTCTTTCGCGTCCAGTTCGCGAATCCCCACCATCGCAATATTTCGCGGCTCCACTTTCGGCTTGAACCCGCAAATCTCCGTCAGCTCCGGCGCCCCGTATCCCATGACTGACGCAAGCGGCATTCCATGAACGTTCCCCGAAGGGCTCGTGTCCGGTGTGTTCATGTCGCCGTGCGCATCCAGCCAGATAAACCCAATGCGCTTCGATTGTTTGCGAAAAAATGACGCCACGCCCGCGACTGACCCTGCCGCAATCGAGTGGTCGCCGCCCAAGACCATCGGCAGCATTTCATCCGTCAGAGTTTTCTCGACCGTCTCGGCCAGCCCCTGGCAAGTCTCCGCAATTTCCTTCAAATACTTCGCTCGCTTGTCGCCGTAGTGCTGCTCTTCCGGCTGCCTTACGGAAATGTTGCCGATATCCTCCACCTGATAGCCGAGCTGCTTCAGCCGAGCCTGTAACCCCGCGACTCGCAGCGCCGAAGGCCCCATGTCCACACCACGACGGCTGGCTCCGAGGTCCATCGGCACACCGAGAATGCGAATTTTTTGCGCCATGCGATGCTTGTCCCCCTGAAGAAACAGGCAGGCGAAGCAGCCCTAAGGATAAACTCGGTATAACATGCGAGGGAATGGAATTACTTCGCGAATGTGCTCCGTTCCGCAAATCCACGCCACAGTGCGTTCCAGCCCCAATCCGAACCCGGCATGCGGCACGCTGCCATATCGCCGCAAGTCGAGATACCACTGGAACGATTCCTCCGGCAGATTATTTTTCCGCAGCCTCTCGATCACCGTTTCGTAACTCGATAGGCGTTCGCCGCCGCCGATGATTTCGCCGTAGCCCTCCGGCGCAATCATATCGAAGCTCAGCGACAGTTGCGGCCGCGCTTCATCCGTCGCCATGTAAAAAGCCTTCATCGCGGCGGGATAGCGGTGAATGATCACGGGCTTATCGAATTCCTTGGAGATGATGGTCTCTTCATCGCCGCCAAAATCGTCGCCCCACTTCGCCGGATTCCCGTTCTTCTCCAGAACTTTTATCGCTTCGTCATACATGATCCGCGGAAACGGAGGCTTGATGTTTTCGAGCTTGCTGACGTCGCGCTTCAGCATCTCCAATTCTCGCGCGCGATTTTTCACCACTGACTGCACCACCGCGCTCACAAGTCCTTCGCCGAGCACCATCATGTCTTCCAAGTGCGCGTACGCCGCCTCGGGCTCGAGCATCCAGAATTCGGTGAGATGCCTTCGGGTCTTCGATTTTTCCGCGCGGAACGTCGGCCCAAAGCAATAAACTTTCCCGAGCGCCGCCGCCGTCGCTTCCACGTAGAGCTGCCCCGACTGCGTCAGGTACGCTTTCTGCTCGTCGATGTAATCCACTTCGAAAAGCGTTGTCGTGCCTTCGCACGCCGCCGGCGTAAAAATCGGAGCGTCCGTCAACGTGTAGTCCTGGCTGTCCATGAAGTTGCGCGCCGCGCGCTCCGCTTCCGCACGAATCCGCAGAATCGCCGCCTGCCGCGGCGTGCGAATCCACAAATGCCGCTGGTCCAGCAGAAAATCGACGCCGTGCTCCTTGAGCTGAATCGGATACGGCATCGACTCCGGCACGCGCTGCACCACCTCGACTCCGCTCACGTGCAACTCGAATCCTCCCGGCGCGCGCTCCTCGGCTCGCACCGTGCCCGTCACAATTACGCTCGATTCCTGCGTCAGCCCTTTCGCTGCGTTGAACGCGTCCGCATGTTCCTTCTGGGAAATCACGCCCTGAATAATTCCAGTGCCGTCGCGGAAAATGGGGAAGAGCAGTTTTCCGGATTCGCGCAAATTGTACAGCCATCCACGAATGGTCACCTCCGCGCCAACGTGCTGGCCCACATCTTCGATACTCACCACCGCCATTAACACTCCCGCCTTTCTAATCTCTGCACGGATCGCCCCATTTGAGGGGTCTGGGCTCTATGTTTGCTGGTCACTGGCCACTGTCTGCTGGCCACTGCCTTTCATTTATGCATTGCCGCGCGCTTCGCCGTCAACCCCTGCTCCAGTTTCTCAAACGCCGCGGTCGCATCGGCCAGCGAAGGCGCGCTCGCGGACTGTTCTCGGAGCTCCAACACCACCGGCAATGGGCTCGGCGCCGCGGCCAAAATTCCCAGCGCCGCGTCCCAATCAATCTTCCCGTTGTACGGAACTAGGTGCTCGTCCTTTTCCCCGTGATTGTCGTGGACATGCGCTTCCACCACCAAATCTTGCATCGCCTCGAAGCTGATCTCGATCCCATCTTCCATGTGCGCGTGTCCAACGTCGAAGCAGAATTTCAAATCCAGCCGCGTATCCTTGACGAAATGCCGCAAGCTCGTAGGCGCCCCCAATTCTCCCGGCGTGTTTTCGAGCAGGATCGAAACGCCGCGCTGCTTCGCGAAAAGCGTCAAATGCTCCAGCGAGTTGAACGCGGCGTCGATCTTTCGCGGATCGCGCGCCTCGCGTCCGCCGCCGATATGTTGCACCAGATACTTGAACGGAATCTGCTCGGCGATTTCGAGCGTGCGCTTCACCTCATCCACCGCGTCCAACCGGCGCACGCGCTCCGGATCGGAAATCGAAATGGGAATTCCGCTCTCGCGTTTGCCGGGAAGCAAATCGCGCTCCGTCGGCGAATGCAGCGAATGAATCGTCAGGCCATGCTCTCGAATCCATTCGGCGGCCGTGCGGATCGCCTCGGTCGAGCGGTAATTCACATGCACCGGCGTGCAGTAAATTTCGACTTGCGAGATGCCCGCCTGCGCGATTTCCGCCAGCAATACGGAAGTCAGCGGCTGGGTTGAGTATCGGTAGGTGGAGAAGACGCGCTGCATGGTTTGGAAGTTTTGTGTTTCCGCGGCCCGCAATACTCCGCGAACAATTCGGCGCGCTTAACGACTGTGCACCGGCCCTCTATGGTCTGTGGAAAACTCGTTCGCGTCAATACCCGCGTGCCGCGCCTTGCCGCCGCGGATCAGGCGCGCCCAGCCGCTCGCCCGTTTTCGGATCAATGCCGATTGCTTCGACCTCGCCGATCCACCCGCGCCGCGCCGCCAAATGATATCCACGCTGCGTCAAATCGTTTGCGACCGCATCCGGAAACGGCGGCTCAATGAGCACCACATCCGGCATCCACTGCTGATGAAAACGCGGCGCGTTGATCGCCGCCTGCGCGTTCATCCCCAGCCACGCCCAGTTCACAATACTCAGCAGCGTCGCCGAAATAATTCGCGGTCCGCCCGGCGATCCCGTCACGAAACTTAATTTCCCGTCGCGCAGCACAATCGTCGGTACCATCGAGCTCAACGGCCTGTGGTCCGGCTGGATCGCATTCGCTTCCGATTGCAGCAGCCCAAACATATTCGGCGTTCCCGGCTGGCTAGTGAAATCATCCATCTCGTCATTCAGCAAAAATCCGTCCGTTGTTGTGACCGCCGACCCATAACTGTCATTCAGAGTGTAGGTGTTCGCCACTGCGTTTCCGGCGGCATCGACCACGGAAAAATGTGTCGTGTGCCCCGATTTTTGCGCGACCGTTTCCATCCACGCGGCCGCCGCCTCAGGTGACAATCTTTCGCTCGCGCCCGCAGGCGTTCCTTCCGGATGGTCGAACGGTGCCGGATTCCCTGCACCAATCTGTTTGCTCGACGTCGCCTCTTTTGGATCGATCGTTGCGCGCCTCTCGGCCGCATATTTTTCGCTCAACAATCCCTCGACAGGCACATGCGTGAAATCCGAATCGCCCAAAAACGTGGCGCGGTCCGCAAACACGCGCCGCATCGCCTCCACCACCAAATGTACCGACTGCGCGTCGTCCCACGATTTCAGTTTGTACGGCTCCAAAATATTCAGCGCTTCCAGAATCGCGATTCCGCCCGAGCTTGGCGGCGGGCTGCTGATGATCGTCCACTTCGCGCCGCGCGCGGTGTACGTTCCTTGCAGCGGCTCTCGCAAATGCACTTTATATTTCGCCAAATCCTGCATCGTGATTAAGCCGTCGTGCTGGGACATTTGAGCGGTCAAATGCTGCGCTATTTTTCCTTCGTAAAATTCCTTCGGTCCGTTTTTCGCGATGCGTTCCAGTGTCGCCGCCAACTCAGGCTGACGAAAAGTTTCTCCCGCGGAATAGAGCGCTCCATTCTTCAAGAAAATTTTCTTGCTCTCTGGAAACTGCCCGAGGCGGTCCGCCGAGCCTCGTAACGATCCCGCGAGTTTCTCGCCAATCTTGTAACCGTCCTTCGCGAGCCGGATCGCCGGAGCCATATCCTCAGCGAGCGTCAATTTCCCAAAATGTTTTTGCGCGAACGCCAAACCTGCGACCGTTCCCGGCACACCAATCGCCAAATACCCGGTCGTCGATCTTCCCGGAACCACTTTTCCGTCCGCGCCCACATACATATTTCGCGTTGCGCGCCCCGGCGCTTCTTCGCGGTAGTCAACGAATTTCGCCGTGCCGTCGTGCATGCGCACCAGCATGAACCCGCCGCCGCCGATGTTTCCCGCCGCCGGCTCGACGACCGCCAGCGCAAATCCCACGGCCACCGCCGCATCCACTGCGTTCCCGCCCCTCTTCAAAATCTCGACGCCCGCCTCGGAAGCCAGCGCCTCATCGCTCACCACCATCGCGTGTGCTCCGCGCACCGCCGCAGGCGGCCAGGCCGGATGCGTCGTCTCTCCCGCGGACGAATATTCCCGCGGCGTCGGCGGTTGTGGCTTGCTCTGCGCGGAGACAATCGCGGCGCAGCAGAAAAAACTCACGGCAACAAAAGCAACCTGTAGTTTTATTCGCATCGGAGCCTCGAATCCATTTGATTCGCCAAAGGTCTTCAAAACATGCCTGTATGAGATGGAAGAACCAGAAGCAAACGAACTTGCTGATATATAACGACGCGGAAGCGTTAGCTCTCGCACAGAAATTCAATGCGCGCAGCTTGTGGCATCAGACCCGCCGCTTTCGCGCGTGACATCAACTCGTCGACCGCTTTGCGCCCCTCTTCCCCAAAATTCAGCGTCCAGCGATTCACATACATGCCCACAAACTTGTCCGCCAGCGCCGGGTCCATATCGCGCGCGAATTGCAACGCGTAGTTCAGCGCCTCCTCGCGATGATCGAGCGCATATCGCACGCTTCCGCGGATCGCCTGCGCCACTTGCACGGCAATCTCATTGCTCAACGAACGCCGGATCGCATTGGCGCCCAGCGGCAACGGCAATGCGGTCTGTTCCTGCCACCACACGCCAAGATCCACCACGCGATGCAGGCCCGCCGCCGCGTAAAGCAGTTGCCCTTCATGAATCAGCAGTCCCGCTTCCACTTCTTTCGCGCTCACTGCGTCCAAAATCTTGTCGAACGGCATCGTCACCGTCTCGACGCCCGCCTCAAAAAGTTTCAACGCGAGATACGACGTCGTCCGCGTTCCGGGAATCGCAACTTTGCATCCCTTCAATTCATTCCTTTTCATCGCGCGCGACGACACCACAATCGGCCCGTACCCTTCGCCGAAGCTCGCGCCGCAATCGAGCAGAATATATTTGTCCGCCAGGAACGGATACGCGTAGACGCTCACCGCCGTCACGTCGTATTTTTCTTCTTCCGCCGCGTGGTTCAGCGTCTCGATATCGGAGAGCACGTGCGTGAACTTGATTCCCGGCACGCGCAGCTTCCCAGTCGCCAGCGCGTAGAACATGAACGCGTCGTCGCTATCCGGCGAGTGCGCAATATGAATTTCAGATGTTTGCGTTGTTGCAGTTCGTGCGGCCATTGGGTTCACTTCTCCGGTAGCCATTTACGCGCACTCCTCCGGCCTTCATTGCGGCTGTGCGGGCGGCATTCACAGAGCCCTGTGGCTCTTCTGCGGTATCTCGCGTGGAGTGAATTCCGGCCGGCTGGGGCGCCGTTTCAGACGCCACAGCATAACACAAAATTCCGTGTGCAGGCTTGGGTCAAACTGCCAGCTGGGATGGGTTTCCCGTCAGTCGAGGTGGAACAAAAATCCGACCGACGATCCGACCAAATTCACCCTTTGTGGAGGCAACTATGGGCCTCCGGAATCTCTTGGGATGACGATGGGATCGTCCACCGTTACGACGGCGCCGTGTTTGTCGGCTGCGTGGATTTTGCCGTTCGCATCGAGCAAGAATGATTTCTTGCCGCTGCTTCCGTATTTCGCCGGGAGCGCGGCGATTTCAAATCCGGGTTCTCCGCCGTCCGTTGCCGCCACGACGCGATAGCGAAACTTGTAGCCATTCTTATTTCCTCCGGCAAGCTCGGCGTCGATCAGCTTTGCCGCATCAGGAGAGATCCCGTCGCTTGCCGGACCCAGTTGCGCCAGTGAATCCGGCAGCTTGCCGAACGCCTGCTTATATGTATCGATTGCCTGCGCCAAATTTTGCAGCGCGTCGATCACTCCCTGCTCGCGATTTTCGATGCCCTGTGCGGCCCACTGTTTTTGAAGTTCTGGTATATTGATCAGCAGCAAACCAAGGGACAATATTTTCCATTGGCTGTCCTCGCGCACCAGTCCAAACTGAATTGCATTTTGCCCTGTCACCGTTACCGAAACATACGCGAGGTTCTGGTGCACGCGCGGCGTGCCAAACCGGAATTCCGAGCTCGCGCCGGTTGCTTCGCAGCGCAGGATTTCATGCCCCTGGGAATCGTTCGAAAGCAGCGGTCTGCCGGCGCTCTCGACAAGCACAAAGCGCTTCATCAGCGCCGTTCGTTCATCGGGCGGGAGTTTTTGGAACGCCGCGGCATTTTCATCCGTTAAGTAATTCACGAAGCCGGTCTCGTTTTCCTTGCAGGCCGCAGCAAGCGCGTGATTGAGCGCTTCGACCGGATTCGGCTGTGCGGCCTCCTGCGTCTGCGCGGCGATGCCCGGCGCGGTCCCGATGACCACCAT
This sequence comes from Candidatus Acidiferrales bacterium, assembly GCA_035943235.1. GTDB lineage: Bacteria > Acidobacteriota > Terriglobia > Acidiferrales > UBA7541 > DAHUXN01. The sequence continues at coordinate 14,951 of DASZCH010000164.1, forward strand.
CACAGCCAGGGTTAAAACTCTCGCAGCCGCGTTCGTCTTTCTTATCCCGCTCACCCGAATTTGCTCCTCATTGTCCTGATCGCGCCGTTTTCGCTTTAGATTTTCGCGTCCGAGAAGATTGCCGCCAGCTCCTTCGTAAATTTCGACCGCGGCATCACTTCCGCGCACCCAGCCTCGCGCGCCTGCGCCGCCAATTCCGTTTGCACATGCGAGAAAAATCCGATGACGCGAATTTCTGCGCGGTGCGCGCGCACTGCCGTGATCGTTTCTATTGCAGATTGAGGCGCATTCAAATCCACCACCACCAGTTTCGGTTGTTGTTTCTCCAATTCCGCTAACAAGGCCGCGCCCGTTGAAAACGATTTCAATTCGACACCCACCTGCTTCGCCGTCTCCGCCATCTTCGCCTGAAAAAATATATCGTCCACCAGCGCAAATATCTCCGCCACTGATCCTCCGGGTCTATAGGAATGCCTTCTCGGGTGTATCACGCCGCGGCGTCCGCCAACAAGCGGTTGCCGCGTGCGCGGATGCCTGCAAGTTCTAGGATGCCGCGGCGCGCCGATTCGCTTTCAGAATTTGGCTTGTGGTATTTCTTCCGCGCTGCCAATTGCGGTATAAAGGAATTGCCGTCAAATTCGCGGAGGTAGGAATGAAAGCCGCCTTGGAGCCCGCAGCTCTGCCGGGAATGGCTGTGCTCGAACAAACGCCCATCATTATCGAGAAGCTTGTTTCGCTCGCCAGTGAAGAGCAGTTGCAGTGGAAGCCCTCGATGGAGCGATGGTCGATCAGCGAAGTGCTCGCGCATTTGGCCGACGTGGAAGTGGCTGGCTTCCGCGAACGCATCGAGCGCATGGCCCAAACGGACATCCCGCAACTCGCCGCGTACGACCAGAACGCGCAATATCAGGCCGGACGCTATTCGAGCGGCAAGGCGCGCGAGCATTTAAAAGTTTTTTGCCACGAACGCGACCGCAGCCTCTCGTGGCTGCGCTATTTGCCGGAAAGCGTTCTCGCGCGCAAGGGTCAGCACTCTGAATTCGGCCTGATCAACGTGGCGCAATTGATGAACGAATGGGCGTTTCACGATCTGGGCCACATTCGGCAAATCTCGGAGCTATTTCGCTCGCGTGCCTTTTTCCCGCTGATGGGTCCGTTTCAAAAGGGCTACACGATCAAGCCGTAATGTGAGTTTTTCTTATGGACGAAATTTCGCATTCCATTTTGAGAGTATTCGACGAACTGGGCCGCGATACGCTCGACCTTCACGCGCTCTTGGAAATCGCCGGCGGGAGCGATCCCGCGCGCCGCGACAATATTCCCGGAGCCGTCGAGCTGCTTGTTCGTTCCGGTGCGCTCGAGCCCGCGGGCGGTGGAGACGTTTACCGGCGCAGCGAACAGGGACGCCTGGCCGTCGCCAGGCCGCGCGACGTCACCCTTTACT
>DASZCH010000165.1:0-11252 GCA_035943235.1 Candidatus Acidiferrales bacterium
CACCACTTTTGACATTTCACTCGGGAAGGACTTCGGCGAGAAGTTCGCTGCTTCGCTGAACGTGCTCAACGTGGCGAATCGCCACTTGCTCACGGATAACAGCGTGACGTTCGGCGGCTTCCACTGGAACGATCCGCGCGAAATTTACGTGGAGCTGCGCTATCGCTTCCACTACTGAGAGGAAATAGCTGTCTGCAAACTGCCGTTTAGCTCTCGCGGTCGAGAATAAAATCCGGGACGGACAGCAACGCGCGCCGATATTCGGAGTCCTTGCAAACGTCGAGGCACGCCTTCGCGCGATTTGCATACTCGACAGCCAGTTGCCGCGAATGTTCCAACGCGCCCGAATTGCGAACCAGCGAAGTGATCTGCTCCGGACGCACGCTCTGGAATCCCTTTTCGCGCAGCACGGTCGAGACCAAATCGCGCCCGCTCGGATGCCCATCGTGTCCCGCGCCATTTTGCAGCGCAAAAATCAACGGCAGCGTCACTTTTCCTTCCTTCAAATCGCTCAATACGGGCTTTCCAAGTTTTTCAGATGACGCGGTGAAATCCAGCAAATCATCGACGAGCTGAAACGCCAGCCCCGCCTGCCGCCCGTATTCCGCCAGCGCACTTCGCGTTCGCGCGTCATCATTGCCGAGCACCGCGCCCATCTCCGCGCAGCCGCTGAAGAGGCACGCTGTCTTGCGATACGACAAGTCGATGGCCTCCGATTCGGTTAAATCTATGCGGTCCAGACAAGTGAGTTGCAGCAATTCGCCCTCGACCATGTTCTGCGTCAGCTCAATCAGAATATCGAGCACCGAAAAATTCCGCGCCTGCAGCGCAACTTTAAACGACTGCATATACAACCAGTCGCCGGCCAGCACGCTCATGTGATTGCCCCAGCGCGCATTCGCCGACGGACGCCCGCGCCGCGTGTTCGCGCCGTCGATCACGTCGTCGTGAATCAACGTCGCGCTGTGAATCATCTCTACCACAGCGCCCAGCGGGATCGCGCTCTCGCCGCGGTATCCGCACGCGCCCGCGGCCAACAGCAACAGCGCGGGACGCAGCCTTTTCCCACCACCCTCGCGCAAATAACTGCCGATTTCCGCGATTGGCTGGATTGCTTCGCCCGTTTGCGCGGCGATTTCCTGCTCCACCAGAGCAAGATCGTCGCGCACCAAGTCAAAAATTTCCCGTACAGTCAGGACAGCGATGGCGCCCTCCGGCGGTTACGGATGGGTGGAGCGCTCCACCCGGTCTGCAAGTTGACCTTCTGCAACAGTTCCGTGTGCCAACTTAAAAAAGCGGCGAAAATTTCCCGCCGTCACTTGCGCAACTTCATCCGTCGCTAAGTTTCTCACATTCGCCAACGTCTGCGCTACCTCCACCACGAACGCGGGCTCGTTGCGCTTCCCGCGGATCCGCTGCGGAGGCAGGAAAGGCGAATCCGTCTCCACAAGAATATTTTCGAGCGGCAGCGCCGCCGTTACCTCGCGCAACGGCGCCATTTTCGGATACGTGATGTTTGCCGAGAAAGACACCACGAAACCCATCTCGATTCCCTGACGCGCTTCTGCCAGCGTCCCGGTAAAACAGTGAAAAATTCCTCCCAATCCGCTCGACCGCCAATCTTCCTCCAGAATCTCCAAACATTCGGGCCACGCATCGCGGCAATGAATAATCACCGGAAGTTGCGCCGCGCGCGCCAGCTCCAATTGCCGCCGAAAAACATCTCGCTGCACGTCGCGGGGCGAATGGTCATAAAAATAATCGAGGCCAATCTCGCCCCACGCGAGCACGCGCGGATGCTTCGCCAGCCTCGCCAGTTCTTCGTACCACTCGTCCGTCGCGAGTTTCGATTCGTGCGGATGAACGCCCACGGTGCCATAAATCCAGTCGTACTTTTCCGCGAAAGGAATCGCCGCATCCAGCCGGTCCGACGCCGTGCCGCTGCCGATGGCGAGAATCGTCGTCACGCCGGCTTCGCGCGCCCGCGCGAGCATTTCGTCGCGGTCAGCGTCGAACTGCGGAAACTCCAAGTGCGCATGTGAGTCAACTATTTCCAAATGCAGTTCCCTTCTAGTATCTTGTTGGTTCATCGGATTCTCTTTAAGGGGTTAGGGGAGGCTCCCCCCTAACATTCAGCTCACAGTATGAATGGGGGATTTAGTCTCCGAAGCATAAATTATTTTTATCGCATATTCTGGAGCGGGACCCCCAGCAATGGACCCATTTATTTCAGCCGCGCGCCCGCGGGCACGTCTTCCGTGAATGTGCAAAGAACCGGACGGCCGTCCGGGGCGACGGAAGCAGCCACAATCATGCCATTGGACTCGACTCCCCGGAGCTTGCGCGGCGCCAGATTCGCCACCACCACCACTTTCTTGCCAATCAAATCCTCGGGCGCATACGACGCAGCAATGCCCGCCACCACTTGTCGAACTTCTTCGCCAATGTCCACCAGGAGCTTCAATAATTTGTCCGCGCCCGCCACGCGTTCCGCGGACTTCACCACGCCCACGCGCATCTCGATTTTCGCAAAATCCTCGATGCCGATTTTTGCGGAACCAGCCGTCGTTGCAGAAGACGCAGCCGCTGCACTCTGCGAGCCTCCACCTGCCGGCGAAGACGATGGTGCTGGGTTGCGAATTTCTTCTTCCATGGCTTCAATCCTTTCGAAAGCTTCCTTTTTATCTACGCGCGGAAAAACTCCTTCCGGCTTGTTCACGTGTCCCGCTTGTTTCTGATCCCTCCACAAATCAGGGCCCAGAATTTGGCTCGCGAGCGGCGTGTTGTTTCCAAGCTGCTCCCAGATTTTCTGCGTCGCATGCGGCAACACGGGATGCGCCAGCAAAGTCACCACGCGCAGCGCGTCGTAGGCCGTGTACAACACCATTTCCAAACGTCCCCATTTCGATCGTTCCTTCACCAATACCCATGGCTGGAATTCCACGAGATATTTGTCGATCTCCGCGATCAATTGCCAGATGGATTCGAGCGCGCGCGAAAACTCGTACGTGTCGTAATAGCCCAGCACGTCTTTGCAGACCTGCTGCTTGAACGCTTCCACTTCCGCGTCCCGATCGTTCTGCTCCTTCGCCGAACGCGCCGGGACGCGCCCGCCCAAATACTGCTCGATCATCGTAATCGTGCGGCTGGTCAAATTGCCTAGGCCGTTCGCCAGGTCAGAGTTGTAACGTGTGAGCAACGCGTCACGGCTGAAATTCCCGTCCTGCCCAAACACCATGTCGCGCAGCAGGAAGTATCGCAGCGCGTCGATTCCCAACACACGCGCGATCGGCTGCGGATATTGCATGTTCCCGCGCGACTTGCTCATTTTTTCGTCCGCGAAAAGCCACCAGCCATGCGCAAAGATTTGTCTTGGAAGCGCCTCGCCGGCAGCCATCAAAAACGCGGGCCAGTAGACCGCATGGAAGCGCAGAATTTCCTTGCCGATCAGATGCATGTCCGCGGGCCAGTATTTCTCGAACTCCACTTCGTCGTCCGCGTAACCCACGCCCGTCATGTAACTCGTCAGCGCATCCGACCACACATAGAAAATATGCTTCTCTTCGCCCGGCCACGGAATGCCCCACTTAAAAGATGTCCGGCTGATCGACAAATCGCGCAGCCCGCCGCGGACGAACGCCAGCACCTCATTTCGCCGCGTGTCGGGCTGAATAAAGTCCGGCTGCTGTTCGTAAAGTTCGAGCAGTCGTTCCTGAAACGCGGACAGCTTGAAAAAATAATTCTCTTCCCGGACGCGCTCCGTCGGCCGCTTGCATTCCGGGCACAAATTGCCCGGCAGCGGCTCGTCGACGTACATCTCATCGAAAACGCAGTATTGCCCCTCGTATCCGCCCTTGTAGACGTACCCTTGATCCTGCGCCTTGCGAAAAAGCATCTGCACCGCGCGTTCGTGACGTGGTTCAGTCGTCCGCACAAATCGGTCCACGGGCAAATCGAGTTCCTTCCACAGCGCGCGATATTCCGCGGAAATCCTGTCCGCGAATTCCTGTGGCGACAGGCCCGCTGCTTTCGCCGCGCGCTCCACTTTCTGCCCGTGCTCGTCCGTGCCGGTCAGCAGCACTACGTCGTAACCGCGCATGCGCTTATATCGCGCGATTGTGTCGGCAACAACGGTCGTGTACGTGTGCCCGAGGTGCGGGCGCGCGTTCACATAGTAAATCGGAGTGGTGATGTAAAACTTCGGTTTGGCCATGAATTATTTTGCCGCTTCGCGCATTTTCTGGAAGTGGAAATTAGCGGCCGAGAGAACCTCTTTCAACGGCACGCCTTTTTGCGCCGCGATGCGCTGACAGTCCTCATATTCCGGCGCGGCATTCAGCACACTGCCGTTCAATCGCGATATTTTCATGCGAATGGTCCCCAGCGGCGTCTCCACTGGCACGGACTCGCGCGCCAGGGTCCGCCGTTGGACTTCGTGCGTGCGAATGCCAATCGTCGTCGTCTCGCGAAAGATCAGATCGATCAGCCGCTCGCGATTCGAAATCTCACACAACAGCGTCACCAACTGCCCCGGACGGTTCTTTTTCATTTGCACAGCGGTCGAGAAAATATCCAGAGCGCCCTCCGCTAGCGCGCGTTCCGCAAAGTACCCGTAAATTTGCGGGCTCATGTCGTCGACGTTCGCTTCGATCACGGCGATGGACTCGTCCCAGTGCTGCGACGCTCCGCCGCCAATCGCTTCTCCAATCACCAAACGCAAAACATTCGGTTGCTCCGGCAAGTCGGCGGAGCCTGCGCCATAGCCGATGGTTTTCAGGTTCATCGCCGGCATTTTCACATACTCTGTCGAAAGCGTTGTCGCGATGGCCGCGCCCGTCGGCGTCACCAGCTCTTTTTCGATGCCGCTCGAAAAAGTGGGCGCGCCGCGCAGCAATTCCACGGTGGCCGGCGCGGGAACAGGCAGCAGACCATGCTCTGTTTGCACGCGCCCGCCGCCCACATCCATCATCGAGCATGCAAAACCATCAATTCCCAGCAGCTCGAATCCGATCGCCGCTCCCACAATATCGATAATCGAATCCACTGCGCCCACTTCGTGGAAATGAACTTTCTCAACGGAAATGTTATGGACCGTCGCTTCCGCTTCCCCAAGACGCTGAAAAATTCGCCGCGCCCGTTCCGTCGCCCGCGGCGCGAGCGCGGCGTCCTCGATCATTTTCAGAATCGGCGATAAATGCCGGTGATGACGCGTTTCCTGAGTCTCGACGTTGACCTTCGTCGCTCGAATCGACTTGCGCTGCACTTTCTCCGCTGAGATTTTCCAACCGTCCAATTTCAGTTTACGCAGCTCCGCCTCAAGCTCGCGCAAAACGACACCCGCGTCCACCAGCGCTCCCAGCGCCATGTCGCCGCTGATTCCCGAAAAGCAGTCGAAGTACGCAAGTTTCATTCGTTTATCGCGTCCAGATTTGTCGCTGCGTGCAAAACTTCCCGTGACTTCCGGAAATTCCGCGAAAACAAGATACTATGCCGCGCTCCAGAGCGCTGTCAAACCGCACCCTTCTGGAGGCCCTCTCCAGTCATAATCGTCGCGCCTACCACGACAAATATCGCAGCCAGTGCATCTTGGCGCACAGAAGCGCGAGTCCTACCAGAAAACCCAGCGTCGCCTGATATTCCCGGTTGCGTCGGTAAAGCTGCGGAGAAAAGTGAAAAGATGATTCGCTTCCCATTCGCGCGGAACGTAACCGCGGCCAAAACAGCGGCACGCGCTCCGCATACGCGTCGAAATCATTTCCGTAACGCGCCCGCAGTTCGTCCTCTTCGCGTTTCATCACCGCTGGATAAAACAACGCGAGATACGCCGCGACAATAATTCCGGCCCACGACGAATTTCCGGCAATCACGAATCCCGCCGCCAGAATCACGCTGCCGAAATATAAAGGGTTCCGCGTGAACGCATACGGTCCGCCCATGGCGAGCGTCTCATGTTTACGAAGGTTGCCCGCGGCCCATCCGCGCACGCCAAGCCCCAGCGCGCCTACAAGACCGCCAACAATCAGCGACCATCCGCTTGGCCGCGCCAGAATCAAATACGCGAGTGCCACGGGATAGCCGATACGAACGCGCCAACGAATCCAAAAGCTCGTCCCGGCCGCCATCACGCCGCTCCCAGCCGGCGGGCCACCGCGCCCAGTACTTGCTCCACGGTGATCGACAGCATCGACGGTGCCGCAGTTTTTTCGCGGCGATACGTTGTCTCCCCCGCCGACGCGTTTCGCACCACTACATCGCATTTCGAAAACGGCCCATTGCGCGCCGGATCTGTCGGCCCGTACAAACCAATCACGGGCGTGCCCAACGCTGACGCCAGATGCAGCGGCCCCGTGTCGCCCGCCACCAGGAATTTCGCGCGCCTTAAAAGTGCAATCAATTCCGGCAAATTAAATAACTCGACGAGCGGCGCGGGTAAACCCGCGGCGCGCTTCACGTTTTCCGCCAATTCACGTTCATTCGGACCGAAACCAATCACGCCGCGCCAGGCGTAACGTTCAACCAATGCGCGATGAAGCGCGCCGTAACGTTCCGCCGGCCAGCATTTCGAGCCCCATCCGCCTCCCGGCGAAAGCACGAAGAAATCATTTATCCCATGCGTGGACAAAATGCGATTCACGTTTTCCGCGGCTTCGGCGGACGCGGGCAAAGGAAAACGGATCTCTGCCGCGCGCACACCGATGCTTTCGACGAGTTCGAGATTGTGTTCGACCTTGTGCGTGCGATGCGGCATTACCTTTTCGGTGTAAAGAAAAGCTGCACCTGGTTCGCGCGCATAGCGCTTGTCGAAGCCGACGCGACGCGGCGCTCCGGAAAGCCGCGCGAGAATCGCGGAGCGATACAGCGACTGAAAGTCGAGCGCAGTGGTATAGCGCGCGGCGCGCAGCTCACGAATCGTTGCAATGACGTTCCACCGACTACTCCGGTCGATGGAAACCATTTTGTTGACGTCGGGATTCCCTTCGAGAATCGGCAACCATTTCCGATCCACGAGCCAGGTGATTTCCGCGCGCGGAAACGTTTCGCGCAGCGCGGCGACGGCGGGAAGCGTGTGCACGATGTCTCCGAGCGCGCCCATGCGCAGTATGAGAAATCGCTCGTCAGCCATGGGATGCTTGGCGAATGCGTGCGACCAGATCGCGCGTGGAGTGCTGCTTCGCATCTCCTACAATCGCGACGCGAATACCGAGGCGCGCCGCTTCTTCACGCTCCGGCACCGTCTCGAGCGTGTAGTCGGTTCCCTTCGCGTGCACATTCGGGCGAAGATCGCGCAAAAGACCGCGCACATCAGGCTCGTCGAAAATCACGACATAATTCACGACGGCGAGGGCGGCAACAAGTTCGGCGCGCGCTTGCGCGCATAAAATCGGACGGCCGGGACCTTTCAGCCCGCATACACTCTCGTCGGAATTGATCGCGACAACGAGCACATCGCCTTCGCGGCGCGCGCCTTCGAGATAACGCATGTGTCCCGCGTGCAAAATATCGAAACACCCGTTCGCGAACACGATTTGCCGGCCGTCTTGTCGATGCTGGGCGAGACGCGTCTGCAAATCGGTACGCGAAACAATTTTCGAGCGCGTGTTCATTCCCCCGCGGTGGCCTCGACGCGAATTGCGGTTTCGAGCTCTGCGCGCGTCACCGTGGCAGTGCCGCGTTTCATCACCACAATTCCTCCCGCGTAATTCGCAAGGTGGGCAGCCTCGACAAACGAAGCTCCTGCGGCCAGCGCGAGCGTGAAAACGGCGATCACCGTGTCGCCCGCGCCTGTAACGTCAACCGCGTCATCAGAACCGTGAACGCGAATTTCATGTGGCGCTTTCGCCCTCTCGAACAGCACCATGCCATCCTTGCCGCGCGTCACGAGCAGCGCGCCCAGTTTTAAAGCGCCTAACGTGCGTTGGCCCAGCGCGTCAAGAGTTTGCCGGTCGTTGCCTATCTTTGAATGATAGAGCGCCTCAAGTTCGGGTTCATTCGGCGTCGCCGCCGTGATCTTCGCGCCGCGATAATCAAGCAATCGATATCGCGAATCGAGCGTGGCGACTCTTGGGTGCAACTTTTTCAACATGAGCGGTGTAACGGAGCCTGCACCATAATCCGAAACAATCACGGCATCGCATTTCGCAATGCGTGCGCGACCCTTGCGAATGATTTGCTCCGCAACGTGCAAGGTCAATTCCGTTTCCGGTTCGCGATCCACGCGCAAAACCTGTTGCCGCGAAGTATGCGTCCACCGCGCCAGGAAGCGCGTCTTCGTTGTTGTGGTCCAGCCGCGCACCCGAATAATTCCGGAGACATCCACTTGCTTGCGACGGAAGTATTCGACCAGCGCGTCCCCGGCAGCGTCATCCCCAATGGCTCCGATCGGAAAGACACTTGCGCCCAAATCGGCGAGATTGTTGGCGGCATTCGCGCCGCCGCCCGGAATAATTTCAGTTTGCTTGTGGCGCAAAATCAGAACCGGCGCTTCGCGCGACACGCGCGAGATTTCTCCCGTGACGTATTCGTCGACGACGAAATCGCCCAGCACGGCGATTTTCTGACGCGGGAATGCGGAAACGATATCGAGCAAACGCGACAAATCGGGCGAACGCGCAGCGCCATTGATTTGTTTTCTCGTTCGCCTCATCACTTCTCTCCCCGATTCCCTTCTAAAATAAGCTCGACGGCCGCCGTGAGGTCCTCCACCACATCGTCAGGCTGGCGCGGCCAGTCCTTTCGATGCCATTCGTATTCGCCGCGGCCATACCCCGAAAGAACCAGAATGCTCCGGCAGCCCACCGATTGCCCCATGGAAATATCGTCGTACCGATCGCTCACGAGCACGGAATTGGAAAGTTCGAGCGCATGTTCGCGCGCGGCCTGTTCGAGCATTCCGGGAATCGGCTTGCGGCAAGTACAATTGTTGTCGCGAATGTGCGGACAATAATAAATTCCATCCACTCGGGCGCCAGCCGCCGCGAGCTCCGCTTTCATTTTTTCGTGAATTTCGCCGACCAGCGACTCCGGGAAAAATCCCCGCGCCGCGCCCGACTGATTCGTCACCACAATCACGGGCAATCCCGCCTGATTCAATCGCCGTATGGCCGCTGCCGCATACGGAAAAATAATGAAGCGACTCAAATGATTCACGTAGCCCATTTCCTCAGAAATCGTGCCATCGCGGTCGAGAAAAACGGCGCGTCGTTTCAGTTTCGTCGGCGATTCAACCACGGGGCGAATGCTCCAGCCATTTCACGGCGGCGGCGTGAACGTCGGCAACCGTGACGCGCGTCATGCAGCGATGATCGATCGGGCATTCGCGGAGGAAACACGGGTTGCACGCAACTTTGCGCTGTACAAGCGTTCGCCGAGGCGTCAGGGGCGCTGTTCCATGCGGATCGGTGGAACCAAAAACTCCGACGACAGGCACACCAACGGCGCCGGCCACGTGCATCGCGCCGGAATCGTTTCCGATAAAAAGTTGGCAGCGTGAAAACAGCGCGGGCAGCTCCCCGATTGGCGTTTCACCAACCAAGCTGATGGGTTGATGGCGCATTCGTGCGGCGATTCGCCGCGAGACCTCGACTTCCGAAGGCGTCCCGAAAAGTATCACATCGGCGTTGAACTCATCAACGAGCCTATCGGCCACGGCGGCAAAACGTTCCGGCAGCCAGCATTTCGCCGCGCCATACGCAGCGCCGGGCGCCAGTGCAATGCGCAAAGAGGTCGGCTGAACGCCGGCAGTTTCCAGACGCGATTCGGCGGCTTCCGGGGCGCCCGGTGCGAGTTGCAGGCGAATGTCGCCGATGCTCGTCAATTTGTCGAGCCAGCCGACGCGACGAAGCAATTCGAGATAGTAATATGACTCGTGAGCGGGAATCTCGCCCGCGCGCGGAACCCGAATCGCGCGCGTCAGCAACAGGCGGCGGCCGTCTCTCGCGTAACCGATGCGTTCAGGAATGCCGGCGCGCCAGGCAAGCCAGGCGGCGGAAAACGCGTTTTGCAAAAGCAAAACGGAATCGAAATGCTCGCCGGGCAATTCGCGCGCGACTTTCTCGACAGCGAAAGGGCTTCGCGCCGCAGAATCGAGCGAAATAATTCTATTTGCAAATGGCTGCCCGCGATAAAGGTCAGCCACCCACGGACGCCCGAGAATGGCAATTTCGGCCTCTGGCCAATGCGCGCGAATCGCTTCGAGCGCGGGAATGCACATCACGGCGTCGCCGACCCAGTTTGTAGCGCGGACCAGTAGCTTCATGGCGATGAGTCCGGCTTTGGTCCCGATTTTGCCGGCGCGATCTGCTTAAGGATGGTTTGCCACAGCGACGCTTCGTCACTGAAACGCAGCGCAATCTTGCAGAACAATATCGGCAGGCGGCTTGTGCGAAGCGGCATTAAATCCTGAATGTCTTTTTCGGTGCACAGCAGAGCGTTCGCACCCGCGCCGAGCGCGCGAGATTCCAACTCGGCAAGATCGCGCTCAGTATAGAGATGATGATCGCGAAAGGTCATGTGCCCGGCGAGTTTAATGTGCCATTTTGTAAGATCGTCGAAAAAGGCGGTCGAATTGCCTATCCCGCAAAACGCAAAAAACTTTTGCGGGCGGGCTGTTTGACTATCTTCCGCGTTCAACGGCAATCCATACGGTTCGATGCCAAGCAATTCCGTGCGAGCATAAAAGATGGGCGCGGATGTGTGCCGCTGAATCATTGCTTCGATTGCGGGCGCATGCTCGCTGCGCGTGATCACGATAATATCGGCGCGGCGCAGCGCGGAAATGGGCTCGCGGAGGCGTCCCGCCGGAAGAAGGTGCCCTCCGCCGAACGGCGTCGTCGCGTCCAGCAGGACGATGTCCACATCGCGCGCCAGTTGCAGATGCTGAAAACCGTCATCCAAAATAAAGCACTCAACGCCGCGCTTTTCCAGTTCACTGCCCTGCTCAAAACGATCCGCGCCAACGCCGATTTCCACTGCGTCGCCAAACCGTTCGTGCAGCAGCGCCGCTTCGTCATTCCAGCCTTCGGGCATTCTCCGTCCATCGGCGCGCGACCGTTGCGGCAGAGGGCGATAGCCCCGGGACAATACCGCCGTACGCCTTCCCGTGCCCGCGAACTGTTGCGCCAGCCAAATGACCATCGGAGTTTTTCCCGTGCCGCCGACCGTTAAATTGCCGACGCTGACGACGACTCCCCGCAATCGCCGTTGGCGCAAAATCCGCGCACGATAACTCCACGCGCGAAAACGCGCACCCGCAC
>DASZCH010000166.1:0-12658 GCA_035943235.1 Candidatus Acidiferrales bacterium
GGTTCGTGCTTGTCGGCGTCGAGGCGAGCGCGCACTCGTCCGGGAATCATCGAGGCTGCCAGATAACCAATAAACACGACACAGATCGGATCGATCGGATGCCGGTATTCCGCTCCGGAATGGGCGAGATAGTAGACAAGCGGGTAACTCGCCAAGACGAACAGAAGTGGCAGGACACCATCTCGATTGATATGCACTGCCCTCCAAGCTCCAATCATCAGCAGCACAGTCAGTGCTGTGCAAAAAACGATATTCGCAACTGCGAAGGGTTCAGCGACGCGGTAGTCTTTCTTGAGACTCCAGAAGCCTGTCCAGGTGAAAACAAAACGTTTTGTACTCAGTAGAAGGTACAAACCCGGATGACGCGTGACAAAATTCAGCGACGCCAGCTTCTTTTCATGCACATAGCCTAATTCTCCGAGGCGCCGGTATTCTTCCATCTCGGCTGTGTTATGCGCTGGGTTAGTCCAGTCCGGATAAAGCGTAGATGTGTCTCCCGTGTTGGCTTCCCAAAAAGTCAACCAGAAAGTACTCCGAAAGGGAATCACGCGCGCAAAGGTGTTGTAATTGCGGACAAACCAGGGAAAAACCACCAAGGCCAAACAGAACATAGCGATCGTAGAGTTGAGGCGCCGGCGCGTTCCACTTCGGACTCGTCGCCAAACTAGCCAGGCGAGAAGGAATGGTAAGGTAGAAAGGAGAACTGCATTGATGAGCGCCGCAGCGCCCCAGAGCAAACCATAACCTGCCCAACGTATCGGTCTGGTCTCTTCCGCCATGGCTAAGGTGCACCAGACCACCAGAGCTAACACCAGAGCATCGAGGCAGAAACCCCAGACATACCCGCTTGCAAAATAGATCGCATAAGGGAACACTGCCCAAATGCCTGCGGCCCAAATCGCGGACGCCTTATCAAAACACCGTTTCCCAATGAAATACACCGGTATGCAAGTGAGCGCCGAGAAGAGGGAATTCACGATAAGCATTGCCCACGCCGCACCCTTTGTGTATATGCCGAAGACTTCAAAAACCCCCGCAAGCAAGTACGGGTAAACAGGATTCGTCCATGCCGTTGGTCCCGTGTTGCCGAAGAGCGGCGAACCGAATCCCTCTCCGCTCGCCAACGAGCGGGCAATCCTTCCCTCTTCCCAGCCGAACGTCCAGTGATTCCGCGCTGGGGTTGTGATACCGCCCAGTAAGAAAGGAATGATCGCGACCCGCAGAGCAAATGCCAGCAGGACGATCAGGAAAATGGAACGAAACTCTCCGGGGGATCTGAGCTCTTTAAACATTACGGGATTGGAGAGTTTTCTCCGCGTTAGACACGGGCGTGACAACTCCGATGCGTTTGCCGTCAATCATGTTTGTCCGGATACTCTGATGCAGGTTTTCTCCGCCAATTTGCCCGCGGGTGGTGCGGAGGGAATGGCCGGAGAAATTACAGGCGTCTGATTAACTCACTGAACGCATCGTAAGGGGAGTTGCTTGCGGGCGTCAAGAAAATTGGACGGCGATGGATTCCAATTTGCTATAGTGACGCAAAAGCAAGCCGCTCGGGAAAAGGTTAAAACGTGGTTTGGGGAGAAACCTGGAATCTTGCTGTGGATTCGCTACGCGCGAACAAGCTGCGCGCGATGCTGACCATGCTTGGCGTCGTCATCGGCAGCGCATGCATTGTGCTTGTCGTTACGGTCGCATTGGCCGGGAAACGGTTTATTATTGGCCAGATCGAAGCCGTGGGCTCGAACATCGTGTACGCCTCGCTGGTGCAGTCCGGCATCGGACAGACGACGGCGCTCGGCGATCAAATTTCAATGGCCGATCTCGAAGCCGTCAAGCAGGGAATTCCGCAGGTGACTCATGTAGCAGGCTCGCACGACCTCGCCATGACGGTAGTCGCGGGAGGAGTCGCGCGTCCCGTAAGCCTTGTCGGCGTCACCCAGGAATTCCAGCAAATTCGTAACTTTCTGATTGTGAGCGGGCGCTATTTTGACGATGGAGATTTCACCAGTAACAGTAAAGTTTGTCTGCTCACGGAGCACATGGCGAAAGCTGCATTTCCCTACGATGACCCCGTGGGAAGGAATATTCGCGTTGGCGACTTGAGCTTTACCGTGATTGGTGTTTTTCGTGAGCGGGTGCAGACATTCGGACAAACGGAAATCGCCACCGATTCCGTGCTCGTTCCGTTTCTCTTGATTCGGTACTACACGGGAGAGAGTTCGATTCGCACGTTCTACGCGCAGGCGGATAACCCGCAAGACGTCGAGCTAGTGACGCAGCAGGTTGCTGAAATCCTTCAAGCGCGCCATCGTTCCGCGGCCGAATACAGCGTGCTGAACTTGTCTTCGATTCTTGAGACGGCAAAACACATTTCGCTGGCTCTGACCATCGTTCTGTTGCTGATTGCGTTGATTGCGCTGGTGATTAGCGGCATTGGAATCATGAACATCATGCTGGTCAGCGTGACGCAACGCACCCGTGAAATTGGAATCCGAAAAGCGATCGGGGCACGTCGCCAGGAAATCCTGTATCAGTTCTTGGCGGAGGCGACGATTATCAGCGGGGCCGGAGCGCTTGTGGGCATTGGCGTGGCGGTGATCATTCCATTTTTTATCTCGGCGACCCTGCAACTCCTACCCGTCCCCGCCAACATCGAAATTCCGATTTCATGGCCTTCTGTTGTCCTCGCGTTTGTTGTTTCGTGCGCAACGGGAGTAATATTCGGCTATCTTCCCGCCAGTAAGGCGGCGAAACTTCAACCGGTGGAATCTCTCCATTATGAATAAAATAAAAATGAACTCTTTGTCCTTCACAGTGATCTGCTGCGCGATTTGCAGCGCAGTGTCCGCGGCGCCTTTGCCGGCACAGCAAGCTCAGCAACCGCTCAAACTGAGGCTACAGACGGGAAGCGCAGCGTCGGCGCAGACAACGCCTGCCTCGCAATCGTCTGCGGCGTCACAAGTCGAGCCCGGCGTCCTGACGCTGGACCAAGTTGTCAATCTGGCGCTTGCGCACAGTCCCGATTTGGCGCTGGCTCGCGTCCGCTCCACAGTCGCTAAAAATGTTGCCGGAGTAGACCGTGCGGAGTTTCGCCCGAACCTTTACACGGGTTCCGGCGCGGCGTACACAAATGGATTCCCGCAGACGCCGGGAGGCGCGGCGCCCTCCGTGTTCGAAGTGTCGTACACGCAAGCGCTTCTTGATCCCATAAAACGCGGTGCTTTGCACGCGGACGAGGATCGCGCGAAAAATCAAGAGCTCGAATACGAGAATATGCGTGACACGGTGATGGTACGCGCCGCTTCGGAGTATTTGGAGCTGGCCGACGTGCGCCACTCGCTCGATTTGTTGCGTGGCGAACGCGATAGCCAGCAGAAAATCCTGGACGTGACGCGCCAACGCGCTTCGGCAGGCCTCGAATTGCCCGTGACCGTTACCCAGGATGAACTCCAGCTGGCGAAAACGAGCCAGCGCATCGTGCAGTATGAGAGCCGGGATGAAATCCTCTCCGACCAAATTCGCGACATAACCGGTCTGTCCCCCAACGAGCCCATTGACGTATCTTCATCGGAAGTACTAGCTTCCCAGGCCACTGAACCTGCATCCAATTTAGTGACTGCGGCGCTCGCCCATAGTCCGGCAATCCGCGAAGCCGAAAACGAGCGGAGTGCTCGGGAGCATTTGTTGAAAGGCGCGAAGGCCGCGTATTGGCCCACAATTTCTCTGGTTGGGGAGTACAACGTGTTGAGCCGCATCAACAACTACGACGTGTTCTTCAATCATTTCCAGCGAAACAATGTCAATGCCGGCGTGCAGGTGACGATTCCGATCTTCAGCGCGCACACGTCGGCGACCGCGGCATTGGCGCACAGTCAATTGAATGAAGCGGACCTCGAGTTGGCCAGCGACCGGCGCGCTGTGCGCATTGGCGCCGAGCAGAAAGTCCGCACGCTTCGGGAAACGGATGCGGGAAAAGATGTGGCGCAACTGGATCTCCAGCTCTCACAGGAGCAGTTACAGGATCTCCAAGTCAAGTTCAATCAGGGACGGGCCACGCTGCGTGACTTGGAGCAGGCAAGAGTTCTCGAAAATGAAAAGTGGCTGGCGTTTCTTGATGCGAATCTGTCGCGCGAGAAGGCGCAGCTTGATCTGTTGCAGGCCACGGGCCAGCTGGCGCAGGTCTTTCACTGAGGGAACGCGCGGCAAAGCTTTTCTATTCCCTCGGTATGAATTCGAGTAGAATGAATTTCTTCGCACGGGTATGCCTTTGTCCGTTGGCTATCCCGATTCAGGAGGATGTTGAATGCCGTCGGTAATGAAAACACTGCTGCTTAATCCCCCGAGCTTTGAAAATTTTGATGGCGGCGCCAGTTCCCGGTGGCCCGCGACACGCGAGATTGAATCATATTGGTACCCGGTTTGGCTGACGTATCCCGCCGGAATGCTGGAGGGAAGCCGTTTGCTTGACGCTCCGCCGCACAAGGTTTCGCCGCAGCAAACCATCGAAATCTCCAAGGGTTATGAATTCTTGGTGCTGTTCACGTCGACGGTGGGTTTTCAGAGCGACCTGAAGCTTGTTCGCAAAATGAAGGAATCGAATCCGGGCTTGAAAGTGGCGTTCGTCGGCCCGCACGTGCAGATCAAGCCTGACGAGAGCCTGCGCGCCAGTTCGGATATTGATTTTATCGTGCGCGGCGAATTCGATTATGCCGTCACGGATTTCGCATCCGGCAAACCGCTGAGCGAGATCGCCAATGCCAGTTACATGAAGGATGGAAAAATAGTTCACAATGCGACTCGCGCACCGCTTCATACCGCGGAATTGGATGAATTGCCGTTTGCGACTGATGTTTACAAGCGTGATTTGACGATTGAACGCTACAATGTGCCGTTCCTGCTGCATCCCTTTGTTTCCTTCTACACCACGCGCGGCTGCCCTGCACAGTGTACCTTCTGCCTGTGGCCGCAAACGCTTTCGGGCCACACGTGGCGTGTTCGGTCGGCGGACAACGTTGCGCGTGAATTCGAGCAAGCGCACCGCATGTTCCCGCAAGCGAAGGAATTTTTCTTCGACGACGACACATTCAATATCCGCAAAGACCGCGTCCTCGAACTGTGCAAGCGGTTCAAGCCCGTCGGATTCCAATGGTCATGCACCGCGCGCGTTCACAGCGATTACGAAACGCTCGCCGCCATGGCCGATGCAGGCGCCCGTTTGTTTATTGTGGGCTTTGAATCGGGCGACCCGCAGATTTTGAAGAACATCAAGAAAGGCGCGACCATCGAAATGGCGCGCACGTTCGCCAAAAATTGCAAGAAGGTCGGCATTCGCGTTCACGGGGACTTCATCATTGGCTTGCCGGGCGAGACAAAAGAGACGATTCAGAAGACGATGGACTTCGCCAGAGAACTCGACTCCGAAACGATTCAAGTTTCGATGGCGCACGCTTATCCAGGAACCGAGCTCTACAATCTGGCTTCCGCGAACGGCTTCCTCGCCACCGAGGCGTTGGCCGATTCCGGCGGACACCAGCTTCCGCACCTGGAATATCCAGGATTGAACCGCGAAGAAATGATGGAAGCAGTGAACCGGTTCTACGATTCCTATTATTTCCGTCCGCGTGTCGCGTGGAGAATTGTCCGTGAGGCTCTCTGGGATGCCCATGAGCGCAAGCGGCTGTTCCACGAAGCGGTTTCCTTCATGCGTTTGCGCGCCGAGCGCTTGAAATACGCCAAGAGCGGCAAAGGCCCGGCGAAACAACAGCCACCATCTCCTTCCGTGACGATTCCGTCGCATGCGAGCACGGAATTTCCCACAGAAACCCAAGGAGCATGAAACTTCCTCATCGGTTGCACGGCAAGACGATCTGCTTGATCGGCCTGATGGCAGTTTTCGGGTCGCTCGGCGACGTATTGCTGCGCAAAGGCATGAAACAAGTCGGCGCGGTATCGAACTGGCGCCCTGAAGCGCTCCTAGCGACTTTCGAAAAGACATTTCGCTCCGGCCCGATCTGGCTCGGAATCACCTCGCTGCTGTTGTTTTTCGTCGCGTACCTGCTCGTGCTGTCGTGGGCCGATTACAGCTACGTCCAGCCCGCCTCGGCGACCGGTTATTTCTTCGTCGTGGTGCTGGGTTACCTGTTGCTCGGCGAAGTAATTCCACGGATGCGCTGGATTGGCGTTCTCGTGATTTGCCTGGGCGTGCTGCTCGTTGGTGGAACGGCGCCGCGCACCACGGAGGAAGGATGACCGTGCGCGACGCAGTGTTCCTTTTCATCGTCATCGTTGGCGGCACCGGCGGCGAGTTGGCCGTGACGCATACGATGAAGAAAATTGGCGAAGTGCGGACCTTCTACCCGCACCACTTGCTGCGCGTGATCTTGCGCGCCTTCCGCAGCGGATGGATGTGGTTCGGCCTTGGCCTGATGACCATTTCTTTTTTCTCGCTGCTGATGCTGCTCTCTTGGGAAAACGTCAGCTTTGTCGTTCCAGTCACGGCCCTCAGCTATGTTCTCGGTGCGTTTGGCGGCAAGTTCTTGCTCGGTGAGCGTGTTGAGCCCCGGCGCTGGATCGGCGTCGCGCTGGTTTGCCTCGGAGTCCTGCTCGTTTGCGTGGGTTAGACAGAACGCATTGGAAACGGTCCAGTTACCGGCCAAAGGCCAGCCATGTGGCATGAGATTTTGCGTTGGTCCGTGCTTGCCCTCGCTTTGGGTCCCTTCGGTTACTACCTGCTCGCCATCGTCGCCGCCTTGCGTTTCTTTCGCGACCGTCCTTTGATTTCCAAGGATTTTGCTCCGCCCGTCAGTGTTTTGAAACCCGTGCGTGGCCTGGATCGCGAAGCGTGCGAAAATTATGTGAGCTTCTGCGTTCAGGAATACCCCGAATTTGAAATTATTTTCGGCGTCACGGATACTGCCGACCCAGCCGTTCCCGTCATTGAAAAAGTCATACGCGATTTTCCCAACATTCCAATACGCTTATTGATCGGTGCGGAGGAATTGGGCGCCAGCGACAAGCTGAACAAACTCTGCCGCATGGTGCGCGAAGCCAAGCACGAGATTTTGATTATCAGCGACAGCGACATTCGCATCGCGCAGGGTTATCTGTATGCCGTCGCCGCCCCGTTCGAGGATCCCAAGGTTGGCGCCGTGACCTGCTTATATCGCGGCATCACCGACGGGACGCTCGTTTCCAATATGGAGGCGCTGGGCAATACATCGGATTTCGATGCCGGCGTGCTCGCGGCCTGGCAACTGGGCGGCGTCGATTTCGCGCTCGGCGCCACGATGGCAACCACGAAGAAGCGTCTCGCGGAAATCGGCGGGTTCGAAGTGCTGGTAAACCATTATTCAGACGACTACGAACTGGGCCATCGCATACACGCTCTCGGCTATCGCGTCGAAGTGACCACGTTCCCCGTGTTCACGGTTTTTCCCACGCAGACTTTGCGGCAGTGCTTTCTCCATCAAGTTCGTTGGGTATTGACGATGAAGCATTCGCAGCCCTGGGGTCATTTGTCGATGATTTTCACGCACGGATTGCCGTGGGCAATTTTGGCGGCGGCCATTGCGCCGTCGTGGCCTATCGCAGCGGCTTATCTGGCCGGATACGTGATTTTGCGGAGCTTGATGGCCTGGACGGTGGGAGTCTGGGGTGTTAATGATCCGCTGCTGCGAAAAAAAATGTATCTCGTGCCGCTGCGTGACGCCTTTGCCTTCGTTGTCTGGCTGACCAGTTTCTTCAAGAGGCGCATCGAATGGCGCGGCTCGGAATATTACATCCGCAACAAACGCCTGATCCCGGCCGATTAGAGGATTGAAAGTTTGTCGTGCTTTGCCGGGGATTCAGTAAGGACGAGCCCGTTGGCCTACCGATTAAGGCGGAATCGCACCGTTACGTCATACTGCATCGTTATAGCCTTGCCATCAAGTTTTGCCGGCGAATATTTCCATTGACGCACAGCGTTTGTAGCGGCGGTCCGCAACAGGATTGGCCCGGAGATTACCTTCGTTGAAATCACCCTGCCCGAGGCGCTGATCTCTGCCTGAATCTTTACTTCGCCTTCCACGTGATTCGTCGCCGCAAGCTGCGGATATGTGGGAGCGACCGACGATAGAAGCTTGGGAGGCTGAACATTGCCGCCCTTGACGGGGGCCGCTGGAATCGGCGCAACCAGATTTGAGTGTCCGGTGTCCGGCACGAGTGATCCGAGAGCATTTTCGCCGACTATCGGCGGAATTCCCTTGGTCCTCGCGGCGCTATTCACATCAGGCACCGGCGCGGCCACGTGAGCCGCGGCGCGGCGCGCAATTCGTACGCGAGCCTTCAAGTCCCCCGCGTAAATATTGGCCATACCTGTAGAAATAACTGGTTGGCCTGCTGCAGTCGCGCTTGTTTCCGGACCGCGCACGGGCTGCGCCGTAATCGAATTCTGTTTCGATGTGGCTGCCTTGGGAACGTCGGCGACTGGCTTAGCCTCGGAATCGAATTCTGTGGCGGCCGGCGAAGACGTTGTTGCGGTCGGCGGCGGCTCTACAATGGAATCGGGCGTTGCGGAGGTGGGTTGCAAGGCTGGCTGCGACGGGACTACGGATGAACTGGCTGCCTGTGATGTGCGCACGGGAACGCGCCGCAAATACATCGCGCCTGCGGCGACGAACGCCAATACCACAACCGCGGCCGCCGCAATCTTCAACGCTAAGGATCGTGGTTTCGGCGTCGCGCCTGGCTGTGTAAGAGACGAATAGTCGATGGTGGCAAGCGTATTTTGCAGCGTCGGCGCACTGGTCTGATGTTGCAGCTCCTTCTTATATTCCTGGCTGGAGACCGCGACTGCTTCGCTTGCGAAGATGTCTTCCTGCGTAGTAAGCGAATCGAAAATTGGCTGTTCCACCGCGGCGGTGGGAGTTTCGCGCTTGGACTTATTCGACTTGCTAGGCCGGGGGGACGAAGTTTTCGGCAGGCTCAAGATCTTGTGATTGGCCGAGGGAGAACCGGAGGCAAGAGGTACGAGATCTTCTTTTTGTCCAGGACGCTCGCTGCCATATTCCATCGATGGAACGGAAAGCGGAAGATCTCTCGGTGGCGTCGGCTTCGTTTCACGGGCCGGAGGCTCGCCTGGAATTGACTGTGCGCCCGCGCGCGCCGGTATAGGCGCGGAGGTCTGTGAAGCTGGCGTTTTGGGAGGTGCCGGCGCCGCAATTTGCGGAACCGGTGTGCGGTTCGCAGGAGCCGTCTCGGCAGCTTTAGTTTGGAGCGTCGCGGAAACCGTTGGAGCAGAATTGGAGTCCGTCGGCTCTTGGCTCCGTGCGGAGGGAAGGGGTTCAGACGGGAAATGCACGCCCCAGAATCCCGGGACAGGCTGAACAAACTCAAGTTTCACGTAATGTGCGATGTTTGGCGCCGTGTTGACCTGAATGATGCGGCATAGGGCGGTTTGCTTGGTTGACAGGTTCGTGAGGACCATCGCGTGTCCCGTTCGCACGCGAGCGCGCAGCTTAACAACGGCACCGCGCGGAAAAACAATCATCGTCGACGTGTCTTCTTCGAACGGCTCTACGTGCTCTGTCGATTCCAGCACGACCGCAGCCACCTGCGACCCGTGAATCCGAACCGCGACGTCAAGTCCAATTGCTTCGGCTTCCAGCGCGTCGCTGCCCGTTTTGGATTTCGACCCTGCCAGGGAAATGGGAAGTTCGGTCGTGGTGCTGGCCATTGCGCTCTACCCTCAGCGGTGATTTTGCTGGGAGGCAAAAGCGAACGCAATAGTACTGGACTTCTTTTTCAGAACGCTGTCCCTACGTACAGGTAACCGAACGTTGGTTCAGAAGACCACGCGGATTCTCTTCGTTTGATTCTTGGAGCGGTTGACGAACGCAGCATTCGTTAATACAGTAGTATGCGGGGCCGTGCCCACGGCCCCATTTTTGTGATTGGCCAGATGGGAGGTCGTACAATTGGCAGTACATCAGATTCTGGATCTGATTATCCTGGTTCGAGTCCAGGCCTCCCAGCCATCCTTTTAGCCCCGCTTGCGTCAGTTGAAATTGCAAACGAAACGCCGCTCGCGTTGTTCCGTAGGCATCGCTCGGACTCCCTCTATCGGTCCTCGACAAAGTTTTCTTCGTGACCAGTTCGCGGACGCAAACATCAAAATTTATGCGGTTCGTTTTGTCGCCGCAGCTGAATGAGAGGCCCCGCCCCCCGTGAGACCGCATGGCACAACAGAACAAAGTTAAACGAATCATAGGCCGCCACTTCCGGTGGGTCGTGATCGGCGCGGTCGGAGCGATAATCGTCGTCGGTATTGCTTTTATCGTTCTGCTGCTGCGGTGGCCTTTTTCGGAAGCAGATGTCGCCCAATCCCTCGGCGAGAGCGTCTCGGGCTCCATCACCTTCGCAAAGTTTCGCGCAACTTACATTCCGTTTCCGGGATGTGTCGCGGAAAATGCCGTTGTTAGGCGTTCACCGAGTCCCGCAGGAACTCCTCCCCTCGCCACGATTCAACGAATTGCCATCCAGTCTCGCTACGTCGACCTGTTTTTCAGGCCGAGCTATATCTCGAGAATTGTCTTGAACGGATTATATGTGCGAATTCCTCCGCGCGGCAGCGGCGCCAAGTCTGCAAAAGAAAATACGAGCTCGTCCAAGCTGCGTGTCGGCGAAATCGATGCCGATGGCGCAACTCTTGAGATTGAAAGGAAACACGTCAAAACCCCTCTCAAGTTTGAGATCCATCATCTGACCGTTAAGTCCGTCGCCGCCCACAGTCCCATGCGCTATGTGGCCAAATTAAGGAACCCGCTGCCTCCCGGAGAAATTATTTCAACCGGCAGTTTCGGACCGTTAAATTCGCACGATCCCGCGCAAACTCCGCTGTCGGGCACAGCCATCTTCGAGTATGCAAATCTCAGCGCATTCAAGGGAATCGCGGGAACGCTTTCCTCCGATCAGGATTTTTATGGGACCTTGGGACGTATCGAAGTAAACGGGAAAGTCAACATTCCCGATTTCAAATTGACCAAGACCGATAATCACGCGCCCCTGGCGAGCGAGTTTCACTTAACCGTCAACGCAATGAATGGCGACGTTTCTTTGCAGCAAGTGGATACAACTCTGGTGCGAACGAGAATCCTCGCTCACGGCAGCATTGCCGGGAAACCGGGTCGCAAGGGCAAGACAACGTCCATTGACTTAACGATCGATAAGGGGCGTATTCAAGACGTTTTATACTTATTTTCCACCGCAAAGCATCCGCCGATGGACGGTGTCGCGAATTTTCGGGCGCAAATCACCGTGCCGCCGCTCGGCCGGCCTCTTCTCCGGGAAGTACGGGCTCACGCTGACTTCCAAATTGGCGATGGGCGATTCGAAAAGCCAAGCACGCAAGCGAATGTGAACAAGTTAAGTGCGCGCGCTCGCGGCGAGAAGGTCGACTCTAAGAGCGACAAGGCGATCGGCGGGAGAGCCCCAAGTCCGGAAAACGTAATCGCGAGCCTGCAGGGACGTGTCGTCCTTCGCGGAGGAATTGCGAGCTTTCCGCGGCTTGTCTTTACCGTACCCGGCGCAAGTGCTCGCATGTTCGGTACATTCAACTTGTCGAATGACGATATCAACTTCCACGGCAAACTGAAAACCCAGGTCAGTTTCTCGCAAACCCTCGGTGGCGGTATAAAATCCGTCTTGCTGAAGCCGCTCGATCCATTTTTCAAGAAAAAATCTGCCGGCGCGGCGGTTCCCGTTTATATGCTGGGCACGTATGATTATCCCCGCTTTGGAATTGACATCCTCGGCGACCACGACGAAAAGAAGAGCCGGGGAAGCGGGGACGAAAAGAGGAAGTCATCTGGCGATTCGAACCGGAATTCAATGTTTTGACTTCCGCGGTTTTCAATCATGCGCAACTTAATCAAGCCCTCGCGGCAGAGGTTTTGGGGCTCCCCGCCTTGGGCCATTGATTTTCATCCCGTTCCTCATCCAATGCCGCAAGAAGTCGATTTCGCCATTGTCGGCGGAGGACTCAGCGGGTTATCGGCCGCAGCCTGGTTGCGTCATCTCGATCCTCAAAAAAGTGTCGCAGTCTTTGAAGCAGAATCAATCGGAGCTGGTGCAAGTGGTCGCACCGGAGGGATGACGCTTGCGGAAAGCGCTGCGGGCGATCTTCCCGGCCTTGGGGACGTGTTGAGCGACTTCTCCAAAATACTGGCCACTCTCGGCGTCAATTGCGATTTATCTCTTCCGGGCGCTTGGGAGTTGGGTCGCGAACATGCTCGCGCGGATTCTCCGATCAACTGGAAGGACTCCGGCGCCCTCCGCGTGGTGAACGAAGTCCCGGGCGGCAGCGCGGATCCCGGAAGATTGGTGAGCGGGCTGGCCCGCGCTGCCGATAGCTCGGGCGCGTTTATTTTTGAGGATTCGCGTATTGAGAACATCGTCTTCGACGGCCCGCTTCGGTTGGATGTTCGCGGCCGGCAAATTCGCGCGCGGCATGTTTTGTTGGCGACGAATGCGATGTCGCTCGAGTTGAGTTCTTTGGCGGACCGGGGCCAACCGAAATTCACCCTTGCCGTCGCCACAGCGCCGCTTACGGATGCCCAGCTCGTCAGCCTCGGATTAGCTTCGCGGCGCTCTTTTTATACTGTGGATTTGCCTTACC
>DASZCH010000167.1:0-6107 GCA_035943235.1 Candidatus Acidiferrales bacterium
GCCGCTGGGAAATTATTCTTCTCTTCACCGGACTTTTTTCCATCGCCTTGTGGTTTGGATTCCATAGCGACGTCGAGCCGCGCGGTTGGGGCCTCTATCGCATGTTCTCCGAGGAATGCGAAGACTACGACTGGTGGGGCCGCCGCATCGAAGGCAAGCGCCGCCAATAGGTCCCGCCTCTATCTCTCTCGTCGTCTGCTCTCCCGCCGCTCGAAATGTCTTTGCGGGTGCCCCATCCTGAACGTTTTTTGTGAAGGGTGGGGTTTTTCAGCTTGTTTCGCATTTGTATCCTTGTCTCGCTGTCTCTTTGCTTCCCTGCCTCATTGCTTCCTCGCCTCAAGCCTTCTATCCTTCCCTCGTGCGCTCTGCTCCTCGAAAATACTCCTCCGAACCTGACCTCTACGCCGCCGCGTTGCGCGCCTTGATGCGCCGCTCGTACTCCGTCCACGAAATGCGCGAATACCTCGCCCGCCGCGCCGAAAACGAAAACCACGTCGGCGAAGTGATCAAGAAGCTGAAAGAATTTCAATACCTCGACGACGCGCGTTACGCCCGCGACTACGCGCGCATCCATGCGCAACAGCGCCATCAGGGAAAATTCCGCATCGCGCGCGAATTGCGCGGCCGCGGCCTGCAGGACGTGCACATTGAAGCCGCTCTCGAAGCCATCTTCGCGGAAACGGATGAGGCCACGCTGGTCCGCGCGCGTCTCCAACGCCGCCTGCGTCAAATCAAGGGCCCTCTTGACGAAAAAAAACGCGCGTCCCTCTATCGCAATCTTCTCCGCGCCGGTTTTTCCGCCGACGTGATTCGCGCCGAACTCCGCTCCGCCACAAAATCCCCAGCCATTGAGTTCCCCGATGATTCCATCAACGAGGAACCATAAACACGAAAGTCGCGCACACATCATGCCCCCGCAACCCGCTCCGCGCCCATGCCGCCGCCCTCGCGCCGACTCTTGCAGGACTCCCGGGTCGTGTCCCTGCTCTGATAGTGGGTCAGTTTGAATTTTCTTAATCGCGACAAAAAGAGTCGAAATTCGAACTGACCCATTACCGCTGCTCTTTATTCCTTGACAGCCTAGTTATAAAGTGGTATACAATCTACTCGTATGGGCAAATTGCCCGACGGAGCCACCCTCGCGGTGGCTTTTCGCTTTTATAGCGTTGCAAAACGGAGTCTAATCGAGTAAATATGGGAAATTAGAACTTGTGCTAACTAACACAAAACAAACGGTCGAGGGCAAGTCTAATCGAGTTTTTTTGCCGTTTTTACCGCCGATTTGCACTTCCGGACGGTTGAAACCTAAAATGACGCATCACCCAGTCAAAGGAACGCCGTGGAAACACTGAAGTGGCCGGGAAATAAAATTCGGGAGACATTCCTCAGGTTTTTCGAGGAGCGCGGGCACAAAATCGTCCGCAGCTCGTCGCTCGTCCCCACGAATGACCCCACGCTGCTTTTCACCAACGCCGGAATGAATCAGTTCAAGGACGTTTTCCTCGGCCTCGAACATCGCGACTACAATCGCGCCACCACTTGCCAGAAATGCGTGCGCGCCGGCGGCAAACACAACGACCTCGAAAACGTCGGCTTCACCAATCGCCACCACACTTTCTTCGAAATGCTCGGCAATTTCTCCTTCGGCGATTACTTCAAAAAGGACGCGATTGCCTACGCGTGGGAACTCATCACTTCGCCGCAATGGTATGCGATTCCCGTCGACAAATTGTATTTCACCGTGTTCGGCGGGCACGAGAACTTGCAGCCTGACCACGACGCCGCCAAACTTTGGATTGCAACGGGCGCGCCAAAGGATCGCGTCATCGAAATTCCGGGCCTCAAAGAGAATTTCTGGGCCATGGGCGATACAGGCCCGTGCGGACCGTGTAGCGAAATTCACTACGACATGGGTCCCGCCGCCTCCGATCAGGGCCACGCCGATTGCAAATTTCCCTGCGACTGCGGCCGCTACGTCGAAATTTGGAATTTGGTTTTCATGCAGTTCAACCGCCTGCCCGCTGCGGCGGGTGATGGGTCCGGCACACTCAATCCTCTCCCCAAGCCATCCGTTGACACAGGCATGGGCCTCGAACGCGTCGCCGCCGTCCTCCAAAATAAAATCGCCAACTTCGACACAGATTTGTTTGTCCCGCTGATGGACGAAGCGGCGAAACTCGCAAAAGTCGATCGTCACAACGCCGAAATTCAACCGTCACTGCGCATCATCGCTGACCATTCTCGTGCTGCAACGTTCCTGATTTCCGATGGCGTGATCCCGTCAAACGAAGGCCGCGGCTATGTCCTTCGTAAAATCATTCGTCGAGCGCTCAGCCACGCGCATCAATTTGGGGTTGCGCCCGGCTTCCTTGCCCAAGTCGCTTCGGAAGTAGAAAGGTTGATGCAGACCGCCTATCCCGACCTAAAGGAAACGGCTCCTCGCGTTGGAAAGGCCTTACGCGCCGAGGATGCGCGCTACAGCACAACGGTTAAATCCGCGATGGAACGGGAATACTTCGAACTGGTGCAGCTTAAGGAGCAAAGTCAGCAGCACAGGGCGGAGACGTTAGCTAAAGGCGGACCTGACCCGGGAATTCTCCCTATTGTTTACAGCGGCGAGGCTGCGTTCAAACTATTCGACACCTATGGCCTCCCTCTCGACCTCATCGAACTGGTCGCCACCGACGCCGGCGTAAAGGTGGATCGCGATGGCTTCGACCGTGCCATGGCGGAGCAACAAGCGCGCTCAAAGGCCAGTTGGAAAGGCGCGCACAAGGAAGCCGCGAATCCTGTCTACAGAAAACTCGCCGACACATTCAAGACCGAGCCAGATTTTTACTTCGGCACGACGACAAAAGACTGCCACATCGAGGCCATCGTCACGAAAAGCGGCGACGTAAAAAAACTCAAAGCCGGCGAAGAAGGCGAAATCGTCCTCGACCGCACGACAATTTATTCCGAGTCGGGCGGGCAGGTCGCGGACATCGGTGGACTCTACGACAACAACATGTCACTCGAAGTCGCTGAAGTGCGCGGCGCATATTACCCCGTCGCCGGATTGATCGCGCATCGCATCGTCGCGAAAGAAGATTTAGTCGTAGGCGATCGCGTCGCCACTGTCGCCGACGCCGCGCGTCGCGCGCGCATCATGCGCAATCACACTGGCACGCATCTGGTGAACGCGGCGCTGCGAAACATTCTGGGCACGCACGTCAAGCAAGCAGGCTCGCTCAACGCGCCCGATCATTTGCGTTTCGACTTCAGCCATTTCGCGCAACTTGCTCCGGAAGAATTGCAGGAAATCGAAAATCAAGTGAACGAAGAAATTCTGCGCGACCTGCCGTTGCAGACTGACATCATGAATATCGACGACGCCCTTGCCTCCGGCGCGCTGGCGTTTTTTGGCGACAAATATCCCGAGCAAAACGTCCGCGTGGTCACCATTGGCGACGCCGCATTTCCTCGCGGATTCTACAGTAAGGAACTTTGCGGCGGCACGCACGTCGCCCGCACCGGCGAAATCGGCGTTTTCAAAATTTCGATGGAGCAATCCGTCGCGGCCGGCGTCCGCCGCATCGAAGCGCACACCGGCGACGCGGCGCTCGCCCAATACCAAAACGCCCTCGCCACTTTGCGAACACTCGCCGGGATGCTCAACATTGGCGAAGACCGCGTGGTCGAGGCAGTCGAGAAGCTCACCCAAACCACCAAGCAGCTCGAAAAGCAGCTCGAAGGCCTGAGGCGCAAAACGGCCGTCTCCATGGCCGATTCCCTCCTCGAAGCCGCCAGAACCGTCAAAGACGTCCGCGTCGTAGCCGCCCGAGTGCCCGGATCGGACCGCGAAGCCCTCCGCCAGCTCGCCGACGGCCTCCGCCAGAAGATGGGCTCGGGGGTCGTCTTTCTGGCCACCGGGGACGACGGTAAGGTGTCTATCATTACTGCCGTTACTAAGGACTTGACGAATCGCCTCCATGCCGGGAAGATGGTCCAGGAATTAGCCAAATTCGTGGGGGGCTCCGGAGGCGGTCGGCCAGACCTGGCCGAGGCCGGAGGCAAGGATGTTGCTGGTATCGAAACTGCCATCGCGCAAGTCTATCCGCTCGTCGAGCGGATGTTATAATTCCCTTCAAGCGCTAGAAACGTTGCCGGGAGAACTCTACCTGGCGGCGGGTGTGCCGTTTGTAAGGGAGTCTAAATGTCCTGCCTTTCCCGTAGAGCTATTGGAGTCTGGCTCCACGCCTGGGCGATTTTCGCCCTTGTGGGAGTCCTTTTCGCACAGACTTCGCAGGCCCAGATTGCATCCTATGTGGATAGGAATGGGAACGTTATTTACGTGAACGCGAACCCGCCAGCCAAGTCGAACCGGCATAAACCGGCTAAGGCCCAGGTAACCCTTGGGGCGCCCGTCAAGCTGGCCTCGGTCGTCAATTCCGCGGCGGAACGCAATCACGTGGACCCGGCCCTGGTGCAGGCGGTAATCCAGAACGAATCCGCATGGAATCCGAATGCCGTCTCGGCCAAGGGCGCCTTCGGCTTGATGCAGTTGATCCCGTCCACGGCAGAACGTTTCGGTGTAGGCAACGTGTTCGATCCCGCCCAGAATATCGAGGGCGGGACGCGGTATTTGCGGGAGCTGCTTGACCTCTACCATGGCGACTTGAAGAAATCTCTCGCGGCATACAATGCAGGCGAGCAAGCCGTTGCCCGTTTCGGCGGAGTGCCCGCCTATCCGGAAACACGCGCGTACGTAAGAAAAGTAACCAACACCTACTTCCAGTCCGGCTCAGGACACTCGCCGACAGGCGAGTTCCAGAAGCATTTCCCGATCCGCGAAGTCACGGATCACGGCGGCCGGGTTGTATTCACCAACGAATGACGCAACGCGGGGGAATTCGGGTTAAAACGCTTTCTTCTGTCTCGCTCGTAGCCGTTTGTGCGGTTTCGCTGGCGTTGATTTTTGCCGCGATTGGCACGCCGGCCGCGCGAGCGCAGTCATTGCATGCGCAGGCAGCAGCGCAGTACGCAAAAGCGCAGCAAATGCGCCAGTCGCTCGAAGCCAAACCCGAAGACAATCGCACACTCGGCGAATACAAAAAAGTTGTTGCCGCATACCGCAGAGTTTATTTGCTGACGGCCTCCGCTCCGGAAACGACACTTGCCTTGCAGGCCGTCGGGCAGCTTTACCGCGACATGGGTGACGATTTCGATCAGGAGTATTACCAATCGGCGATCGTCACGTATAAATTTTTGGTTTCGCAATATCCCACCAGCAAGCTGCGCTCAGACGCGCTTTTTCAGATCGGTGAAATCCAGAAAGACGGCCTGGGCGACACGGTCGAGGCAAAAAATGCCTTCACGCAATATCTCCAGCGGTTTCCGCATTCGGAACAGGCTGCGGATGCGCGCAAAGAGCTGGCCGAACTCGCGTCCATGCCCACGAAACCAGCGGCAGATGCCGTTCGCGCCGCGAATTCCACGCGCGCGAATCAAGAGCGGCGCATCGTCGGAGACGCACCTTCGCCAAGAGTAGCCAGCGCTGCGGAAATAACCGCGACCAAGACGAATGATGCACGGGACGCGGAGTCGACCGAAACAGCGAACAATACAGGCGGCGCGGAATCAGACGAAACGGCAGACGCCCCAAAGGACGGCGAGCCTTCGAGCGTGACGGCGATTCGCACGTGGAACGCGGACGACTATACGCGCGTGGTTGTCGATCTGAATGGCGCCGTAAAATACCAATCCGCGCGTATCAGAAATCCGGATCGCATTTATTTCGACCTTTACCAGGCGCATTTGGGCCATTCGCTGACCGACAAAGAGCTTGCGGTGCAAAATGGGTTCTTGAAAAACGTGCGCGTGGCGCAAAATAAATCCGGCGTTGTGCGTTTGGTGCTCGATGTCCGAAGCATCGAAGGATATTCCGCGTTTCTGCTGCCGAACCCGTACCGGCTGGTGATCGATGTGCATGGCACGTCGAGAACGTCAAGCGCGGCAAAGTCAGCGCCTGCGGTGATGCCGCCCGCAAGGCTTGCGGGAGATCAACCGTCCGCGAACGTGACTCCATCATTGGCGGCGACGGAAAAGGTCGACGTGTCGTCTGCCAC
>DASZCH010000168.1:0-21005 GCA_035943235.1 Candidatus Acidiferrales bacterium
GAACAAGCATTTGACTTCACTCACCTTCACCCCTACGATAAATTTGATCTCAATTTTCCGCATAGCGTCTCTGGGGGGTGGGTTTTTCCGGACAGTTCAGTCCAACGATAACCCTTTCGATGCACCGGAACGTCGCCAAACTGGTTTTCTGGGGAGTGCGCGGCTCCATTCCGACGCTGGATCGCGGAATGTGGCGCTACGGCGGAAACACGCCTTGTTTGGACATGACGGCGCCCGACGGCACGCGATTCATTCTCGATTGCGGGACGGGCCTGCGGATGCTGGGCAATCATTGGGCGGATACCGAGGCCGACCGCCCGCTACAAGCGCACGTTCTAGTGACGCACTACCACTGGGATCATATCCAAGGCATTCCTTTCTTCCGTCCATTTTATTTGCCGCAGAATGATTTCCGTTTTTACAGTTTCCAGTCCAAATATCTGGGACGAGACAGCCTTCGCCAGGTCCTCGAAGCGCAGCTCGCGCGCCCTTACTTTCCGGTGGATTTGTCACTGATGCATGCGGGACGCCAGTTCTCCGAAATCACAGGGGGCAATCAGTTTGACATTAACGGCACGAAAGTGACGGCCCGATGGCTGAATCATCCTCAAGGCTGCCTGGGCTACCGGCTGGAAACCCCGGCGGGCACGATCGTTTACGCCACCGACAATGAGCCCGGCATTCCGGAAATGGACAAAAATCTCCGCGAGCTCGCCGCGGATGCTGACATCTTGATCAACGATGCGCAATGCTCGCCCGAACAATTGGCGTCGACGCGGAAAGGGTGGGGGCATTCGAGCTGGCTCGAAAGCGTGAAGCTCGCGCGTGAATGCGGCGTGAAGAACGTGGTTCTTTTCCACCACGATCCTGATTCATCAGACCGCGTTGTTGACGGCTATCTTTACGCCGCGCGCCAGGAATTTTCCAACACCTGGGCGGCAACCGACGGCATGGGAATTAAACTTGAGGACCGCAACGTGGAATTCAAACTCCGCGAATCGCGCGTGGGACAGCGCCGCCCCGTGCATTTTTCGGCGACGGTCAGCGGTCGCTCACAAGACGGGTTGGCTTTTCAGGAATACGCGGTGCTGAAGGAATTGAACCTTCGCGGCGGATACATGTGGCTGTCGCATTCACCTCAACTGCAATCACAGATGAACATTCGCGTCGATTGTGGCACTTCCGAAAACCCCAGCCCGATAGTTCTTCGCGCGTCGGTCGTGCACTGCGACGTTGGACGCGACAAGGATCGCGTCGGAGTCGGCGTCACCTTCATTCACGATAACGAGAATCCCTTTCCGTTCGACTGATTCACGTCAGTGCGACAAGAGTGCAGCTCCTGATTCATGGCGTCGCCGGAGAAAGGCTGAACCGATTCTCACGTCTTCAGCGCCGGAATTTCCCGCATTCTCGCAAATGCACGCCGCACGTGAGGAATCATAATTGACCCGCCAACAATCAGCGCCACATTTAACGCGTCAATCACCTCGTCGCGTTTCCATCCCTCTTCGGCGCATCGCTTGATGTGGTATGTGATGCAGTCATCGCAGCGCAGCACCGCCGACGCTACCAGCCCGAGCAATTCCTTCGTCTTGCCTGGCAGTGGTCCGTCTTCATATGCCTGATGATCGAGCGCGAAGAATCGCTTCATTCCCAAATGACCGCACCCAAGAATCTCTTCATTCATCTCAGCGCGAAACTTCTCGAAATCTCCAATTTTGTCTGCCATTTCCGCCTCCCGCATTTGTGATCACGGGCCAGTTTAGCCGAGGGAACCATGTTTGCGAAATCGGCGGGCGTATATTCCCAAGTTGAGCACGCACACGGTGACTGCAACGGCAACGAGCAGCGCCACTGGCACATGAGGATAGACGGTCGCGTCCAGATAATGCAGCAGGAACGGCCCCTGATATGGACCGGCGCCGGCGCGCGTCTCGCACCAGTTCTCCGCGAGTGTCAATGGGCAAACCAATGCCGTCGTCTCCACAATGATTCCGTAAACAATCGTTCCCACATGCGCCCAGGCCAGCCACGGACGTCTTCGTGTGAACAATGCGCCGGAAATCACCCAAAGAATAAATGTGAGATGCACGATAAGTACGCCATCCGCTATGGCAAGATAAAATCCGCTCTTCATTCGCGTCTACCGTCGTGAATTATATCTCCCGCTTGCACATCGTAGCCGGTTCGCTTGACCGTGGAACGGAAACGGGATAGAAAAGATTGGGCGCCGGTCCAGGCACATTCCGCCGCACCGAGGATTCATAATGTCTCGAGACGCGAGCGCAAACGGTATTGCCCACCACAAGAAGTACGTCGGCTTGGTTCCTTACGGCCTCAACGAACAGCATCCCAACGCCTACAAAGACATCCTCGAAACTGTCTGGGAAAATCGCGACCAGCTCGGTTATGCATGGCGGATTTTGAACGACGGCTGTTGCGACGGCTGCGCTCTCGGCACCACCGGCATGCAC
Source organism: Candidatus Acidiferrales bacterium (assembly GCA_035943235.1). GTDB lineage: Bacteria > Acidobacteriota > Terriglobia > Acidiferrales > UBA7541 > DAHUXN01. The sequence continues at coordinate 2,475 of DASZCH010000168.1, forward strand.
GATTGGACCATGAAGGGCATTCATCTCTGCGCCGTGCGGCTGAAATTGCTGCGGCTGAACACCATGCCTGCAATGGATTGGCGCCTTCTTGAAGATGTTGACGCGTTGCGAAAAATTCGCACGCGACACTTGTCGCGCCTGGGAAGGCTTTCTGTTCCGATGATTCGCCGGCGCGGCGAAAAAGGCTTTCGGCGTATCACATGGGACGAAGCCATTGCTCTTGCCGCGAAAGGCCTGCTTGCAACCAATCCCAAGCGTATGGCCTGGTACCTGACTTCGCGTGGGCTGACCAATGAAGCGTATTACGCCCAACAGAAAGTAGCGCGCTTCTTCGGCACAAATCACGTAGACACCAGTGCGCGCATTTGTCACGCCCCAAGTACAGCGGCATTGACTGCAACTGTCGGTTGCGCGGCCACTACCTGCTCCTATTCCGACTGGATCGGCGCCGACTTGTTGGTCTTCGTGGGCGCGAACATTGCTAACAATCAACCTGTCAGCACCAAGTATCTTTATTATGCCAAGCAAAAAGGGACGAAAGTCTTCGTCGTGAACCCCTATTTTGAGCCAGGCCTCGATCGCTACTGGGTTCCGTCGGTATTAAAAAGTGCACTCTTCGGTACGCGCTTCGCGGACGATTTTTTTCAGGTCCATATCGGCGGCGACATTCCATTTTTCTATGGAGTGCTCAAGCATCTGATCGAGAATAACTGGCTGGACCGCGCGTTCATCGCCGAACATACAGCGGGCTGGAGCGAACTCGAGGCGAAAATCCGCGGCCTAACTTGGGACTCGCTCGAACAGGGTTCCGGATTGACGCGTGGAGACATGTTCCGCTTTGCCGAAGTCTTTGGAAAAGCGCGCCACGCCATCATCGTCTGGAGTATGGGCATCACGCAGCACCGCTATGGCAGCGACAATGTGCGCGCCATCGTGAACCTCCAGCTTGCCAAGGGCAATATCGGCCGGCCGCACACTGGCCTGATGCCAATTCGCGGGCATAGCGGCGTGCAAGGCGGCGCGGAGATGGGCGGCATGCCCAGCGCGTACTCGATGGGCGTTCCGGTAAATGAAGAAAACTCTCAACGCCTTGCCGCCCCCGAGATGTGGGGCTTCGCTCCGCCCACATGGAAAGGCCTGACCGCCGCGCACATGATTCTGGCGGCTGAGCGTGGAGAAATCGACACCCTTTGGCAGAGCGGGGGAAATTTCGTCGACACGCTGCCCGAGCCCGATCGCGTCAGAACAGCCGTTGGCAATATCAAGCTGCGCATTCATCAGGACATCGCGGTCAGCTCGAACATGCTGGTCGATCCCGCGGATACGGTTCTTTTGCTTCCCACGCGCACAAGGTACGAGCAGCGCGGGGGCGGCACGGAGACGAGTACGGAGCGCCGCATTATTTACAGCCCGGAAATTCCCGGAGCGCGCCTGCCGGAAACAAAGGACGAATGGGAAATTCCAGTTCTAGTCGCTTGCCATGCCGACTCGGGTCGCGCCGCGAACAGTTTCCCCTGGCAGGATACCCAGGATATTCGCAATGAAATCGATCGCGTCTGCCCCGCCTATCAGGGAATCGCGAATCTACGAAAGAAGGGCGATAATTTTCAATATGGCGGGGCGCGGTTGCTGGTTGATCGCTGCCTGACGCCTGACGGCAAAGGACATTTCAGCGTTGTCGATCTGCCCGAGGAAAAAGTACCCGCGGGCCGATTTCTGCTGAGCACGCGCCGGGGCAGACAATTCAATAGCATGATTCAGGGCAATCTGGATCCGCTGACAGGCGCGACGCGCGATAATATTTTCATGTCGCAAGAGGATGCGTCGCGGATGGGATTTCAAGATGGCGAAGCAATTTTGCTGCGCAATGAACGCGGCGAGTATCGCGGACGCGTGAAAATTTCGCGCATCAAGCCGGGGAGCATTCAGGGCCACTGGCCGGAAGTGAATGTGCTGATAGCCGCGGGATGTCTAGATGTAAGCGGCGTGCCTGACTACAATGCTCTCGTCGAAATAATCCCCGCAGCGCGAGCCAAGGAGCCGCTGGCCACAACTGTTGCGACCGTATAGAACTCAAAATCACATGCCATCGTCACCGCGCGACATCGACGTAACTCTGGTTCACGACTGGAATGACGGCCGCGTTCGCTTGCTCCAAGATTATCTTGCCGGTGAAGAGCCTCTGCAGATCCGCGTCGGCAAGCATCCCTTGAGCGTTACCATGCGCACGCCGGGGCACGACATCGAACTCGCCGCCGGCTTTCTTTTTACCGAAGGCCTCATCCAGCAATGCGAGCAAATTGTCTCCATCGATCATGCCACTGATTGCAAGTCCAGCGAGCGGGGCAATATTGTCCAGGTCGAACTCGCACCCGAGGTTACGCTGGGCCTTGAAAGCACCCAGCGCAATTTCTTCGCCTCTTCGAGCTGTGGCATTTGCGGAAAAGCTTCCATTGAATCCGTGCGCGCCCGTGGCCTGCGCCCGCTGAATCCGGATTTTCGACTGGACGCTGAAGTTCTGTGCCGTCTTCCGGATGCGCTTCGCTCGGCGCAGGAGATCTTCGGCCGCACGGGCGGCCTCCACGCGGCGGGATTGTTCGACGCACATGGGAAACTCCTTGCGGAGCGGGAAGACATTGGCCGACACAACGCCGTCGACAAAATTATCGGTTGGGCGGTGCGGGACAACCGCGTGCCGCTCTCCGAATGTGTTCTCATGGTCAGCGGGCGCGGCGGCTTCGAAATCATTCAGAAAGCGGCGATAGCAGGCGTGCCCGTCGTAGCGTCCGTTTCGGCCTGCTCGAGCCTCGCAGTGCAATTTGCGCGCGAGGTTGGGATGACGCTGATCGGTTTTTTGCGCGATAAACGCTTCGTTGTGTATTCCCGCAGCGCGCGTCTTGGGCTGGCAACGGACAGCGCGCCGCTGCCGGCCGAACCGTAGAATACCTACCGGGCAATGGTGAAAGAAAAACATCCCGAGGATCGAACACAAGCGCATCAAGGCTCGTAATTGCGGAGGGACGCGATGACGTCTGAACGGCTACCCAATCGTTGGGGAATCGCCGTCGCCGCAGTGTGCATGCAGATTTGCCTCGGCGCTGTTTACGGCTGGAGCGTCTTCAAGAAACCTCTTATGGGCGCCGAGCACTGGACCGAAACCGCCGTGCAGCTAAACTTTACTCTCGCAATTGTGTTTCTAGGTTTCGGAACGATAATCGGCGGGCTGTGGCAAGATAAAGCCGGTCCGCGCAAAGTGGCGACCACCGCGGGCATTATTTACGGCTTGGGTTACATGGTTTCCGGCATTGCCGCCGCGCATCATTCGCTCGCGTGGCTCTACGTAGGCTACGGTGTCCTCGCCGGAATTGGGATGGGGATGGGCTATATCTGTCCCGTCGCGACGCTCGTCAAATGGTTTCCCGAGCGGCGCGGTTTGATGACAGGCGTCGCGGTCTGCGGCTATGGATTTGGCGCCGCTGTGATGAGTCCCTGGGCCGCATGGGAAATAATTCATTACAGCGTGTCGACCACATTCTGGACGCTGGGCGTCATCTACCTGGTCGTTGTCGTCGCCGCCGCGCAGTTTTACGCCAACCCTCCCCAGGGGTGGCGTCCGTCGGGATGGGAGCCGCGCACGTCCGTTGCCAGGGCGGCAAGCGCAGTCGATTTCAGCGTGGGCGAGGCGCTGGGCACCTGGCAATTTTATCTGCTGTTTCTACTGCTGTTCCTCAACGTCTCCGCGGGGATCATGATCATCAGCCAGGCTTCGCCCATGGCACAAGAAATGGTTGGCATGACGGTGTTGAAAGCCGCGGCGATGGTCAGCGTGATCGCGCTCTGTAATGGAATCGGACGCGTTTTTTGGGCATGGGTGTCAGATTACCTGGGACGCGCGCGCGTGTATTCTCTGCTGTTCCTGATTCAGGTGATAATTTTCTTTATGCTGCCGCGAATTCACAACTTAACGCTCTTCACAATTTTCTTTGCGGTGATTGGGCTGTGCTACGGTGGCGGTTTCGGCACCATGCCGTCATTTACAGCGGATTTCTTTGGCGCGAAGGCGATGGGGGGAATTTACGGGATTATCCTGCTGGCCTGGGGACTTGCCGCGATTCGTTCGCCGATTATGATCGCCCATATTCACCAGAATCTTGGGCGCTACGCACCGGCGATTAACGTAATTACCGTGGTGATGCTGATCGCATTGATTTTCCCGATCCTCGCACGCAGGCCAATGAAACCTCGCGGGACGATTCCGGCAACCGCGATGCCGCAGTAACTCCCGGACCACGCGCGGTGCCACTACGCGCGTTCAGGTAGGATAAACGCGATGCAGGTTCAATTGGCCGACACTTACAGCTTCCTTCTTGATACGTACGAAACCGAGACTCTGAAATCCGTCACTATCTGGTCCGCATTCCCGGATGAGTCGATGGATTTTCGTCCGGCGTCGAAATCCCGCACCGTCCTCGAACAGATCGAACACCAAATCAAATCCGAAGGCGGATGGATGGTCAAGATGCTCAGCGTTGATACGGGCGATTTCAATCCGACGCAAAGAACAAAGCAAGCGTGTATAGAAAAATATCAAGCGGATGCCGCGAGCCGTTTGGAAATTCTACGCGGCAAGCCCGAAGGATGGTGGCGCGAAACGGCGGCGTTCTTCGATGTGTATCGCTCTCGCGCGTGGATTTTCACACGGCGGCTGAATCATTCCACACATCATCGCGGCCAATTGATTATTTATCTTCGACTGTTGGGCGTGAGCGTGCCGTCGGTCTATGGCCCGACTGCGGATACGGCCGGCAAAGTTGTCTATAGGTTGTAAAGAAAAAAATCGGCGAAGGGACGCGACAGCAAGCCGAGGAATGCGGCGAACTATTCCGGATTTTGTCCCAGTATGACGCGATTTCCGCCCGCTGCTTTCGCCCGGTATAGAGCTTCATCGGCAACGCGCAGCAATCCGGCGGCGCTGGCTCCGTGCCCAGGATAAGCGCTGACTCCCAATGACATTGAACCAGGATTCAGAAATATATCTCCATGCTGGATCACGATTCTCTTAAATTCCCGCTCGAGCAACTCCGCGCGGCGTTTCGCCGTTTCAAGCGAGGCATCCATGAGAATCAGGACAAATTCATCTCCGCCGAAGCGGCAAGCAATGTCACCGGCGCGGACGACCTTTCCCACCAGATCGCCAAAGGCTTTGAGCAACGAATCGCCCGCCGCATGACCGTAAGTGTCGTTGAAGCTCTTGAAAGAATCGAGATCGCACATAATGAGACCTAGATTCCTTTCATCGCGGTTTGCGCGATGGATTTCTCGAGGGAGGGTTTCGTCCAAGTAGCGCCGATTGAATAATCCCGTGACCGCGTCGCGAATTGACTGCGCGCGAAGGGTTTCGCGCAACTTGAGGTTTGCCAAAGCCAGCGCGATGTGCCCGGCGACCGTTTCAGTTAACTGCTGCCGCGCAATTAGAATCCGTTCCTGCACATCCTTAGGCTGGGTAAGCTCGTAGGGGCTACCCTGCACGCTGAGTACGCCCAGAGTTTCGCCCGAAGCGACCAGGGGCGCGCAAATCGAGCTTGCGGGAGCGACGCGCGTCAGGTGCGGGCACAAAAGAGGGGTGCCCGGGTCGGCAACACGGTGCACATGTCCGCGACGCAAGGCCCAGCAGTCTTCTGGCTCGAATACCGTGTCAGCCAACCGCGATTCGCCCCACTTGATGCTGGCTTCGAGCAAGTTCACGGAATTGTTCCGCTCAAACAACGCTCCGGAACCAGCGGGGAATAGTTTTGCGAGCGACTGTTCCAAAACAGGGTGAGCCTCTTCCGCCGTCAAACAGGTTTGTAACAAAGTGTTCAACTGCTGCACCAGGTTCATTTCCCGGTTGCGCTGTTCCAGAGCACGAACTGTGCGCGCGAGTTCGTCGTTTGCGCGCCGCAATTGCCGCTCCTCTCCCTTGGCGTCGAGCGTTTCGCGAGCAATCACCGAGATGCCGGCGATTCTCCTTTCGGGACTGCGAATCGGCGATACAGACATTAGGACGACAACCTGCTCTCCGTCCTTGCGGCGGCAAATGGCTTCACCGGGAGATTTTCGCTGGCCGGCCCCACCATGTTCGATCAAATGCAGAAGGTCACTTCCGTGAATAGATGGGAAAACCAGGGAGAGGGGCTGGCCGATTGCTTCGCTCTTCGCATAACCGTAAATGCGTTCCGCACCACGATTCCAACTGACAATCACTCCGTCGAGCGTTGCACCAATGATTGCATCTCTGCACGATTCGACGATCTGTGCGAGCCAAACATCCAGATCGCCCGCCTCGGATTGCGAAGGCATCATGTCCTCGGTGCGTTCCGCCTGCGCTTCACGTTCTTGTTCTGACTTGGAGCGCATGGCAGCCGATTCTCCCGAACCCATCTGTGTTTCTTCCCTATTCCGCCGGACAAACTGGCGAACGTTAGTCATGCTGGCCTTTTGACGCGTCTTTCGGTTTGTATCCGTGAGCACTGTTCGGCTTCTCGTCAGTTGTCTGGTTCTTGCCGCGTCTCAAGAGTCGAAAGCAATAAGAAAGCGCTTCACTCGCGCACGCGCTTCGCCGCACGCGACCTTATGATCCTGCCAAGCCTCCCGCGAAAGATTTGCTTTTCTGACCCCGAATCTGCTTGAACATTTCCGAAATCGGAGCGTCTTTGTTCAAAAAGGCGTCTGCCCCGTAGCGCACTGCGGCATCACGGACGGCAGCTTCATCGACCAGTGACAATAGAATTACGCGAGTCGCCGGCAGATCTTCCTTTATTCTCCGTGCGCCTTCCAAGCCGCCCATGCCGGAAAGCGCGAAGTCTACCAACGCTACATCCGGCTTCAATTCACGAGCCAGCGTCAAGAGCTCCGGGCCGCTGGTTGCCTCGCCAACCACTTCCAAGTCGATCTCGGATTCCGATAACCGCCGAATGAACTTACGGAATTCGCGGCTTTCGTCGGCAATGAGTATTCTCAACATTTACGTCTCTTTTCAATCCCCGGATGTTTACAGGCTCGTTTTCCGCATAAACGCCGGCACTGTCCTCGCGTTAAACCCTCAATATATTCGAGATAGAGCGTACGCGAGGGGGGAAGGAGGTCGCAATACAGGGAGTAATGGATTATTAAACGTGTAAGGAACTGTACCCCAAAGGCGTTTTGTCCTGATTGTGTACGTCCTGCATTACCTTCCATATCCGGCTAAGGCTCAAGGGTCTAACTTGCGCATATGCAGAAAAGACTGTATTGCCCCATTGCGCAACAGTCGTGAATGATAATCGCAGGCAATATTGGGAGCCTCGCTCTACGGAGAGATACCTGGGAAGGATCCTGCCACCGTTGGGATCCGAAATCACTCCTGTCCCGGTCCCCATCTTCTCCGGCGAGGCTCCTTCAATGTATCGATGGGTCGGGCGTTGCGTTGGGCAAGTTGGCCGCCTCTCTGCGAGGCTTCAGGTTCTCGGTACGGCGCGAGTGCCCACCTCTTCCAGGGTATAGGCGACGCGGCGCAGGCGGACCTGCAGATTCGACGACAAATTTTGCACTTCCTTGCGATGGGCATCCAAATTCGCCTCAGACAGGTTATTTATCTGGCGACTGAAACGGTCGAGCGCAATCTCAGATTCACTGCCAAGCGCGGACTTGCTTTGTTGCGCGGACGCCATCACCACGGCATTTAGAGTCGCTGCCGCCTGCCGGCTCAAAGATTCGCAAAATTTCTTCACAATCTGATCCGACAGAGCATCGAGTCGCATCACAGTCTGATCGTAGAAAAAATTCAGACGGCTTTCGATATGACCGCAAAACTCCTTGCATCTCCCGTCCAGCAACTCGCTTAGTTGAGCATCGAATTTTTGGTCGGTTGTCTGGCGATTTTCGGCACGGACTACATTCTCAATTGCTGATGCAAGGGCGGCTTGAAAATCTTTGTGGGCCTCATCGCCGACTCCGGCACCCTCGATCGAATACGGCACCGCTGTCGTGTCATTGGATTGGGGTTGAGATTCCGCAAGTGGAACAATCCGATCTTCACCCTTAACGTCTTCACTCTTAACGGACGCAGTGCCTCGAAGCTCGCGAATGTTTGCGACCAACATAGGACGCGAATTAGACAGGGCGCGCGGGACATTCGGCATATTGATCGGAAGCACTCCTGGTTCGGTAGCGCGGCGCTCAACCGAAGCGCGGATCGAGGTTCTTCCTATTCGCGCAGTTGTGGGAACGGTCTCGGGTCGAATGCCTGGCTGGTAGCCAGCGTGCAGAGGAGCAGTGAGGAAGGCTCCGCTACTGCGCAAGAGCCCGAGCACGGCCTGTCCTGCCGTTGGCCAGCTTGAGCGGCGAAATCGCGTCCACTCCGTCGATACCGCGCGGCTCAAGCGACTTCCCGCATTGGCCAACAGGGTTCGGCGTTTCGACAACCAGTTCTGGTAATTCAAGCGTGACATGTTCATTGGGGACCTCACGTTGACGAGAAGAATCACGGATGCCATATTGGCGCATTTTGTTCCACAGTGTTTTGGTGCTTATGTGCAAAGCGCGAGCGGTTTCGGTCCGGTTCCAGCGGAACCTGTTCAGAGAATCCTCAATCACGCGCCGCTCGGCTTCCGCGCGGACGGAATGCACCACCTGTCTCAGTCCCGCTTCGCCCGTCAATTGCTTTGTAGTTGTAGTTTCGCGCTCAGCAAGTCCCGCAATCGCCGCCTCGTCATCTGCGAGGACGATATATCTGCACACGAAGTTTTTTAGCTCCCGGACGTTTCCGGGCCATGAATATCGCATGCAGGCGTCTAAAACTAGCTTTGAAAATCGTCTCTTAGGACTGTTCAACTGCTCGGACATCTCCGTCATAAAATAGTCGAGGAACAATGGAATATCTTCGCGGCGTTCGCGCAACGCCGGAATATGAAGGGTGATGGTATTCAACCGGTAATACAGATCTGGGCGAAATATTTTTTCGTCCAAAGCCTTGTTGATATCGATATTCGTGGCTGCCAAAATGCGTACGTCCACGGTTATCGTCCGGCGCCCACCCAGGCGACAAAATTGCTGATCCTGCAACACGTGAAGCAGCTTGGCTTGCAGGGCCGAGGACATCTCTCCGATTTCGTCGAGCAAAATCGTTCCATGATCACAAAGTTCAAATTGACCCGGTTTTGGCCTTATCGCCCCTGTAAACGCACCAGCCTCGTATCCAAAAAGCTCGCTTTCCAGGAGTTCTGACGGCAAGGCCGCACAGTTCACCTTCAGGAATGCGTTTCCGGACCTGGGCGATCGCGCATGCAGGGTTCGGGCCACAAATTCTTTTCCGACCCCGGATTCCCCGAGCAGAAGTACTGGAACATCAACTTGCGCGACACGGTCAACCTGTTTGCGGAGCTCCTCCATCACGGGGCTGCGCGTGAGTCGAAGCTCCTCCATGGGCTCGACAGTTGGACGGATATCGAGGGAAGTTTGCAGCGGCTCCTTGAACGGGACCACGCGGGGGGAAGAGCTCATTATTTGTTATCTTTCTCCTCGAATATCGAACAGCCTGACTAATGACGCATCAACGATGCGCTTGTTGTCCTGCACCAATCACCATCGTAGAGGAAGGCCAGGCCGCCGCGCCATCGGTCGAGCGCTGCATTCGCGACAGGAAAAGTCCCTACCGGCATGTCGGGGAATATCCTGGCTTAGGCGCCTATGCCTGAACCAAACCTCGGCGAATGGCATAACGGACCAGTCCCGCGGTCTCGTGAATATCCAACTTCTCCATGATGCGTGTGCGATGTGTTTCGGCCGTCTTCACGCTGATATTCAAGACCCCAGCCACCTCCTTGGTGGTTTTCCCTTCCGCGATGAGCTGGAGCACCTGGCGCTCTCGAGGACTCAATGGTTCTGCCGAGAGCTCGGTTTTATTCTGGTAGGCTTGCACGACAGCGCGAGAGACTTCAGGGCTCAAATACACGCCGCCGCGAGATGCTTCGCGGATCGCCTGCACCAGGTTCTCTGCGGCATGGGTCTTCACGACGTATCCTTTCGCGCCTACTCGCAGCGCATCAAGGAGATAGGGGTCCTCGTCGTGAACCGTAAGAAATACTGTCTTGGTTTGCGGAGAAACTTTTTGAATTTCTTTAGCGGCATCGATTCCGTTCAGCACGGACATGCTTACGTCCAAAACCGCCACATCTGGATGCAAGGATTCCGCTATTTTCACTGCTTCCTGGCCGTTTGACGCCTCACCAACAATTTTCAGGCCTTCCCGTTCTAATAGCACCTTCAATGATTGCCGCACGATCTGATGATCATCCGCGAGTATTACCTGAATCGGCATGCTAGACCTCCAAAGGAACCAATATGTGTATCTCGGTTCCCTTCTGTGGTGCAGATTGGATTTGCAATGTACCGCCGAGGACGTGAATGCGTTCCCGCATCCCCTGCAATCCGAGCGTGTTTCCATTTCCCGTTCTCAACGAGGCTGGATCAAATCCAACTCCGTCGTCACGAATACAGCAATGAAACTCTCCTGCCGTTTGCCAGAGCTGAATGTTTACGCGCGAGGCTTTCGCGTGGCGGGCAACATTGTTGAATGCTTCTTGCGCCACGCGGTACATCGCTGCTTCGAGCGTGCCCGTCAGACGTTGCCCGAGTTTGCCATCCACCGTGGCGGGCATTCCAAATCGTTTGGTGAATTTCTCGGCCAGCGACTGCAGCGCCGGCACCAGGCCGTAGTCGTCGAGAATGGTGGGCCGCAACTCGTGTGAAAAGTGCCGCAACTGTTGCTCGATTTGCTCCAGGAGCGTTTCCACTTCGCGAATGCGGCCGCGCTTCGCCGCGGGAAGATCGCGCGCTGCGTCCTGAAGTTGTATGTGCACCGCCGCCAGAAGTTGGCCCGATTCATCGTGGAGAGCGCGCGCAATCCTCCGTGTTTCGCCTTCCAGGGATTCGTTCAGGCGGCGCAAGGTGGCATTCGCCTCGCCGAAAGCGCGGTGCGTCATCTCGAATGGAGACATTGCCTCCACGAAGAACTCTCCTGCCCGCCGCACCAAGTCCGGATTCGGATTCTCGCGCATCCTCGTCTCGAGCACTTCCTGATGCAAAGCCACCATGTCCAAAATTCCATGTCCTTCCGCAAGCCCGCGTCGTCCTAATTCGTAGGCTTGCTTCAGCGATGTTTCTCCGCCCTGGCGCAAATAGACTCCGAGAGCTCGCTCATAATCACTCTGTAACCCAGCCACGGGCCGCCTCCCTCTGGCGTCCGGAAAACCGCACGGCCAGGACCAGCGCGTCATCGTTTCCTCGCGCGTGATGCTCCAGAATATTTTCCGCCATTCGTTGAACTGGATCGCCGGCCATCATCGCGTGCAGGAAATCGTTGCGCACTCCGTCCGTGGCAAAAATGAGGGTGTCGCCGCGCGACACGGGAAGAATGCTTGCAATCAAGTTCGGCAATTGGTCACCAACTACTCCTCCTCGTAAGGACAAGATTTCCCGGCTTACCGTGCCGTATGCATCCCTGTGTAACAGCACTCCCTCGACGTTTCCGACGCCCAGCCACGTCACCGTACTTTCTACGGGATCAAATGTGGCGATACTCATCACCACTCCGCGTGTCTCGCGCAGTCTTTCGTGGCACATCCGGACCAATGGAATCACTGATTCATCCGCATTGGCCTGCAGTGTCTCCGCGGCCATTCTAGCCGCAACCGCCGCGTCGCCTCCGTGTCCCAACCCGTCCATCACCGCCACGAGCGCCCCGTTGGGCGATTGGATAACCACATATTTGTCGCCGCTTTCAAGCTGACCGGGCAATGTTTGTGCCGCGATCCCGCAATCGAGCGGCAATCCCTCTATCTTTTCCATTTCCGCGCCGTCACTGTTGTGCCGAATCCAATTCTCGACTCAATCTCGAATTCATCCATCAAACGTCGAACACCGGCCAATCCCAAACCCAGGCTGCGGGAAGTGGAAAAACCATCCTGCAGCGCTTTTCGAATATCCGGGATCCCGGGGCCCTGATCCTTTGCGCGTACCATAATCCCTCTCTGCCCGCCACGCTCCAGCAACCGCAAAATGATTTCTCCCTGTTTGGCGTACTGCACAATATTTCGCGCTAACTCCGAAATCGCCGTCGCGATCAACGTGAGTTCGCTCGATGAAAATCCGAGCGTTGCCGCGAGCATTCGCCCCTTCTGTCGCGCACCCACGATATCCGTGTCGCCCCGTATCTGAACGGCAGCCTCCGCCACCACCAGATCCCGTCCGTGAGTCACCGGAGAAGAGGTTGCGGGATGCAAAGTCACCGCCTCGCGTTCACCGTCCACGGGGGCTCGCTTCCTTACCCGGTGTCGGACCTTTCTTATTCAAGAAGGCTATGCCTTCTTCCAGGTCCAGGGCGGTGGGGACTCCTTCCAGCTTGAGGCCCAATTGCACCATTGTGAAAGCGACGTCGGGCTGGATGCCCACAATCACCGTCTCTGCTCCGCGCAGACGGATCATGAACGTGATATCTCTCAAGGTTCTGGTCGCGAATGAGTCCATTACGTCGAGCGCCGTCACGTCCACAATCACGCCACGCGAACGGAACATTCCGACCTGATGCACGATGGCATCGCGCAACTGAAGCAAGTCTGCGTCAGATAGGGCGGACTGAATCGACGCAATAAGGTAAGGGCCTTGTTTGAGGATTGGAACTTCCACTCTTTAGGTCCTCAACTGTGAGCTGTGGTCGGCCGCTTCGCCGGAGGGAACCACTTTGTATCCGAGCAGATGTTCCGCTTCTTCGATGCCTCCCTGCAGGTCACCGACCGTGTTCATCTTTCCGAGGTCGACTCCGATCGTCACCAAAGTCTGCGCGATCTCCGGCGACAACCCGGTGATGATTACCGTGGCACCGAGGAGCCGCGTAGCTTCCACGGTTTGCACCAGGTTGTTGGCCACGTTCGCGTCCATCACGGGCACGCCCGTGATATCGATAACGACCACTTTGGCGCGGTTGGTGCGAATTCCGCGCAGCAACTGCTCCGTGAGCTGCCGCGCTCGCTGCGGATCAATCACGCCGATGATTGGCAGAATCAACAGCCGCTCGCGGACTTGCAGCACAGGCGTCGACAAGACACGAATGGCTTCCTGCTGTTCGCGGATCACGCGTTCCCGCTCTTGCACGAAGCCGACGGCTACGGTATTTGCAATCCTGTTTGCCGCGGGCTCGTACGCGTCCAAGATGCGATTCAGGAGAGCAAAATCGTTTTGGTACTTCGCGAACAACGACCGCGCCAGCACGTCGCGCAACAGCAGCACGATTCCGATAACTTCATGCGTCTCGACGCCCCGCGGGATGATTCGTTCGGAGAGGTTTCGCGCGTAAGCTTGAAGAGCTTCAAAGGTGCCGGTCTCGAGCGCTTCGACGTAGTTGTCGTACACCGAAGTCGCTTCCGCGAAAATCTCATCCTTGGTCATGGCCGTCAGCAACCGGGCTTCGGTGATGCGCCGCGCCCATTCTTCCCTTAATTGAGTGCGATTCTGGCGTAGGTGGGCGACGAGTTGTCGAAGCAACTCGGCCGTGGATTGCGCGGCATGGTGCGAACTGCTGGAGATCGTGCGTGTCTGCTGCTCCATAAACATTCTCCTTACGGTAAACTTCTAGTTCCCCGGACAGACTCCTCCATTCATCCCGACTATTTTACAGATAATACAGGCCTTGGGAATCGGGCGAACTACCACGCAAATATCAGGTATCTCCCCTACAATATTTACTTTATTTCGTGTATTTCGTGCTTGAGTGCCAGATCTTAACGACGGTAGCTCGCGTTCAAGGGCGATTTAGTTTCGTTTTTTCGAATTAGTCTAACTGAGGTACGCCGCAACCTTAAAACTTGGCACACCTCCCACCTATGTCCCGGAAAACTTTCAAGGTAAGATGTGGAACTCATGGGGGCCCGTAGCTCAGCTGGTTAGAGCAGCGGACTCATAATCCGTTGGTCCAAGGTTCGAATCCTTGCGGGCCCACCATTGACTGGCGTTAGACAAACCGGCAAGAAAACAGCTTCTCGCTTCCGGCGGAGCGACTTCGACAGCGTCAGAAACTGAGTCGCATGCCTAACTGGATTTCGCGCTTCGGAAACGCCGAAGTAAAGGCCAATGGCTGGCTTGGCGACAGAGCCGAGTTGCCGTGTACATTGAACGTCGTGAATCCCGGTGTGAAGCCGAAAAAAGGACCGACCTCATTATTCACGCTGGCAAAGTTGGTCCGGTTCGCCAGGTTGAATCCCTCCGCGGTCAATTGCAGATTGGTTTTCTCGCCGAGCTTGTGCTGCCAGGTCAGTCGCATATCGAAGTCAATGTAGTTCGGCCCGAGTCCAGAGTCGCGGGGAGCCCCAATCGGACGTTCATTTGTTGTGTGATTGTCGCCATTCACTTCGCCACCAGCCAGCAAATTGAACGGATGTCCGCTGTGATACGTGAAAATAGGGGCGAGTTGAAAACCAGAGAGCACGCTCTCTTTCCAGGGACTGTCAAAGACTCCCGCAATCACAACCTTGTGGCGCTCGTCGAATTCGGAAGGGGCGCGGTCGAGGCCCAGGTTCGTCGGATCCTGCGGCCCATAGTCGGAGTTGAAATCCGTCGAAGTGTCAAAACCCCTGCTGAAAGTGTAATTCCCAAAAATTGTGTAGTGATCGCCGAAGCGTTTCTTGACTTCGATGATTCCGCCCTCGTACAACGCGGACGCCGCCGAAGTGTACTGGTTATTTTGCACAATGAGCGGGTTCACAAAACAAGCGAATGGGTTCGGGGCGCACGGAAGACCCTCGGCCCCGCCGAGCGGGTCAGTCGCGGCGCTCGTGTTCCAATTCCTGTAGGAAACAGTCTTCCCGTTGGCTAACGTCACGGTGCTGGTCGGCGCGAGCAGCAGATTCGTGTCAATCGCCACAGGGAGCCGCTGCGTATGAGAATAAATTCCGCTGATCGAAACCGAGAGGCCATTCGCAATCTCCCGCTCGACGCCCAGCGAAGCTTGTTGAGCATACGGAGTCTTGTAGTCCGGCGGATTGCTGAAAATCACCTGCAGCGGCGAGAGTGCTCCGCTATTCGCGACGCGAATTCCAAACGGAGCCAGATCGGTGGGTGTGATGCACGCCGCGTTTCCCGACGAGGGAGTTGTGCACTGGATCTTCCCTGTGGCAAAAAGCGTCTGGAAGACAACCGCTGAATTCTGCAATCCTGGAATACCTGTCGGCGTGAGCGGATCGATGTAAATGGAGATGAACCGATTGCAGGGGCTGCTGCCGTTCCCGGTGAAAGGCGAGCCCGCAAACGCAATTCCGCACGTATTGACCACGTTGTTGACCTGATCGGGAACTTGCTGCGTGTTGTGCTGGTTCTCGACAGCACTATTGTTGCCGTTCAAAACACCCAGGCTCAAGTCCACCTGCGGAATCTGGGCGTCAACGGGTCCGTAGAAGATTCCGTAACCTCCGCGGATCACAGTCTTATGATCGTTGAACGGGTCCCACGCGAACGATATACGCGGCGCAAAGTCGTGGTATTCGCTGTTCAGCGGCAGAAATTGCTTGTCTGTTTGATATCTCAGCCCGTAGTTCAAAGTAAAATTCGACCGCATTTTCCAGGAATCCTGCCAGTACGCCGCTGTGAGCGGGCGTGTGTATCCGGGATAGGCGGGATTGCCAAAGCCCTGCTGGAATATCTGTGGCAGTCCCAGTGAAGTTGTCTGGAGAGAATCGAGACTGGCTCCCGCTGATATGAGGCCGCAAGGATTCGGTGTCGAGGGGCTCGAAGACGCCGCGAAGCACGGACTGAGCACAAGTCCGGGCAGCGCGCCGAAAACGAAGCGTCCGGGAAAAAATGTATGCGATTCGGTGTGATTGCCACGAAGCAGAACAGTTCCGCCAAATTTCATGGTGTGGCTTCCGCGAATCATCGTGACGTTATCCGTGAATTCGTAGCGCCGCAGGATTGCGAGGCTGGGCAAAAATATATTCGTGCCCAAATTGTTCGCGAAACCGGGGATTTGCAAGCCAACTTCCCCCGGCTCATTCGGTATCACGTTGAAACTCTCATAATCCCATTGTATTCGAGCCTCGTTTTGCACCGCGGGACTGAACTCGCGGTACCACGAACCCAACATGGTGCTGTCATACGTGTGAATCGAACTCCCTGCTGAGAATCCCGTCAGCGATTGCACATCCGGAGACTGTTCCAAATCGTGTCCGTATCTGTAGTCGAACGAAACTTGATTCGAATCATTGAAATGATGATCGAGGCGTCCGGATACCAGATACTCTCGCGTGTTGTAATTGAAAAGCCCTCCGTTCGTTTCGAACTGATTTATTAGAAAGTTGTTCAGCCCATTCTGGATGGGCGTCAACCCGGTCACCGGGCTGACCGTCAAGCCACTCTGCAGCGCTCCCGCGCAGGTTTGTGCAGGCAGAAACACAATTGTACCATCGGGATTATTCAGGCAAGGCACGACCGGGTTGCCGGGGTCGCTGGCCAGCGCACTGACAATCGCCTGCTGCGCGGCCCTAGGGTCACCGGCTCCGAAAGTAGTTGGCGCTGCGGCGGTGGGACCGGCAAAGATAAAACTATTCGTTAGCAGAGGCACTGCATTCTGTGAATTCTGCAGCACGCCTTCGAATCCAACCGACAGGAAAGTTTTGTCCTTGTGAATGGGACCGCCCAACGTCCCGCCATATTGGTAACGGCTCAATGAATTTTTAATTGGCTGCCCCTGCGCCGCGAAGGAAAAAGTGCTGCTCGGCTGCAGCGCTTGGCTGAACGCGAATGGGTCGCGCGCATCCATCGCGTCGTTGCGGAAATATCCATACAGGCTGCCGTGAAGGTCGTTCGTCCCCGATTTCGTGACGATGTTGATGCTCGCGCCTGTGGCGCCACCCAAATCAGCGGCATAGTTGCTGCGATTTACCTGGAACTCCTGCACAGCGTCCTGGCTCACCGTCAAGCGCACGCCGCCCGCGTCATCATTGGCTTCGCCGCCGTCCACCGTCACGCTGTTCCCCCGGCCGTTGCTTCCGTAAAAAGAAAGCCCGCTTTGCGGCGTCTGCTTCACGCGAAAATCCTGGTCATCCGCCAGCCGCGTCGAGTTCGAGACGCCCGGCATCAACAAAGTAAAAGTGAGGTAATCGCGGCGGTCGATCGGCAGGTTCGTGATAAGACGATCGGTCAGAGTATTTGATTGGCCGCCGCGTTCCGTCTCCACCACGGGAGGTTGCGCACTCACTTCGACCGTCGATGCGGTGCTTGCAACCTTCAACTGGAAGTCCACAAGGACCGACCCGCCCACCGTGACAATGACCCCTTTCTGGACCACGGTTTGAAAGCCCGACACCTGCGCTGTCACGTCATACGTAGCCGGAGGCAGCTCGACGAATTGATACTGTCCCGCATCGTCGCTAACGGACGTATGACGGATTCCTCGGTCAGTTTCGAGCGCGGTGAGCGTCACATTGGGGACTGCAGCTCCCGAGGGGTCCGTGACCGTTCCGTTGATACTTCCCGAGGCCCCTACGCCTTGCGCGCGGGCCATGCCGGACGTCAAGAACAGGCACAACAGTGCACATGCCAACAATGTTGCCGACTTCATGGATTCTCCTCCTGGACGCGGACACTCGCTCTTGAATCGCAGGGCCCCGTGAGAAGGGAACCCAGTTCAATTCACGCAGCACCGAACAGCCGCGCGATCTGGTTCCCCGCTCAAACCTCGGATATTGTTAGATTCAGTATCATTTAGGGAGGCGAACGTCAAGCATGCACGCGTGTCCACGGTCGGGATCATCGCTGCTGCGAAATGCGAAGATTGCGGGCTTGAACTTTTATCCTGCTCTCGCATCGCTGCTAGCTCAAGCGTGTTTGCCCTTTGTCTTACGCCCGCTCCGCGATCCACTCATCGAGTCTTCTCAGCGCCTTTTGCAGCTTTTCGACATTCTCGCCAAATCCAATGCGCAAATATCCCGGCATTGCAAACTGCTCGCCGGGTACCAGCAACACGCCTTTCTTTGCCCGTAATTCCTCCGCCACTGCCGCCGAGTTCCATTTATTCTGGAATCCGATCCAGGCAATCACCCCTGCGCGCGGAGGTACATGCGTGAACAGGTCCCGGTGGGTTCCAAGCCATTCGCGTATCGCCGGATAATTTTGGCGCAAAATTCTTCGTGTGCGTTCGAGCAGCCATGCGTGACGCCTCGGATCGAGCGCGAGCGACGCAATGCGGTCGGTCAGCATCGTTGGCCCAATACTGGTGTAGTCGTGATAGCCCCACAATTTTTCCGCCATCTCCGCCGGCCCAACCAGCCAACCCGTCCGCAATCCCGGCAATCCATACGCCTTCGACAATCCAGCCGTGCATAACACGCACTCGTATCTCCCATAAAAACTTGGCGTCGTTCCCCCGCTGAATTCCGCGCCGCGATACACTTCATCCGCCAAGATCCACGCGCCTACTTTTCCAGCCGCTGTGCAAATCGCGTTCATGGTATTTTCGCTGAACACCGC
>DASZCH010000169.1:0-9431 GCA_035943235.1 Candidatus Acidiferrales bacterium
CCATCGTCGCGCGGATCGGAATAAATCAGGCAGCCAATCGCGCCGTGTTCAGCGGCGAGCTTGGGCTTGATGCCGCGCCAGGAATGGCCGTAGCGGGTGATGACGATAGCGCCTTTAACGGAAATGCCCATGCGCGCGAGGGTTTCATAGTCTTCCGGCACACCGTAGTTGGCGTAGACCAGAGGAGCGGTGACGTCGCCGTCGGGCGAATAGGCGTTGTATGTCGGGAGCTGTTCTCTCTGCTGATAGGAAGTGGGATCGCCGGGCACGGGAGGTTCGCGCAACTGCGCGACGAAATGCGTCGGGGAGACCATTTCGAGCACGCGCAGTTTTGGCGTGGGGAAAAGAACTTGGAATGTTTCGATGTGCGCGTCCCAGCCCCATTTCTTGTACTGAGCGAGCAGCCATTCGCTGTTCTGCTTGTCGTAAGGCGAGCCGACGTGGTGCGGATGAGCGGCGAGAAGCTTCATGTCCGCGATCATATTCTGCGGCGAAGGAATCGCACGGAACTTTTGCTCCCAACTTTGTTCCGTTGCGGTGGAATTGCCGAAGAAACCGCTCAGACTGGCCTGCTCCTCCTGCCCGCCAACCGTCACGAGCGGAAGACAGAGAACCAAAGCAATCAAGAATGCAAGGCGACGCATAAGACCTCCCCAAAATTTAGGCTGCGATTCCGAAAAGCACGTCACAAAATTTGTTGCGTAAATCCTTTTACGGCGTCACGCCCGCGTACTGCGGAATGTGATGGCTGTCGACGTTCTTGTAAACGACGCCGCCCTTCATCACAAAAGCGACGCGTCGAACGGCCGTGATGTCTTCGAGCGGATTCCCGTCGAGAGCAATGATATCCGCCTGAAGGCCGGGCGCGATCGAGCCAATTTCGTTTTGCAATTTCATGGATTCCGCGGCAAGAGAATTCGCGGACACCATTGCGGCCATGGGATCCTGCCCGCCGTCGCGCACGCGGTCAATTAATTCTTCGGCATTCCTGCCATGCGCGCCGGCCACGGCATCCGTACCGAACACAATTTTCACGCCGGGAGTCTTGAGTGCGCGATGGTAAAGATCGGCGTCGAGTGGGAGCGCCTGCTTCATTTGAGCGAAACCGGATTCGGTGTAATTGCCGATCCCGAGATAGCGCTTTTCATTGTCGAGATAATTTTGGATGACAAGACCGACCTGGGGATCGAAATAGGTGCCGTGTTGAGCCATCAACCGCAAATCGTCATCAGTTGCAAATGTTCCGTGCTCGATTTCCGTGCAGCCCGCGAGCGTAGCCATGCGAACTGAATCGCGATAGGCATGCACGAGCGTGCGCAGGCCGCGCTTTTTAGCTTCGCTGCAGGCGGCGTTGAGCTGCTCCTGCGAAAGAGTCGGTCCGCCGCCGTCGCGAATGCTCTTGGAGGCGAATATTTTGATCAGGTCGGCGCCATTGTCGGCGTCTTTATCGATATAGGCGCGAATCTGATCGGGCGTGCCCGTGGCATCGCCGCGTCCAAAGAGCGGCCGGAAAGCCGTGAGGATGCGCGGGCCGGGAATCGCGCCGCGATTGATCATATCGCGCAGAGGCTTGTCTTCCGGAGAGCCGACGCTTTGAACCGTGGTGAAGCCGCCCATCAGCGTCAGCCAGGCGTTTGATTCGACGGCGAGCGCAGCCTGTTCCGGAGTTTCCTGCTTGTCTTCGGCACGGCCATTCGGGCCGAAGTGATAGGTGATGTGAACGTGGCAGTCGATCCAACCGGGAAGAACCGTAAGGCCGCGCAGATCGTACGTCACGGGCGCGGCGTTTGGATCGATGCGAACGATCTTTGAGTTTTCGATGACGATGCGCGTGTTGTGAAGGACGTGGCCGCGCCCGTCGAGCACCGTGCTCGCGGCAATGACGATTGGCTTATCCTGCGCCGACGCCTGAATCGAGAGCGCCGTCGCGCAAAATGCGATCGCCAAAGCCGGCAAAATCTTTCTCATGTACGCACCCCGGTTGCGCCGCAGATACCACGGCAGGAAGGCAAGTGTCAATCGAGAAGACGTGCGGGAGGAGCAGCGCGTTGCAGAAAGGACGAGCGGGAAGAAATGCGACACAAAAGACCGCAGAAAGTCGCGAAAAGGGAATTTGCGAATGGTGCTTTTTGTACCGATTAGAATGCAGCGCTGTTGTGTGTTTTGTGTAAGTTACGAGCAATTCTAATCCCCATAGCGATTGGGAAATGGCGTAAAGTGATGAAGAAAACTGAAAGTGGCCGCGAGATTCTATTTGCGGACGTGTTTGCCGTACTGCGCTTACATCAAACTTCCGGCCTCTCCTTTGCCGCTTTGTTGTTGCGGATAAGTTAGCATACGCGGAGTAGTTTGGCAGAAGCGGCGGCTGTAAGAGTGCGCTTCGCACCGGCGCTTGCGGAGGCGCGCGGACATGGGATATAAGCTCGCTCAGGATTGACCTCGGAGGCCTGCGATGGTTTCGCTTTCCGAATACATGGCGCGCTATGACCACGAGCACACGAACGGCTGGAATAAACTCTGCCACGGTATCGGGATCCCGCTGGTGATCGCCGGGATTGTGTTGTTACTGTTACTGCGATGGAAGCTAGGGCTCGCGCTGTTCGTACTGGGCTGGATTTTTCTGTTTGGCGGACACCGCATTGAGGGAAATAAACCCGCTTTCTTCCAGGGCGTGATTTATTTTCTGGTGGGGCCGCTCTGGATCGCGAAGGAACTCAAGGACGCGATTTTCGGGGCCGGCAAACGATCCCCAGATACGCGCTGAAAAGCCGCTTGAAACCGCCGTGAGATAACCTTCGAAAAGTTGCCCTTTTCGCGTCACCTGTACCTCGAGGACGGCTGCTTGGATTCGCCGAATGGTATGTTAGGAAGCTGCCCCCGAGGAGAAGTGTGTGACTGAGTCGATGGCGTCAAACGACGCGGACATCCAGAAGCGTCGAAGCACGAGAATTGCGCAGGCTATCCCCGTAACGGTGATAGGTGTGGACGCCCTTGGGCAGGCGTTCAAAGAGCGCACTTCGACCGTCTCGGTCAACTGCCACGGCTGTAAGTACCAATCAAGACATTACGTTCCGAAGGGTTCCCCAATAACTATCGAAATTCCGCGCGCGGAGGCTGACGCGCCGCCGAGGATTGTGGAAGCGATCGTGGCATGGGTGCAGCGTCCGCGGACCGTGCGCGAACTCTTCCAGATTGGCGTGCAGTTTGCAGTGCCGGGGAATGCCTGGGGCATCGCGTTCCCGCCCGCCGACTGGTTCCCGCTTCCCAATGAAAAGGAAGTTTCCATTGAAATTCCCGTGCCGCCGCCCGCGCCAAAGGCACCTGCAAAAGACAGTGTCGCCCACGGACGCCCTGCGGCGGAAACATCCGCGCCCGTGATTGAGATGGAGTCTCGCGCAGCGACGCCAAGCGCGCCGGCGGAAGACAAGGTGCGCACGTTGCCGGCGAACGCGCAGGCACAGGAAACAATGTCTACGGCACGGCAGATGGCGCGACTGCTGGCGGAAGCGAAACAGCACCTGCGGCGCACGATGCAGAGCGATGCGGCAGGGGCCGTGGCGCAAGAAGTAAGGACCGCGCGGGAACAAGTGGAAGCGCAAGTCCGCACGGCGGTAAATGACGCGGTCAAGGAGTCGGTAACAAAGGCCACGGAAACATCTGTGCAGGCGACGGTGCAGAGCGCAGTTCAAAACGCCGTGCAGGGATCGTTGCAGCAGCTTGTGGAGAAGGCGACGCAGCAGGTGGTGCAAAACGCGCTCGCCGCGTTCGAGCAAGCGCGGCAGTCAGCCACTCCGAAAGCGGCAGAATTGGACGCGCAGGTACGAGCCGCCGTCGAGCGCGTGGTTGAAAGCTCCGCTGCGAAGCTGGCCGAGCAGACGATACAGCAAAGCGTGCAACAAACCGTAGAACACGCGGTGAAGCAATCGGTGCAGCATGCCGTCGAGCAAGCCACGGCGAATTTGCCGGTGAGCGGCGCTTCCGCGACGGTTGCCGCACCGACCGAAGACGTTCTTCGACAACTGGATGAGGCGGGACAGGCGCGTTTGGCGGCGTGGCGCAAGGAAATCGAAGACGCGGCGGGCAAGCTGCAAGCGCAGTCGCGCGAGAATTTGAGCGCGGAATCCCAGGCGGCGACGCGGAAGTGGCGCGAACAGTTCGATCAGGCACTGACGGGCGCGTCGGCGCAAATGAGCGAGCAGTTGAATCAAATTTCTCAGGCAGCGACAGCGCGGGCCGAGCAGGAAATTTCCGCGAGAAGCGCTTCCCTGCAGGGATTGCTCGACGAGGCGGCTTCCGAAGCGCAGAAAAATCTGGAGACATTGTGCTCCGGACTGGAACAGGAGCGCACGCGCGCCGAGGCCGTGATAGGCAAGGCGGACGACGCCGTGCGGCGAGCCGAAGAAACGTCGGCGCAAATGGAAGCGATGTCGCGCGCGGCTTACGACGAAGCCCAAAAACATCTCGACGGATTGCTGGCGTCGCAGACGGCGCAACTGGAGCGTCGCGTCGACGACGTGATTCAGAAGAAGGCCGGCGAACTCGAAAAGCCCATCAATGACGTTGCCGACAACGCGCTGAAACGTCTGGCGGAGCAAGTGGAGCAGCAACTCGCGCCCCATTATGAGCGCGCGCGCCAGTCGAGCGAGCAGCTTGCGAACGCGAACCAGCACGCCGAAGACACGCTCCATCAGTTCCGCGCGCAAATGCACGAGGTTTCCGAGCAGGCGCTGGGGGCTTCGCTCCAACGCATGCGCGAACAGAGCGCGGAATTGCCGGCCGAATTCGAGCAGACGTGCCGCGCGGCACTGGCTCGCGTCGAAGAAGAACTCGAAACCAAGACCACGGACGCGACGCATACCACATTCGAATCGCTGTATAAAGCCGCCGAGTGGTATCAGAAAAAAGCGCAGACGAGCATGCAGTCCACGCTTGAAAAGATGATGGACCAGTCCACCAGCGGCATGCGCGAGCGCGCGGCAGAAGTTTCGCGAATGTTCGGCTCCGAACTCGATCACTACAGCCGCAGCTACGTGGAACACGCGCAGGGCATGATTGAAGAGGACGCCAAAGAAATCAAGGAGCGCACGCGCGAGCAACTCGAGGTGACTGCGAAAACGGTGGCGGCGAGCGCCACGGACGAGCTTCGGCGGATTACGGGCGAAAGTCTGGCGCGGTTCGAGGAAGCAGCGAAAATATCGGCCCAGCAGACAGAGGCGGGCATGAAGGAAGGCGCGGACAAGACGCTGGGCGAGTTCGACACGCATCTCGAGGAGCGAATGGTGCAGGGGGCGACGCTCGCGCGGCGTCATCTCGAGGAACAACTGAAACCACTCGTTGAAGCGTTCTACGCCAGGCGCGAGGCGGAACAGGCGGCGTGGCTCGAGCAGATGAAAGGCTCGGTCGAGAAATCCATGGAGCAGTACAAGGAACGGCTCGAGAATACGTCGAATTCATGGCTGCTCGCATCGGCCACGACGCTGGGGCAGCATTCGAAAACCGTGCTGCAAACGCTCTCCGAGGCGGCGGAGGAGCGGCTCCGCGATACTTGCTCGGACGTGTTCGCAGGGCTGGGCGAATCGTTGCGCCAGAGGCTGCTGGGGATTTCTTCCGAAGTCGGCACCGGTAAAAAGCCACAAGATAAGAAGTAGCGTCGATCCCGCCGAACGGTCTCTGCTATCCAGCGCTTAAATCGATGTCCCCGTATCCGGTATAATGCTGCGCATGGCCAATCGTGCGTATGCGAGCATTTGGGTGCGGGATTTTTCCGAGGAGACGCTGCTCGATCGCTGGAAGGAATTTCTGCAGACAGTTCCAGTCTCGGCGGAACGCCCGGGCTTTAGTGAACTTGTCATTCGAGCCGTGGATACGGCGGAAACTCCGATCCTGGAACAGGATTTGCGCTCGGGAGCGTATGGCGCACAAGTGCTGGTCGACCTGGCGAGCGAACATGTGCACAGCGATTCCTCGTACGAAACACAGACATGGTGGGATTTGTGGATGTACGACCCGCGTGGCAATCGATGGGAACTCAGGCCGGAGCCTTTGGCAATTAATTGTTACGGCGACGAATTTGACGAAGGCGTTTCGCAGGACCAGGGACATTTTCTGGTGGATGCCGGCTTTGAACACGTTTTCACCGGGCATGCGGGACTGCTTGGGTTTGGAGGCGCGAGGGAATGGCAACCGGAGCACCCCGATGAAGCGAATTTTGTTGCACTGATGTCGCAGCAGGAAAACCTGCGGATATATCATGAGAAAACGCGTGACAATATTCGTAAACTGTACGATTGGATGGCGCGCGTCGAATCGGCGCTGCCCGTGGAGCGTTATCGATTATGGTCGGAGGGCGAAGAGAATTTTGAGGCACGAATGGAAGAAATACTCGCCGCGCGCTGACGCGATGCTTCCGTCTGGAGCGCGCACACGTTAGAATCACTGTTCCATACTTTAGTCGGCACCATGTACAGCGAAAGACTGTCTACACGCGCGCGATGGCCGAATGCTCAAAAAATCGGCAGGGGGTTTTGATACGTTGAGAGGAATGATGCGACGATCTTGCCTGTTGTTGGCGTGTGGCGCATTTCTGTTGCTCGCATCCTGCGGCGGCAGCCCGCATCCAATTTCCCAAGATGCCGCGAAACCGGTTACTCCGTCCTATCCACCCGAAGTGGATCAGGTGACGCAGAAACTGTTCGGCGCGGAGACGGAAGTGATCGCCTATGGCGACCTGGCGAAAAACGGCAAGCAGGAAGCGCTGGTCGTCAATCGCATCAAGAAGCCGCCCGATGGAATTGTTCCGGGGAACTTGTTGATGCGCGCGGGAGTCATCGAAAATGAGGGCGGAAACTCGTGGAAGGAAGTGTTTCTCTGCGACGAGCATTTCAAGAATCCCGCGGGATTTCTGGGAGGGCAACCGCTATCGCCGGTGAACGGGTGGCGTTTGCAATACGAGCTGGACGCAAAAAAGGGCCTGGTGATGTACTTTACGCCGCTGCAAAAACCAGCGGGCGGTTACATTCAAACTTATGGAGTCCGATGGAACCCGCAAGCGAAACGCTACCAAATGCTCGACCGGAGCTTCGATAAATTCATGGGAGAAGTGTCGACGCTCGAGCCTATCGACAACACATCGCAAAGATGAGCGCAGCAGCACAAACCGTGAGTGTGCCAAAGCAAGCGAAGAAGAAGGCCAAGGCGTGGGTTGAGCTGCGGCGCTTGATGCCCTACTTACGGGCTTACAAGGGCGCGACCGCGTTCGGACTATTCACGCTGGTGCTGATGGGCCTGATTGGCGCACTGCCACCTTTGATCATTGGCATCATCACCGATTGTCTGACACGGGCACCGGAGCCGATGCCAAACCTGACAGTGGCTTCGCATGTGGGAGCGGCAGCGCCGTTGCATTCTGTGCTGGCGCCGATGCTCAGCTTCTACCATCCCGGCAGCCGGCACACGTTGCTCATTCTGTGTTTGCTGCTGGTTGGCGTGGTGGCGGTGAAGGGAGTTTTTTCGTTCGCATCACGATGGATCCTGATCGGGATATCGCGGGACATCGAATACGATTTGCGGAACGATTTGCTGGCGCGGCTGGTGCAGATGGAGCCGGAATATTACGTGCGGAATCGCACGGGCGACCTGATGTCGCGCTGCACGAACGACCTGGGGGCGGTGCGCATGGTGCTTGGGCCAGGCATCATGTACAGTGCGAACACAATTGTGGGGATGGCGGTGGCCATCGCGGTGATGGTGAAAATATCGCCGCTACTGACGCTGGAAGTGTTGGTGCCCGTGCCTTTCGTTTTCATCACGGTGAGATACTTCGGCACGGTGATTCATGAGTTGCAGGCAAAGATCCAAGCGATGCTGGCGACGCTGTCGGCAAAGGCGCAGGAGAATTTGACGGGAATCCGCGTGGTGAGAGCCTATGGACAGGAAGCCGCGGAGACGCGGTCTTTCGACGAGGCGAACCGGCAGTACGTGGGCGAGAACATACGCATGATTCGGGCGTGGAGCATGTTCTTTCCGGCGCTGCAGATGATCATCGGATTCTCGATTCTGTTCGTGCTGTGGCAAGGCAGCCGCATGGTGGTTCAGGGGCGAATGACGCTGGGCGCGTTCACCGCGTTTTACTTCTTTGTGGGCCTGCTGGTGTTTCCGATGATCGCGCTGGGGTTCGTGACGAATATTTTCCAGCGCGGCGCGGCCTCCATGGGGCGGCTAAACTACATTCTGGACGGAAAGCCGGGCATTAACGATGCAAGCGCGCGGAGTGAACATCAGCAGGTTTTGCGAGGCGACATTGAATTTCGCAATTTGACGTTCACCTATCCGACAGTGCGCAGCGGCGAGGCTTCCAAGGCGCCCATGACTTCCAAGGACGCCGGAGCGAGCGAGCCAGTTTTGCGAGACATTAATTTGCATATTCCGGCCGGGTCGACGACGGCGATTGTGGGGCCGACCGGCAGCGGAAAAACGACTTTAGCGGCGCTGATTGCGCGGCTATGGGAAGCGCCGCCGGACACGATTTTCATTGACGGCAAACCCATTCGCGAATGGCCGCTTGCGACGCTGAGGCGTGCGATTGGATTCGTGCCGCAAGACGCGTTTCTATTTAGCGAAACGATGCGCGAGAATATTGCGTTCGGAGTAGAGGACGCGAGTCTGGAAGCGGTGGAAGACGCGTCGCGCGTCGCGAATATCGCGGGCGACATATCGGATTTTCCGGGGCGGTACGAGACACTGGTGGGGGAACGCGGCATCACGCTTTCGGGCGGACAAAAGCAGCGCACCACACTGGCGCGGGCGCTGATGCGCGGGCCGCGGATTCTGATTCTGGATGACGCATTCTCGAGCGTGGACACGGACACGGAAGAAAAGATTCTGCAAGGACTCGAAGATGTGTTCAAGGAGCGCACGACGATTTTGATTTCGCATCGGTGCTCGACGGTGCGCGACGCGGACCAGATCGTGGTGTTGCACCAGGGACAAATCATCGAAAAAGGCACGCACGAAGAACTGATCGGCCGCGGCGGATATTACGCGGAGCTTTATCAAAAGCAACTGCTCGAAGAAGAGCTGGCGAGAGAATGAGCACGCACCACGAAGAAGAAAAACTGGGGCGGATTTACGACGCGCAACTGACGCGGCGGCTGCTGCAATACCTGAAGCCGTACAAGTGGCGCGTATTTCTCGCCATCGGGCTGACGATCATCGTCACGCCGTTGCAGCTTGTCGGGCCAAAACTGTTCGCCGTGGTGATTGATAGCGATATTACGCCGGCACTGCACCACAAGATATCCATTGCCACCGCCTTCCACGGCGTCATGTGGATATCGCTGGCCTTCATGGCCACTCTGATTCTCAGCTTCACATTCCAGTATGGGCAAGTGCGGATCATGCAATCGGTGGGCCAGCAAACGATGTATGACCTC
>DASZCH010000170.1:0-3958 GCA_035943235.1 Candidatus Acidiferrales bacterium
TCTCGTGCGTTTGCGCCACGGCATCCTGTCCGTGCCGCCAAAGGACCGCGTCGTGGTCAGTCTGATGGACGCATCTGTCTCCGCGTTTGTCACCTTGTTTCGCCACGCGCTGTTGGCGTTCGGAGAACCGGCCCCGGCGTCAAAACGCGAAGTGGTCGATCGCGCGGCGGCTCTTGTGGGCAGCAGCTCCGAAGCCTTTCGCAGCATTCTTGATGTCCGCGAAGGAAAAAGAAAGGCCTCCGACGTGGACGCTCAGGAGACTTTGCGGGGATTCGTCGAGTTAGTCGAGCGCATGACCAACCTGGTAGACCGCCGCTTCGAAGGCACCGTTTGATGCGCGCTGCCGTGTGCGATTTTCGCGGAGGAACAAAATGAAAAAGGGCTGGGCGGCGCTGGGCGTCATCGTCTTGATTATCGTTATCGTCGCGGGAATGTACGTCAGCGCGCGAAACCAAATGGTACGCAAGAACGAAACGGTCAAATCCGATTGGGCGCAGGTGGACGTCGTCCTGGAACGTCGCGCCGATCTCATCCCCAATCTCGTGGAAACGGTGAAAGGCATTGCGGCGCAGGAAGTCACCGTGTTCACCGCGGTCTCCAACGCGCGCGCTAATTTGATGAACGCGCAAACGCCCAAAGACAAAATCGCGGCCAACGGCCAGCTCGATAACGCTCTGGTCAAAGTGCTCGCGCTCACTGAAAACTATCCTCAGCTCAAATCCAACGAAAGCTTTTTGAAACTCCAGGACGAACTCGCCGGAAGCGAAAACCGCATCGCGGTCGAGCGCAAGCGCTACGACGATGCCATTCAGGACTACAACACGTTCATCGGCACTTTCCCCAACAGCACCTTTGCGCACTGGGCGGGTTTCCAGCGCAACGACGCGTACTTCGCCGCATCTCCGGCTGAACGCGCTGTACCAAAAGTCGCTTTTCCCGCCGCGAAGCAGTGAATCGCGATCACATGCCGCAAGCGAGTTTGCTATCTAACTGTTAACATTACGGATAGCATGGCAAGCCTTGACCGCGCCCCGGCTCTGCTGTAACGTATTTGGCTGAGCGCCATCAGGAGCGCCCAGCGCACGCGCAACCAGCCCAGATGAGACAAACCGTCAGGATGTCGGGGGGAATCGCCGATTTATTCGGCACCTACGACGAGAATCTTAAACTCCTCGAATCGACCCTCCACGTAACCACGCAACTTCGCGACAGCGATTTGGAAATCGAAGGCAGCCCGGCCGAAGTGAGCCGCGCCGCCAAATTTCTGAACGACTACAATCAATTGATCCGCGAGGGGCGTAAAATCGGGAGCTCGGACGTGAAGGCGATGTTGCGTATGGCTCATGAAGAACCCGATTTCTCGATGCGCGGGGCGGTCGAACACCCACGTCCGCGCGCCTTCGGCAAAAAACCGATCACCGCCAAAAGCACCAATCAGCGCCGCTACATGGAAGCGCTCGAGCAATACGACATGGTTTTCGCCATCGGCCCCGGCGGCACGGGGAAAACGTATCTCGCCGTCGCCATGGCTGCCTCGGCGCTTCTGACCAAGCAAGTGAACCGCATCATCCTCGTGCGTCCCGCCGTCGAAGCCGGCGAGCGCCTCGGCTTTTTGCCCGGCACCTTGCAGGAGAAGGTCGATCCTTACATGCGTCCGCTTTACGACGCGCTCCACGACATGCTCGAAGCCGATAAACTCGAGCGCTTCCTCGAAAAAGACATCATCGAGGTGGCCCCACTCGCCTTCATGCGCGGCCGCACGCTGAATGACTCTTTCGTGATCCTGGACGAAGCGCAAAACACCACCAGCGAGCAAATGAAAATGTTCCTCACGCGCCTGGGCTTCAATTCGAAAGCCGTCATCACGGGAGACGTTACGCAGATCGATTTGCCCACTGAGCGGCGCTCCGGCCTGGTCGAAGCGCTCGACGTGGTGGGCAAAATCGAGGGCATTGCCATCATCCATTTCGATGAGCGCGATGTGGTACGTCACAATCTGGTGCAGCGCATCATCAAGGCCTACGAGGAATACGACGGCGGGCAGCATGGGAATCGTGCGGCGCTCAACAATCATTCCCGCGAATCCAGCCGCCGCGGCAGCGCGGAGTAGTTCCCAGTCCATGGTAATCAACCGCCAGAGACGTGTATCCGTTGCTTCCCCGTTACTCGAGCAATTCTTCGTCCGCATCGCCCGGCTCCTGCAAATCGCCCCTGACGCGGCCACCGTGTGCCTCGTAACGAACGCGCAGATCGCGCGCTGGAATCGCACCTATCGCGGCAAAGCCAAGCCTACGGACGTTCTCTCATTCCCAGCAGAACCCGTCGCAATGAAAAAGCGCATAGCTCGCAAGGGCCCCACGTCCACAACCGGCCGCCGGCATTCGCCGTCGCGCAACGGTTCGTATTTGGGAGATATTGCGATCGCGCCCGCCGTGGCGCGCCGCAACGCGCAACAATCCGGCCGCGCATTCGATGACGAAATGCGCATCCTCATGCTTCACGGCGTTCTTCATTTATTGGGATACGATCACGAAACGGACCGTGGCCAAATGGAACGTCTCGAACTCCGTTTGCGTCGCCAACTGGGGATTCAATAGGCAATGGGTTTGCTTTACTACACGCTCGGAATTCTGGTCCTCGCGGCGAGCCTCACCGTCTTCGCATATCTTGACCGCATCTACCGGCAGCTTGGCCGCGTGGTTGTGGGCCCCGCGCACGCGAATCTCGACGCCTACGTATCCGAAATCGAGCCTCGTCTGAGAATCGCCCGTTTCCGCGCGGGCGGAACGTTCAGCCTTCTCACGCGGCTTTGGCTCGTCGTTGTCTCCGTGCTCACCGCTCGCGCCGTCATACTCTTCGCCGGCGAAACGTGGCAAATCGTCGCCGAGATGATTTTTTTCCTAGGGCTCGAGGTCATTGTCGGAATGCAATTCCTGCCCGCGTTACTGCTCGCGCGAACCAAAGGCAAGTGGCTCATCGCGATTTTGCCCGTCATTCGTCTTTTCGCATGGCTCGTTTGGCCGATTCAATCCATCCTCGAATTCGCCATATCGCTGCTGCACATTTCGGACGAGCCCGATAGCGACGCTCCCACGGACGATCAGCATGCCATCGAAGCCATTGTCGATGCGGCCACGGAGCAGGGCATCCTCGAACAGGATGAAGCACGCCTGATCGAGCAGGTGGTCGAATTCAGCGACAAGCGCGTCCGCGAAGTGATGACGCCGCGCCCCGACGTTGTCGCCATTCCCGCCGGCGCCACCATCGAGCAATTGCGGCGTGTCCTCGTCGAAGCCAAGCTCTCGCGCCTGCCCGTTTACGAAAATAATCTCGACGAAATCATCGGCATCGTCATCGCGCGCGACGTTCTGCAAGTGCCCGAAAGCGAGTCGGTCCAGCGTACCGTCCGCGAACTCGTCCGTCCCGCCCTGTTCGTCCCGGAAGCAAAAATGGGTTCCAGCCTGCTGAAAGAAATGCAGCGCAAAAGCCAGCAAATGGCCATTGTGATTGACGAATATGGCTCCATGGCCGGAGTCGTCACAGCGGAAGACCTGGTCGAGGAAATTGTCGGCGAAATCGGCGAAGAGGACCGCCAGCCCGTGCCCGATGTCATTCGCGAAAGTTCAGGCAGCATGGTTCTTCGCGGGAGCCTCGCAGTGGAAAAGCTGGAGGAATTGTTCGGCATCCACCTGAACGACCGCGACGTGGAATCCACCGCGGCCACGGTCGCCGGACTCTTGAATCACATTGCCGGACACGTTCCCGAAGCGGGCGAAAAACTCGATTATGATGGCCTGCAGTTCGAAGTTCTCGAAGCCAATCAGCGCAAAGTCCTTCGCCTCCGCGCCCGCCGCCACCCCGAAGCCCGCGCCGCCCTCCCTTAATTCCGCAACTCGACCTCGCTGCCTTGTAGCTTGTGTTAGGGCACGGCCTGCCTGCCGCAGGCAGGCTTCAGCCG
>DASZCH010000171.1:0-2105 GCA_035943235.1 Candidatus Acidiferrales bacterium
GGACTTGGCGAGGCGAGAATGGGCTCTCTCAGATGGCCAATAACAGGTTGGCAGAGCCCCGAAGTGCAGTGAACGAAGGATTGCCTGATGTCCGCTCCGGGTCATTCGCGACCGAGCCATTTCGTGCCAGTGCTGAACAATGTCCGCTATGCCTCCGATAGCGACAATTCCAGGTATGAGTTCGAATTGATGCTATGGGCCAAAAGCAGACGAAATCCACGGTGATCCGGGCAAGAACGCCGGTTAAGACCGCCTTCCTCGTCCTAGGAGACGCCCGTATTCCGCCTTCACCGTGCGGTAGCACTCGCAAGCTGTAGCTTCCAAGCGCTTGCGTTTCAGGATGGTGATGCGCCCATGACCAGTAGCGATTATGCCAGCATCGCTGAGTTCGTTCAGAGCGTCGGTTACACCGGGGCGACGCACGGCCAGCATCATCGACAAGAACTCATGGGTCAAATTCACCTCGTTCGCCAGCGTGCAGTCATTTGCCATCAGCAGCCATCGCGCCAATCGCTGGGGCAGCTGATGCCGCGCATTGCATGCCGCCGTCTGGGTGATCTGACAAAACAAAGCCTGAACGTACCGAAGCAGCATCTGTCTGATCGAAGGATTGACGCCTATCTCCTTTCGCAACACGTCGGTGTTCATCCTCAAACCTGATCCGGGCATCTGGACGATTGCCTCCCCAGAAATCCGGCTAGCGCCCAATCCAGCAAGCACCCCGACAATCCCCTCGTTTCCGACCAACCCGACTTCGACGACGTGTCCCTCCTCAAGCGATAGGATTAGCGACACCATTCCGGATTCTGGGAAATAGGCGTACTCGGTCCGCGCGCCTGGCCTTAGCAGGCGCTCGTGCTGGGGTAGAGTGATACGCTCAAGATGAGGGCGTATTCGATTAAAGTCTTTTACTGCTAGCCCGGCGATGAGCTTATTTCGAATGGACCCGCGAACCGGCAAGTGATCTCGCATGTCGGCCCTCATCAATGGGCGGTTACTCTGCAGCCTCATGAACCTCTGAAATATGCGGTTGATCATGCAGAACGAGGTTCAACAAGGAAGTGTGGACCTCCAAGTGGAGGCCGTTGTAATCAATAAAGCCCAATTTCCGAAATTTGTTCATGAAGTAACTCACGCGAGATCGCGTGGTACCGATCATCTCCGCAAGCGTCTCTTGGCTGACCTTCGCGATGACCGGTTCGGGTCGAGCGTCTTTGCCAAAATTTGCCAGTAAGAGAAGAGCCCGTGCCAGGCGCTTCTCGCTCGAATTGAACAGTTGATCGACCAAGTCCTCTTCAATCCGGATGCTACGAGCCAAGACGTGTGAGACGAACATCTCCGAAAAGGTCGGCTCATCATGGATGACACGGATCGTGGTTGCCTTCTCCAGCCGCATGATCTCGCATTCCGTCATTGCCACGGCTGTCGCTGGGCGCCGCACCTGCCCAGTCAAGCTTCCTTCGCCGCAGAATTCGTCCGGCCCCAGGATTGCGACGACGGCTTCTTTGCCTTGCTCGGAAACAACGGTGATTTTGACCTTGCCATTCCGGATATAGAAAACTGCATCCGCGGGGCCGCCCTGTACGAAGAGCGCGTGGCCCTTTTTATATCTGAAAATGGCTCGGCCGCCGTGTTCGGTGCGCAGAAAAACTTCCGGATCAAACGGAGACTTTCTCTTGCTTTTTCGAACGTCAATTCCCTTCATTACAGCACGCCTCCTTCCCGCGCGCGATCTTGCGGAGAGGTAATGAAACGGTCGACAGAAAGCTTACAAACGCTGCGAAATAGCTACGTAAAAGACCTGAGTTCCTTCGCTCGCGCTAGGCGAACTTAGGTCACGTCCCGGCAATTTTTTAAGGATCGCGGGCGTCTTGCGATGGCGCCCGACTCGATAAATGGTGCGCCTATTCCGGTTGCATGTCTATAGACTTGTACGGCACCGTACTAACGCTAATTTTCCGCCTAATGTCCGCTTCTCTAATCGGCCGGTTGGGGTCAAGCACTTTCAGACTATCCGCCGCTGCGGTGTCGATGTCACTCACGGGCTCGTGCTTCTCTTCGGAATCGGCGCTAGGGCCCTTCCATCATGGGATTCGAAGACGAGG
>DASZCH010000172.1:0-6744 GCA_035943235.1 Candidatus Acidiferrales bacterium
CATGCGCTGCGCGTCGAGAGGAATAATTTTCATTCGTCCGTAGGGATAATCGTTGGGCAGAAATCCGCGCCCCGGCCCGAAGGCATTGTAAGCGTACGGAATGGCGAGGCGAATCGATTGGATGCGCACTTCCAGAACGTCGCCCGGTTCCGCGCCCTCCACGTATACGGGTCCGGTGAGAATATGCCCGCCCGGACCTTTATCTTTCA
This sequence comes from Candidatus Acidiferrales bacterium, assembly GCA_035943235.1. Lineage (GTDB taxonomy): Bacteria > Acidobacteriota > Terriglobia > Acidiferrales > UBA7541 > DAHUXN01. Next base: position 210 of record DASZCH010000172.1, read on the forward strand.
CCTGGTCAAAAATGTCGCGGAGGGATTGTTCAACCTGATCCGCGGGAACCCCGGCTCCTTGTAAAGCCCTCGGGCTGGAAGTAATCAACGTTTGCATTTCAACCGTGTCGCCAGAATGAATGCGAAGAACGGGCGCGGCATTTGCAGCGTAGAAGCCCCAGGAGATAGTTTTCGGCGTGGGCTTGAGCTGAAAAGTGCTGTTGTTCGACGTCGACGAAGGCGTTTGCTGTTGCGCATTCGCGCCGGCGGCACAAAGAATCCCGGCGCTCAATAATGCTAAGGCTAATCTCTTCATTTTTCTTCCATCCCTCCCGCGAAGAATCTCGGCTGGGTATTTGTTGCCAAGTGAATGGCGGACTGACGGCGGAGTCTAGCATAGAGAAATGGGAGTAGTACGGCCGCGTTTCAATTCGGCACAGCGGTCGCGACTGGCACAGAGAAACCGTATTCCGCCGTGTAGTTTGTCTCAGAGGCTCGAAGCATCACCATGATTATAGGTGTTTTGCCTGATGCTCCGTTGCAACAGGTTTGGCCATCTTCCTGCTAATTTCCGTACTGTGATGCGAAGTGTGCGAACTATTTCCCGAGTCTTATTATTGGGATCCATTACGTGCGGCCTGGCAGGAGGTTCCTTGCCGGGACGGGCGCAAAGTCCGGCAATCTATCGACTTGAAGCGGAGGATATGCACCATTTCGCGGAGTTTGTGGAATGGCCGCGCTCAGCGAATGCCGTCACTAAAGGAACAGGCGACAACATTAATTTCTGTGTTCTGGGCCAAGATCCATTTGGAGTCTTGTTGGACGCATCGATCCTGGGCCATCCAATCGATGACCGCCGACCGGTGGTCGTGCGCGGGAAGAGGCTTGAGGATTTGGGCGTCTGCGACGTTCTGTTTGTGAGTTCCTCCGAAACGAAACGCCAGTTGAAAATTCTGAATCAATTGAGCCATACACGAGTATTGACGGTTGGTGAGACAGGCGATTTTGCTGCGAACGGCGGCATCATCCAATTTGTCCAAGAAGGCGATCGCGTCAACTTTCTGATCAATGTGGACGCGGCCGGCAGGGCGGGCTTGAAAATTCGGGCGTCTTTGCTCGCACTGGCGCAGGTGGTCCACGATGGCGCCGGCAAGCGCGGCGGATGAAATGAAAAGGTCTCTGGACCATCAATCGATTCGCGGCAAACTGACACGCATCATTCTGATTTCCTGTGGAATTGCCGTGGTTTCCGCGTGCGTCATTTTCGCGGCATATGACATTCGTGTGACCCGGCAATCGCGGCTTCGGACCGTCGCGACGCTTGCGGAGATCACGGGCACCAATTCCATCGCTGCTCTGAGTTTTCGCGACGAGCAATCCGGCAGGGAGATTCTTCGATCCTTACGGGCCGACAAACAGTTGACGCATGCGGCGTTGTACACGCCGGAAGGGAAAGTGCTCGCCGTTTACAGCCGCGACCCGCAAGCAACTGTTTTTGCTCCCCCGTCTACCGAAACGGACGGCGCCGATTTCGTGGCGGGCAAGATTGTCGCATTCCACAATATTGAATTGAATGGAAAGCCCGCGGGAACGATTTACCTCGAAAGTGATCTGAGCATGATTGTGATGCGCGAAGAAGGACTCGCCGCCATGATCGGGTTTGGGCTGTTTGTTTCTCTGTTGTTGGCGGCACTCGTAGGCTCGCGGATGCAAAGCTCCATTTCAGAGCCGATTCTGGAGTTGGCACGCACCGCGTTCGCCATAGCGGTCGACAAAAACTATTCCGTCCGCATGGTTTCGAAAAGCGAGGACGAAATTGGCTTTCTCTATGAACAGTTCAACTCCATGCTGGCGCGAATTCAAGACCGCGATCGCGAATTGGAACAAGGACGCACTGAACTCGAACAGCGTGTTGCGGAGCGCACGGCATACCTAAAAGCGCTCGTAGAAACCAGTCCCATGGGTATCGTTACCACGGATCCGCAAGGCCGCGTCCAAGTTTGCAACACGGCGTTTGAACACTTGTTTCAATACGTTCGCGACGAAATCGCCGGAACAGACTTGGATTCACTGATTGCGCCACCGGAATTGAGCGAAGAGGCAGCGGATTTCACGCGGCGGAGCGACGCCGGGGAGTCCATCCAAAAGGTCACCAAGCGCCGCAGAAAAGACGGGTCAATGGTCGACGTGGAATTGTACGGCACACCGATGCACGTCGGGAACGAGCACGCAGGCGGCCTGATTATCTATCACGACATAAGCGAGCGAAAGCAGACGGAAGAGGCTTTGCTGTCCGCGAAGGAAACGGCCGAAGAGGCCAACCGGGCCAAGAGCGAGTTTCTCGCCAATATGAGCCATGAGATACGCACGCCGATGAACGGAATTCTGGGTATGACGCAACTCACGCTGGAAACACCGCTCACCGGAGAGCAGCGGGAATATCTGGGCATGGTGAAATCATCGGCCGATTCGCTGTTGACCCTGCTCAACGACATTCTCGATTTCTCCAAGATCGAGGCGGGCAAGTTCGATTTGGACTTATCCCCATTCGCGCTGCGTGAAACCATGGGCGAAGCGTTGAAGGCGCTGGGGCACTTGGCGCACAGGAAAGGCCTGGAGCTGGCTTGGCAAGTGGATACGGCAGTCCCCGAATGGCTCGTGGGAGACAGTGGACGATTACGCCAGATATTGGTGAATCTGGTGATGAACGCGATCAAGTTCACGGAACACGGCGAAGTGGTCGTGTCGGTCAACGCAGAAAGCCGAACGTCCGATAACGTTGAATTGCATTTCAGCGTGCGCGACACGGGAATCGGAATTCTCCCGGAAAAGCAGCGGCTGATTTTTGCCGCGTTCACGCAAGCGGACAACTCCACCACTAGAAAATATGGAGGCACGGGGCTGGGACTGTCGATTTCGCAGGCCCTGGTCAAAATGATGGATGGCGGTATCTCCGTGGAAAGCGAGCCCCGGAAAGGCAGCATTTTTCATTTCACGGCGCGGCTCAGCATTCCTGAATCGAGTTTTATTCCGCCACCGGCGATTGAGCCGGACGCGCTGCGCGGGCTTCCCGCGTTGGTGGTGGACGACAATCAGACCAACCGGCTAATCCTGACACAGCTATTGAGCCAGTGGGGCCTGGTGCCGGAGCAGGCAGCTTCCGGGAGTGAAGCGCTCGAGTTGCTGGCGAACACCCGGCGTAGCAGCGCGCCCTTCCGCCTTGCGCTGATCGACGCGGACATGCCGGAGATGGATGGTTTTGCGCTAGCCGAGCGCATTAAGAAAACGGCTGAAGCTTCTGCTCCCAGCATGTTCATGCTCAGTTCAACGATGCAATCGGGCGACATCACGCGCAGCCGCGAAGCAGGTTTGGCGGGGTTTCTTACGAAACCTGTGCAACCCTCGGAACTTCTGGATGCGATTCTGGGTGCGATGAGTAAGACGGGGAGGATTCCGAGTGTTGCGGAAGATGTTCAATCACCTCGGCAGGTTTCGAGTACGGGAGGTGGCATGCGAATACTACTGGCGGAAGACAATCTGGTGAATCGTCAGTTGGCGACGCGACTCCTCGAAAAGCGCGGGTACACCGTGCTTATCGCGAAAAATGGAGTCGAGGCGGTCGCAGCAGTCGAGCACGAGGAAATCGACCTGGTGCTAATGGATGTGCAGATGCCGGAAATGGACGGGCTCGAAGCCATCCGCTCGATTCGCGCTACAGAAAAAGTTTCCGGGCGGCATTTGCCGATCGTCAGCCTCACCGCGCACGTGATGAAGGGCGACCGCGAAAAATGCATTGAGGCCGGAGCCGACGATTACATTCCCAAACCGATCCAGGCCCCGAGCCTGTTTGCGGCGATTGAGAGAATGAGCATTCCGAAGTGCGACGATGAGCCATCGATGTCGACGGACATCCCGTCAGATTCCTTGAATACCGCCGAACTGCTGGAACAGGTGCAAGGCGATCGGGAGTTGCTGGCCGAGATTGTTCAGCTTTTTGAAAGCGGATTACCCGCGATCTTGCAGGGACTGCGCGAGTCCATCGCACGCGGGGATGCGCCGGAGATTGCACGCATTGCTCATACGTTGAGGGGCTCGGTGGGAAATTTCGGACGCCGGGGCGCGTACCGCGCGGTCGAGCAGATGGAAAAGCTTGCGAAAGAAGGCGATATAGCGGAAACGGCAAAGGCGCTCGTGGCTGTCGAAAGCGAGCTCGAAAGCTTGCTGGCGGCGCTTGAGTCATTTCGCACTCCGGCGGCCGAAGCGGTGGTTGCCGAGAAAACGGCAATCCAGTAACGGGAAAGGATCATGAAGATTCTGATTGCGGAGGACGACCCGGTTTCCCGTCGGCTGTTAGAGGCATTCCTGCGAAAGTGGGGCTACCCGGTTGTCGCTGTTGCCAAGGGCGATGACGCGTGGGCCTTGCTTGATACCGAGGATCCACCGCGGTTGGCGATTCTCGATTGGATGATGCCGGGAATCGAGGGTATCGAAATTTGCCGGCGAGTTCGCGAGCGCACCGGGCGGCCATATACGTATTTGGTTTTGCTGACCGCGCGCGACCGAAAGCAAAGTTTGCTCACCGGGCTGAAAGCCGGTGCCGACGACTATCTCTCCAAGCCGTTTGACGCCGAAGAATTGCGAGCGCGTTTGCAAGTGGGCGAACGCATTCTGAAAATACAGGATGAGCTGATCGCGGCTCGTGACGCGCTCCATTATCAGGCGACTCATGATGTTTTGACCGGCGTGGCGAGCCGCGGCGCGGCATGCGAGTTTCTGGAGCGCGAGTTGGCCCGCTCCTACCGCGAAAACAAAATGGTGGGAGTCGTACTCGCGGACTTGGATCATTTCAAGGGCATCAATGACAAGTACGGGCACATGGCGGGAGACCTGGTGCTGCAGGAAGTAGCGCGGCGCATGACCAAGTGCTCGCGTGCCTATGATTGCGTGGGACGTTACGGCGGCGAAGAGTTTCTGATCATATTCCCCTCTTCGACCGATGAAGGTATCCAGCGGCTGGCAGAGAGGATGCGCAAGGCCATGCAAGCTGCACCGGTGCGAACCCCGGAAGGTGAAATTGCGATTACCGCGAGTTTTGGCGTCATGGCCGTTCGCAGTTCCGGCCGGAACGATATCAATGATTTGCTGCGAACAATCGATGCGGCGCTGTATCGCGCTAAACACGCCGGACGCAATCGCGTGGAATGCGTGGAATTTGGTGGCGGATTGAAACCGACAATCTTATTACCGGCAATTTAGCGCTCATTCGGCGGGATATCCGCCGACACGCACCGTGCGCGGCCTTCGTTGTGCGTTGTGCGATAATCATTCATTACGAAGCTTCCGGCCAGATCGAGACTCAATCATCGTGAGTGAGACTTTTATCCGCAGATCGCGCATCGAGGCACCCGCGGAGAAGGTTTTCGCGTGGCACGCTCAGCCCGGCGCGCTCGAACGTCTCACGCCTCCCTGGGAGCCGATTGAGATTCTGGAGCGCGCCGCCGGAATTCATAATGGCGCGCGCGGCGCATTTCGAACGCGCATGGGACCGTTTCGCGTGAGGTGGGAATTCGAACACCGCGGATACATCGAGGGGCGCGAGTTCCAGGATTTTCAGCGCGCAGGTCCATTTCGTCGCTGGGAACATACGCATCGATTCATTCCCGATGGCCCCCGAGCTTGTTGGCTCGAGGATCGCATCGAATACGAGTTACCTCTGGGTGCGACGGGCACCTTCTTCGCGGGCTGGCTGGTAAGGCGAAAACTAGACAAGCTGTTCGCATACCGTCATCTGGTTACGCGCGAGGCGTTTCGGGCGGAAATGTAACAGTACTTTGCGGTTTTGCGGCGCCGTTCCATACGCAGCCGGATGGAATCACATGCGCTTGGTGCAATTTCTGCAACGGAGCCGAATGGAAATTTTTTCAGCGCGCCGCAGTTAGTGTAGACTGAAATGTCGTTTATTGACCCGCCCGCATTGCAAGGTAGCGAGTCGAGGAGGCCCACACTTGAATCCAACCAAACCTGTCGTTGCGCCTGCGAATGACAAGACGAGCGCGGCGCGACGTGACTCACTGACGATCACCGACAATCGCACTGGCCGGCAGTATGAAGTCCCCGTGCAGCATGACACCATTCGCGCGATCGATTTGCGCCAGATCAAAGTGAACGAAGACGATTTTGGCATGATGACGTACGACCCGGCATACACGAACACAGCATCGTGCATCAGCCGCATCACGTTTATCGACGGCGACAAAGGCATTCTCCGTTATCGCGGCTATCCTATCGAGGAACTCGCCGAGAAAAGCACTTATCTGGAGACGGCCTATTTGATTTTGCACGGGGAGTTGCCCACACGAGCGCAATTGGAGGATTGGACGTATCACGTAACGCATCACACTTTCATTCACGAAAGCATCAAGAAATTCCTCGACGGCTTTCATTATGACGCGCACCCGATGGGCATGATTATTTCGGCGGTGGCGGCGCTTTCGACTTTCTATCCCGACGCAAAAAATATCTTCGATGAAGATTCGCGGCGCAAGCAGACGTGGCG
>DASZCH010000173.1:0-13501 GCA_035943235.1 Candidatus Acidiferrales bacterium
ACATAGCTCCCTTCATCGAATCGGGCGTCGCGGGAGAAATGGACAAGGATCCCAACCTGGCGAAGGCGCCGCCGTTCATACGCGACGAACTGCTGTTTCCTTACCTTGATGGAGCCGTGTTTACTCAGCGCGTTTTGAAAGCGACCGCGGGATGGCCGGAGTTCAAGAAAGTCTTCGAGAATCCGCCGGCTTCGACGCAGCAGATTTTGCATCCGGATCTTTACTTTCAAGGTGTAAAGCCGCGCGAGATTATGCTGCCCGACTTGAAGTCAGCAATTCCACGCGGCTGGAACAAGCTCGACGACAACGTAGTCGGCGAATTTGCGCTGCGCGAGGTTCTGAAAGAGTTTATCGATGCGAGTAAAGCGGAACATTTTGCGTCCATGTGGCATGGCGACCGTTACGCGCTGTTTGAAAACAAAGAGACGAAGCAAACATTGCTTGTGGTTCTGCTTGCCCTTGATACGGAAAAGGATGCCGGTTCCTTCTTTGGCGCTTATAGCGAGGCATTCGAAAAGAAATACGGCGTTAGACAGCCTGATGTGCAAGCGACAGAGTTTGCGAGCTTTGGGAATAACGTTTTCCTGCGCTGCTTTCAGGATGAATGCCTGAGTGTTGAGGGCGCCGACCGCAGCATATTTGATCGCATCGATGCCCAGATCGGCTGGCCGGCAGAACCGAACGGCACGATGGCGAAATCCCAACGACGTGACGGCTTCACACGCCAAGCCTTGGATTCAAAGTAGGGAACGAAAATTCGGCGAGCCGCCGTTACGCCAACGGGGTCAGGGGCGTTGCGGACTTCCGGTCCAGCCGCTCTAATCGATGTTTCAACCTGCTTCGCAGATTTCCGGAGCCTGCGATGCGGTTTTCACCTGCCTGTGTAGCCAGGCTTGCAAGAGCGGCGCGCACGATTTGAGCAGCGCGCTCCGGATCGCGAGCGCGGTGTTCATAATGGATGGCCAGTTCGATGGTCGCTTCCATGCTTTGCGCAAACCCGCTTCGATCTCGGCTCAGCTCTTCCCATAGCGAAAGCGCCAGACTGTAATCGCGATCCCGTTTGGCCAATCGGGCCAGTTGACGCCGCGCGCTCCGGTGAAGTTCCTCCGGCAATCCGGCATCGAGGGTGCGGCCGAAAAGTTCGCGCGCGCGGGCGCGTTCGCCGCGGCGGCTGAAAATGCGGGACACGCCGTAAAGCTCAAATGCGTCCGAATATTCGTTTTCCGGAGCCGTCAGCAACGAAAATACTCGCTGCGAGATCGCAGCCAGCCCGCGCAAGTCCATCTGATTATGACGAAGCACGGGCAAAAGAGGCTCAGCCGCTCCTGTGCGCAAGAAATCAAAATAAATTTGCGGGATTAAATCAGAGAGCACATCTCCTTCACGTTCCCAGCCGAGGACGTAGCGTTCCAGTTGAGCGAGGCGCGCATTGCCGACGCGCAAGCGCCAAAGCTGGCGGGCCGGATGCAAAAGATCGAGATGAGCGAGCGGCGCCGACGGGTTGATTGCGCGCGTCATCCGGAAACGCGTTTCGAGCAATGGCCAATCGAATGATTTTCCGTTCTACGTGACAAGAATCGGCCGCTCAGCCATGCGTTCGCGCAGCGCCAGCAGCACAGAGTGCTCCTCGCTGTGATCGCGCATAAAAAATTGCTCCACCTCCAGGCCGCCAGAATCCCACCAGGCAAGGCCCACAAGAAATGCGTATGTGCCCGAGCCGCCGGATAAGCCCGTGGTTTCCGTATCGAGGAACAACCATCGCTGAGGGTCGGCAGCTTCCCGTGGCGCACCCGGCGCAATCAGGCGCAACGCATCCGGATGAGGCGCGAATTCACACGGTTCAGAAAACCAGCGGCGGATCGAGAAATGCTCGCCGTAATGATTTCGTTGGACCGTCGCTCCCAGAAGAAGCGCGAGGCTGTCAGAATTCTCGGCCGCTCGCGATTCATCCGGGTCGAGCGATGACGAGCCGCGCCGTGGCGCCGGGCGCAGCGCCTTAACGCTGGAGAATTTGTCTTTGAGCCTCGCCGGCAAATCAGTGCCCACCCGCGAGCCGTCTGAGAATCTCAAGGGCCGCGTCTTTGGCATGTTCCTGGCGCTCACCCAGAGGCCCGACGCAGGACGGACAGCCCTTTTCGCACGGGCACGCAGAAATTAGTTCGTGAGTGCGCTTCAGAAGAATATCGCATGCGCGATAGAGCGGTTCGCTGAAGCCGATGCCTCCGGGGTACGCGTCGTAGAGATACAAATTCGGCTCGAAGAACTCTTTTGCGTCGGACGGGTTATTTGCGGTAGCCGGAAGTTGCTCCCACTCTTCGTCGACACCCGGTTTCGGCGCGCGCTCCCCAATCGTTGCGCCTAAATCGCGGCGGTCGCACATGAGCAGCAGAGTCGCGACGGATTCAAGCGCATGCAGCAGCCCGAACATTCCACCCTGTCGATCCGAAAGAGAGTAGGGGAGCGAGGCAACCAGTTCGCGTCTGAGCGTGACCCAGAACGCGGTTGTGTGCATTTCATTTTCGGGCAATTCGAGCTTGCCTGCACCCACATTTTCATTGGTGAAAAATTTAATCTTCTTGAAGCCGATGACTTGCGAGCGCACCAGCACGTCACCATGAGCGCGAGAAGAAGGCCCCAGGGCGGGCGCTTCGGCTGCAATTTCCAACACGCGAACCTGCGTGTAGCGAACGGCGTCGGTGAAGTAATCCACATTCACTTGCTTTACGTAAGCCTTGCGTTCGTCGAAATCGAGGCGTTCGACGTGATATTGCCGCCCCTGGTGGATGTAGATGGCTTTCGGGTGCACAGTCGTGAGGGCGCTTGAAAAATCGACTTCGCCAATCACTTCAGGGCCCGAAGATTCGCCGGTCGGGTTACCACTCTCATCGATAATCACGAAATTGTCCGACGTGACGGAACGTAGGCTGATTGTATCGGCCGGATAAGCTTCTTGAATCCAATGCCAGTGGTCGCCGCTCTTGTGCAGGAACCCCGCTTCGGCAAGGCGTTCGCACATCTCCGAAAGATCAACTTCTCCGAACTGCTCGTTCGGAGCCAGCGGCAGCTCGAAAGCGGCGCACTTCAAATGATTGACAAGAATTTCGAGATTGTCAGGTTGAATAAAAGCATGCTCGGGCGAGCGCCCGAAAAAATACTCCGGATGCTGAATGATGAACTGATCGAGCGGCGCCGATGAGGCGACCAACACCGCACAGGAAGTTCCGCTGCGGCGTCCTGCGCGCCCCGCCCGTTGCCAGGTGGAGGCAATTGAGCCGGGATAGCCCGCGAGCACGGTAGCATCGAGCGAACCAATATCGATGCCGAATTCCAGGGCGTTCGTGGAAACAACACCGCGAATTTTGCCGTCGCGCAGGCCACGCTCGATTTCGCGGCGCTCACCTGGCAAATAGCCTCCGCGATAACCGCGAATGGGTTCACTGCGGCCGGCAGCGGCAGGGAAAGCCTGCCGGAGATACGTCAGCATCACCTCCGTGTGCAGGCGGCTGTTCGCAAAAAGAATCGTTTGCAGATTCCGCGCGAGCAATTCCTTCGCCACGCGCGTCGCTTCATTCAGATAACTGCGCCGGATGCCGAGATTGCGGTTGACGACGGGCGGATTATAAAAAACGAAGAGTTTTTCGGCGGATGGCGCGCCATTTTCGTCGATGACTTCCACCTGAGTTTCGATCAGCCGCGACGCCAGTTCGCCGGGATTGGCAATGGTGGCCGAACAGCAAATGAAAATTGGGTTCGAGCCATAGAATTGCGCGATGCGGCGAAGGCGCCTTAAAACGTTCGCGAGATGGCTGCCGAAGACGCCGCGATACGTGTGCAGCTCATCGAGAACGATGTAGCGGAGATTTTCGAACAGCCGCATCCATTTGGTGTGGTGCGGCAGGACTCCCGTGTGCAGCATATCGGGATTTGTGAGCACGATGTGCCCGCGCTCGCGTATAGCCTTGCGCGCGTCGGCCGGTGTGTCGCCATCGTAAGTGAAAACGCCAAAGCGATCGTCGAGTCGCGTTGCGAGGTCGTGCAATTCAGCGAGCTGATCTTGCGCGAGGGCTTTCGTGGGAAACAAATACAAAGCGCGCGTATCGGCGTTTTCGAGAATGGCATTCAATATCGGCAAGTTGTAGCACAGCGTTTTTCCGGAGGCAGTCGGAGTGACGATGACGGCATTTTTGCCGGCGTGAACCTGATTGGCGGCCTCCGCTTGGTGTGTATAGAGCTGTTCAACGGCTTTGGCGCGGTAGGCGTCTGCCAGGTGGGCGTTTACCCAGGCTGGAACTGGCGCGTACTGCGCATCGCGCGCGGGGATGCGCTGAACGGCCGTCAGGACCTCACCGTTGCGGTCGCGGGCAGCTATTTCGCCGAGAACGTCGCGAATCACGTCGAGTGTGGCGCGCGGGCGAACAGCCAGTGATGGTGACAAACCCGAACCTCCTTCGCCTTTTGTTCGCTAAGACTAGCATCGGCTGGCGTGAGGCGCAATCGGATTCTTCAGATTTCTCAGAAGCGGCACCATTACTACAACGCGGAACGCGCACCGTATACGCCCTTTGGATGGTCAGCCGGCCCATGTACAATTAACGCGACATTACGAAAGGCGATGGAGTTCGCCTGAACCGCTCCAAAAGAGCTGATGACTCCTGGCTGCCGCGAGGCTCCAGGAGTTTTTTTGTTTTGAGACTCGGGGCGCAGAAGAGGGATCCAAAGTGCGTATATTATTACTCGCGGTATTTGGCGTTGCTGGGACGTTGGCCCGGTATGGTCTGGAAGGCGCTGTGCAGCACCGTGCCGGCTCCAGCTTTCCGTATGGCACACTGAGCGTAAATCTTCTGGGATGTTTTTTTCTGGGGTTGATTGGCAGATTCGCATTGAACCATGTCGTCCTTTCGCCGGATTGGCGGATCGGCGTGACCGTCGGGTTTTTCGGCGCGTTCACCACGTTTTCCACGTTCAGCTGGGAAACAGTTCGCATGCTCGAGGATGGTGAATGGGTTAAAGGTTTGACTTATATTGCCGCGAGCGTCCTGTTGGGCCTGATTCTGATGTTGGCAGGCATACGCGCGGGCGATGCCATTTAGGAGGGCCGATGACACACGAACGATTCGAAGGCGAGCGCACCCTGATGCGGATACACATCGGAGAGTCGGATCATTGGCATGGAAAGCCGCTTTATCAGGCAATTGTCGAGATGCTGCGCGCGGAAAAATTCTCCGGTGTGACTGTTCTGCGTGGCGTGGGCGGCTACGGTTCTTCCAGCATTTACCACACCGACAAAATCTTGCGCCTTTCGCAGGATCTTCCGATCGTGATCGAAGTGGTCGAGTATAACGAACGGATCGAGCATATTTTGCCCCGGCTGGATGAAATGGTTGGCGGGGGCTTGATTACACTGGAAAAGGTTCGCGTAATCCTCTATCGCACGGGCAAATAGGCGCGAACACCATAGTTCAAGACGCTGCAATGGCCCAAAAACTAAAGCTCGGCGAAAATCACCGCCGTGTCGTGTCCGTGCTGCTCCGCGGATTAGAACAGATGTGCGATGAAATTGAAGCGCGTCTCGCGGAAGTGCCGGGCGTCCTGCGTCAGGTGAAGAGCGACGTGTCTCCGGCACAGAACACTGCTTTGCGGGAGATGACCGCGCGTGTGCGCGAAGAAATCCGGCGGCTGAGCACGGAGATTGAGTTGGACGCCGCCGTTCGTTCACCGCGCCGGGCCATTCTGGCGCTTCTCTCGGCGAGCATCGTCAACCTCGAGGAATCGAATTCGAAGCGACTGGGTGGTTACGGTGCGCTGGCAAGGGAGTCCGCTGCCCGGCTTGACGAGGAATTCAGTCGACTAATTGTGCTGCTCGAAGAAATGACCACGATTGCCGAGGAGGCTTAGGACTCTTTCGCTGTGGTTTGAAACTATCCCTCGCGATAGAATACGAATATGGCACACACCTTTCTGATTTTCGATTTTGGCACGGACGAAGAAGCCGCACAGCAGGCGCGCCATCGCATTGACGGATGGAAGCAGGGCTTCCGTCTTGGGAACAAGCTTCAGTTTAAGTTCGAAAGGAAATCGTCGGAGAACAACGAAGACTCCGGCGAGGAAAACGAGACAAAAAGCAAAGGCAAGAAAAAATCATCCGATGGGAGCGAACCAGTGCGTTTACTCGTGCGCCTCGACTTTTCAAATCACGAGAAGCATCTCGCGCAAAGCTGGCTCGAGCGCATTCCAGGCGATGACGCGTTCAAATCCGTTAAGGGCGAAGTGATTCGTCACGGCGATTCGGCATTCGAGAAGACTTCTGAGCTTTTTGACGGCCTTAGTTGATGGAAATCGCGCTGGATAATGAACTCCGGACCTTTTCCGGCTCCGGATTTGGTGCCCGCAAATCCTTCCGCTATAATAGCCAAGCCAATTCGAGTCTCGCGAGGCAAGCACCCGATGGCCCTGCAAACTAAGACAAAGACAGCCAAGTTCGACGCCGCGAAATATCACGGCCTGGACCGCGAAGCATTGATTCGGCTGTACAGCGTGATGTTCTTGTCGCGACGCTTGGACGATCGCGAGATCCAGCTTAAACGCCAGAACAAGATCTATTTCCAGATCAGCGGTGCGGGACACGAAGCCGCGACCGCCGCCGCCGGGCTGGTATTCAAGTCTGCGCACGACTGGTTTTATCTCTATTATCGTGACCGCGCGCTGTGTCTGATGCTCGGGGTCACTCCTTACGAAATGCTTCTTGAAGGCGTGGGCGCGAAGGACGATCCGGCATCCGGCGGACGCCAGATGCCATCGCACTGGGGCCATCAAGACTACAATATTGTTTCCAAATCATCACCGACGGGTACGCAATGGCTGCAAGCGGTAGGCGCGGCGGAAGCCTCGCTTTTTTACGATCGATTCCCCAAGGCGCTGGCGCAGGCTCAGAAAGCGCCGCTCGGCCACGCTGTGCGGCATTATCCGGATGAAGTGGTTTGCGTTTCCGGCGGCGAAGGGGCTACGAGCGAGGGCGAATTTTGGGAGGCGCTTAATACCGCGTCGAGCAGAAAACTGCCAGTTGTGTTTTTTGTGGAGAACAACGGTTACGCGATTTCGGTTCCTTGCGAGGTGCAGACGCCGGGCGGAAACGTGGCGCACCTGGTAGCGAATCATCCGAACCTGCACATCGAGGATTACGACGGAACGGACCCGCTCGAGAGTTATGCCGCTTGCCTGCGCGCCGTTGCGCATTGCCGCGAGCGGCGCGGCCCGGCATTGCTGCATGCACACGTGACGCGCCCTTATTCTCATTCTCTTTCTGACGACGAAAAGCTTTACAAGTCTGCCGACGAGCGCGAAGCGGAAGCGCATCGCGACCCAATTCCCAAGTTCGGATTATTTTTGGTTCGCGAGGGAATTTTGGACGAGCGCGAACTGGAAGCCCTGGAAGCCGGCGTCGAAAAAGAGATCCTCGAATCCGTTGACAAGGCGCTGTCCGCGCCCATTCCGTCCGCTGATTCGGTTTATGAATTTGTTTATTCGGCGGATCCGGATCCCACTGCCGCTGGTTTTGCGAAAGAACCGCAGTTGACCGGCGCTCCGCTGACGATGGTGGAAATGGTGTCTGCGACACTGATGGATGAGATGGGGCGCGACGAGCGCATCGTTGTGTTCGGCGAGGACGTTGCGGATTGCAGCCGCGAAGAAAATCTCGAAAAGCTCAAGGGCAAGGGCGGCGTCTTCAAGGCCACTTCTGGTCTGCAGCGTCGCTACGGCGGAGAGCGAGTGTTCAATTCGCCGCTCGCGGAAGCTAATATCGTGGGCCGAGCCATCGGCATGGCCACGCGCGGCATGAAGCCCGTACCGGAAATTCAGTTCTTCGACTACATTTGGCCCGCGATGATGCAACTGCGCAACGAATTTGCAACCATGCGCTGGCGCTCGGCCAATGCGTTTAAGTGCCCCGCGGTGATCCGCGTTGCGATTGGCGGTTACTTAACTGGCGGCGCGATTTACCATAGCCAGTGTGGCGAAGTAATTTTCACGCATATTCCCGGCTTGCGCGTGGTGATGCCTTCGACTTCCCTGGATCTGTGTGGATTGCTGCGCACTTCGATTCGTTGCGACGATCCCGTCATGTTCCTCGAACACAAGCACCTCTATCGGCAACCTTACAATCGGTCTGCCTATCCCGGATCCGATTACACGGTTCCGTTCGGCAAGGCGCGGTTAGTCCGCGAAGGGAAAGACGTCACCATCGTTACTTACGGAGCGGTAGTTCACCGCGCGGAAGTGGCGGCCGCGGAATTGGCTCGGCAGGGAACTGAAGTGGAAATTTTGGACCTGCGGACGCTGAGCCCGTATGACTGGGAATCGATTGCCGCGTCCGTGCGAAAAACAAACCGCGTGATTGTGGCGTACGAAGATTCTCTCTCCTGGGGATACGGCGCGGAAATCGCCGCGCGCATTGCCGACGAGCTTTTTGAAGACCTCGATGCGCCCGTGCGGCGCGTTGCCGCCACGGACACATTCTGCGCTTATCAGCCGAAGCTCGAAGATGAGATTTTGCCCCAAACGGAGGACATCGTTCGAGCCGTTCGTGATTTGGCGGCTTTTTGAAGCGTGTAAAGACGCGGCCGAGGGCCTGAAACCTTTCTGACTCGCTGGCCGTACCTGTAAATAGCGACGCGGTCGAAGCCCGTCGATCCGGCGGGAATGGGAGGTCATGATGAATTGCCCGAAATGCCAGAGGGACATCACCAACTATTCAAACTATTGTTATTTTTGCGGTGCACGCCAGGCTCACGCCACAACTTCCGCGACGCCGCCGCGCCGGTTGCAGCGCTCCGCTGTCGACACAAAGATTGCGGGCGTTTGCGGCGGTGTAGCCGAGTATTTCGGAATGGATTCAACCATCGTACGTCTGGTCTGGGTGCTGGTGACGTTTTTCACCGGGCTCGTTCCGGGGATAGCCGTCTACCTGGCTGGATGGTTGATTATGCCGGCGGGCTCGCTGCCGATTCCTGTGCAGCCGGTTGCGCAGACACCGGACGCTCCTCACGCGTCAGCTTAACCCACTGACCGCCTAGGCATTATTTTTGAAGATAGCGCGGTCGAACGACACCGCGCCGGCTCCCACGGCCACCAAAGCGAACGCGGCTACGGCCAGTGCGAGCGGGAGCTGGTAATTATTGACGGCCATCGGGCCGCCCTGCGGTAGATGCACCCTTAGGATGGCGATTGCCATCTCGCCTGCAAGCAGCAGCGCCGCAATTCGCGTGAATAATCCGACAATCAGCAAGCATCCGCCGAAAAACTCCACGATACCTGAGATATAGGCGAAGTAAGGCGGGAATCCCATGTGACGGAACTGCTGCAGAGCTTCGTGTGTATGCGTGAAAAGCTTCGGGAATCCATGATGGATGAAAATGATACCGAGGCCGAGCCGAAGGAGCAATAACGCCACCGGCTTGAGTTTCTCGAAATGATGCATCGCCTCACTCCTCATTGAATATTTTTCCAGAACCCTGGAGCGCGGACATTCTAGCAGAAGCGTGGCACGACTGAACACATGGCGTGACACCTTTGATTCGCCGCGCAGCGGATGAGAGGTAGAATCATCACGCAAGCGAATGACACCCAATATTTACCGAGCGAGCGGCGCGAACACCATTGCCGTTCGACGGACGGACTCGCGCTAATGCGCCGCGCATTTCTGATCATCCTGGTACTCGGAATCATCACGGCCTTTGTGGTGCGCGAGGTGCGTTTGCATAGTAAGCCGCCGCTGGAAGCGGCTTACGTAGCTGCTCAGAGTGCGCCCATTTGGGATAGCACCGCTGAAGTTCGTACGGCGGTGGCAAATCTATCCTATGGCGAACCAGTGCAGATTTTCCAGCGCGATGGCGGCTACGCACTCGTCCGGACCAGCACAGGCCTGCGCGGTTGGGTCGATTCGGGCTCGCTGCTCAGCACAGCGGTGTGGCGTGCGGCATCGTTGCTCAATAAGACCACAGAATCCATGGCCGTGCAGGCACGGGGCCACACGCGCGCTCGCAGCAATCTTCACATTCGTGCGGGCCGCCAGTGGGAAGTGATATCGGCCGCGCCGGGTGACACGCGCGTTGAGATGTTTGCGCGACAAGCGGCCGCCAATGTGGAAAGCCCGCGTCCGGGCCCGTCGCCTGACTCGTCGAACCTCGAGGATTGGTGGCTGGTGCGCGCAAATGTGAGAAACGCCACCCAGATTTCGGGATGGGTTCTCGGCCGATTTGTAGGTTTGGATCTTCCTGAGCCGCTTCCCGAATATCAAAGCTCGGAACACATCAACATCGTTGCGTGGTTTGTAATCAATCATGCCGTGGACTCGACGGGAGCCGCCAAGCCGGAGTATCTGGTTGCGGGCACGCGCGACGGCGAAGGAAGGCCATGCGACTTTACGCTTATCCGCGTCTTCACTTGGAGTGCACATCGCCACCGTTACGAAACCGCCTTCATGGAGCGCGGGCTTTGCGGCAGTTTGCCGGTACAAGTCACGCCGGCAACCGCGCCGGGCAGCGAGGCGCATTTTACGTTCAACAACGTTGACCTGAAAGGCCGGGAAGAGCGCCGGTACGAAATGACCGTCACCACCGTGCGCCGGGTTGATTCCAGCGCGGTCAGGACGGAAAGAAAGCGTTCACGAAAGGCCAGAGAATGAGTGGTACGAAAATTGTCTGTCACCAAGGCTGGAATTTCCGCATATTTCTGTTCTTTTGCTTGCTCTGCGTTGCCTCATGCTCCGCTCCGCAGCGGGCGGCGCAGAGCGTTCCTCCTCCCCCGTTCCAATATCTCGGTGAATGGGGCATGGCAGGCACGGCGCCGGGGCAATTGCGGAATCCGCAGTCGTTCAGTTCGGATCAAATCGGCAATGTCTATATTGCGGACGACGGGAATCCAACGCAAATCGAGAAATTCAGCTCCACGGGACATCCGTTGCTCGCTTTCGATGTGGCGGAAAGTGAGAACACTTGGGACATTGCGGTCGATTCGGGGCAGGCGATCTTTATCGTGGATGTCCGCAGGGCGCAGATTCAGATTTTCTCTCCGGAAGGCGAAATGTTCCGCACCCTCTCGTTCCGTTATCGAAGCTCACTCAATCATCCGGCAAGCATAGCCATCGATCCTGATGACGACGACATTTATCTGGCGGATTTTGAAACCGCCCGCATCGCGAGAATGAACGCGCGCGGCCGCATCTTGCAAACATGGGAAAAGCCGACAGGTTTGCCTGTACAGCATTGGACGCCGTGTCGCATCCGGGTCGGAGGGAAGGGGAATTTGTATCTCGCTGATGCGGACAATCAACGTATCGAGAAGCTTTCGTTCAATGGCGATTACGCTTCGTCGTGGGATTTTCCGTTCAGCAAATTGGCCCCGAAGCGCGATGCCCCAAAATCTTACGGCCTGGCTGTTTCGCGAACTTTTGTAGTTGCCACCGATGAGACGAAGCGTTTGCTTGAAATCTGGACGGTTGACGGTGCGCCAACGCTGACCGTGGATTTCTCGCAGCATCCGGAATGGGGACAAAATGCAACTCCCACGGATGTTGCGTTCACGCCCAAGGGCGAATTGCTCGTGCTCGACCGGCCTGATGCACGCGTGCTCCGATTTCGAATTAATGCGCCGGAGACGGGGTCCAGTCCGCAAAGCCCGTAAGATTGCGAGAAAATCATCCATGCCATTACTGCTAAGCGAAGACGATGTCCGCTCATTGCTGACGATGCCCTTGGCGCTCCAGGCCGTCGAGGACGCATTCCAACGGCTTGCCAACGGTAAAGCGCAATTCCATTCTCGTCAGCGTCTGCATCTGCCCGGGAATTCATACCTCCATTACATGGCCGCTGCCGACGGGGACGGCGGTTACATGGGCATGAAAATTTATACAAGTTCGCGCGAGGGTTTGCGCTTCATGATTCCGCTTTTCCGGGCAAAGACCGGCGAGCTCCTGGCGCTGATTCAAGCGGACCACTTGGGCCAGATGCGCACAGGAGCGGCCAGCGGCTTCGCCACAAAGTTATTGGCGCGGGCCGATGCGCGCAAAGTGGGAATCATCGGCACCGGCTACCAGGCACGTACGCAGCTCGAGGCCGTCACGGCGGTGCGTCAGATCGAACGTATCCGTGCGTTTGGCCGCGATCCGGAGCGTCGCGAGCGGTTCGCCCGTGAAATGGCAGAAAAACTTCGTGTGCCAGTCGAGGCAGCCGGCTCCGCAGAAGAGGCCGTGCGCGACGCGGACATTCTGATTACTTCGACCACTGCTTCCCAGCCGGTAGTCGCAGGGAAGTGGCTGCGCCCGGGGATGCACATCAGCGCGATTGGAGCGAATTTTCCCGAGAAAGCGGAACTCGACGGCGATGCGATCAGCCGTTGCGACGCCATCTTCGTCGACTCGCGCGAGCAATCGAAACTCGAAGCGGGCGATTTGATTCAGGCGTTCCACGGAGACCAGTCGCGCTGGGATGACGTCAAAGACCTGAGCGATCTAGTTGCCGGCCGCGTGCAAGGGCGTACTTCGGCAGAGCAAATCACTCTGTTTAAATCCAATGGAATCGCGATCGAAGACATTGTGACGGCGGGACGAGTCTATGAACTGGCGCTGCAGCGGGGAATTGGGAATCACGTGGAGTTGTGGAAGGCGGACTCTGCAACTTGACGGCGGAGCGAAGGACGTTAGCTCTGGGGTTTGTGCAATCGCTTGACCAGGGCGTCGTGCAGGCGGCTTCGAACGTCGTCCGACAGCGGCAATGGTTCAGAATTGCAGAAAATCTGAATCGTTTTTTTCGTCGTGTCCACCAGCAAATGGCAATCTTCGCAGTGCTCCATGTGAATTTCGATGGAATGCTGCAAACTCGTATCCAGCTCTCCATCGAGATAATTCGAGAGCTCCCGCACTATGTTTCTGCAGTTCATTGGGCTATACCCCTTCGAAAGTACCGGTTCAATTTTTCCCGCAGCTTCAGCCGCGCGCGCAGCAGCCGGGACTTGACTGCCGGCACGGAAAGGCCAAGCGCTTCGGCGGTTTCTTCCGTGGAAAGTTCGTCAATGTCGCGAAGCTGGAAAACGGTTCTAAAGGGCGGTTCCAGCTCGCCGATTACGTGCGAAAGGATTCCTGCGAGTTCTTCCTGAGCGTAGCGTTTTTCAGGTGAAGGCCCCCAGTCCTCGATCTCACGCGGCATGAAATTGTCTTCCGTCTCGATGTCCTGGTCGAGCGAAACGTCTTTTGTGTGGCGTTTGCGCAACTTCATCAGCGCCTGATTCACGGCGATGCGCACCAGCCAGGTGTAAAAACGCGAATTCCCCTGGAATTCCCCAAGATGCTCAAATGCCTTCAGGAAGGCTTCCTGCGACGCATCCTGGGCGTCTTCCGTGTTTTGTGTGATGTGCTGCGTAAGGCGGAAAATCTTGCGTTCGTAGCGATTGACCAGTGCTTCGAATGCCGCGACGTCTCCCGCTTTAGCGGCAGCGACCAGGGAAGACT
>DASZCH010000174.1:0-4339 GCA_035943235.1 Candidatus Acidiferrales bacterium
AATTTCCATGAAGCAATACCCTCAGTCGAGATTTGGGTGGTGAGTCAGTTTGAATTTTGACTTCTTGTATCACGATCAGGAAAATTCAAACTGGCCCACTACCGAGACTTGGCAGACTTCGCCCTTACGCCAAGGCGATCAGATCGATTTCCACGCGAACATCGCGAGGAAGGCGCGCCACTTCGACGGTGGAACGCGCCGGCGCATTCGCGGGAAAATAGCGCGCGTAGACTTCATTCATTTTCGCGAAATCGTTCATGTCTTTCAGAAAAACGGTGGTTTTTACGGTTTTGTCGAGCAATGAGCCGGAGGCTTCGACAATGCCTTTCAGATTTTGCAGCACGCGATCCGTCTGCGCCGCAATGTCGCCTTCGACAATCTGGCTGGTCGCCGGATCGAACGCTACTTGCCCGGAAATAAAAATGAAGCCATTGGCGCGAACGGCCTGCGAATACGGGCCGATAGCTTTTGGCCCATGCGACGTTGAGATTACTTCTTTCACGTTCCCTCCTGTGCGTTACTTTGCAGATTTATTTTCGCCGGCATAGCGGGCGCGAAAATCAGCCGGAATTCCCTTCTGATCGAGCCACGTCGCGAACATGCTGGACAGGTCCTGATGGCATTCCTGCTCGAGGGCGACGCGAAGGTCCGTGTAGCCATATCCCTGGCCTTGCAAAGCATAGACCATGTGCGCGAGCGCGTGCTCGACATTTTCGCGCCCGCAGCGGTCCTCGAGCGCGAAAAGGAAGAGTGCGGACTTCGCTCTGCCCATCTCGCGCTGCTGCGCGGTGTCGCCGGAAGTCAGCAATGCGATGGGCCTCTCGGCAGCTTCGTTGCCCAACTGATCAAAATGGGCGATGCGTTGCCGGATCAACTCGGCACGAGGAGGTGGGACGCCGGATTTTTCGTTCGCCAACATCACAGCAAAGGAAGCAAGCGAATCGCCGAGCAGCCACGCTTCAGGCCGCGGCGTTATCACATGCTCAAAGCGTGAACGCGCTAGGAGTTCTTTAAGTCCTTCCGAAGCGAGTTGGGCGGGGAGATCCGTCGAAGAGGCTGCCGGCCATAGGACAATTATTCCGGGCAACGTAACGGAGCGCTTGTCCAGCGGTGTGGCGCCGGAAGGCGGTCCGGGCGCGGGAGCCTGCAGAACGAGAAGCGACTTTCCCGCCGCGGAATGCGCGTCGAATGTCGTCACCAAAAAACTATCGATCGAGGCGAGGCTGTTGGCGGCATTTTCGAGCGCGGCGGACGGCAAAGGCTCAAGTGTCCAAAACAAAATTGACATGCCGGAGGCCGAAATTCGTTGCAGGTGATACGCACCCGCCGCGACAAACGGCTCCGGATCGCCCGTTCGCAGACGGAAACGAAATTCCGTTTCGGCACTGAGCTTTTTTTCGCCGTGCGTTTGTCCGCTCGCGGTCACAAGAAAATTTGCAGGAACGATTATGGTGAGATCAGTCGGATTCGGGCGGGTGATGCTTGGAGACAGGAGTGCCTTGAAACCCAGCAGGACCGGGAGCCAGCCGGAATCGTTCAGGTACAACGCGTTGGAGGCGACGAAAATGCGCGGATCTGTTGCCGGCTGGGCCGCAAGGTCATACGCGAGCGTCAGATTTGTTTTTTCCCTCTGGTGCCATGGGGCGGCAAATGGAATACGCCAATCGTCGGCGGCCTCCGCAGGATTATGTTGCGGAGTGATTTCGTTGCCGTCGACTTGCGCGCGAAGATTGGCACGTCCGAACTCTTTCTCGCCCGGCAATTCCACTGCGATGAAATGCAGGGAAGCGTTACCAACGTTCGCGAGGCGGTATTCCACGTGCACCGCGAGATGCGGAGGAGCGCCGGAAACGAAATGCACAGTGATGGATTGTTTTTCGATTTTGTAGCCGGGCGCAAGGGGAACGGCGCAACTTGCAAGGCAGACGAGCCCGAGTGCGACGGTAAGTTCTCTGCAGATGCGCCGTTGAGAAGAGAAAGTCAAAGCAAGAAGATTCTACCGATGAATAAAAGCACTAGCCAGTGACAAGTGACGCAAGATGAAGTGGGTGGATGCAGCCGCCGAGCGCTCTGTTTCCGTCAGGCAAAGCGGCGTCGAGCCCTGCCTGCGGCAGGCAGGCGCCGCACTCCTTAAGGGAGGGTCCGAGGAGAGCGCTCAGCGGCCCGGGTAGCGGCGAAGAATTTGGGCATCTGACCAGCCACGGCGCCGAAGCCTGATAATTTCCTGAGCTTCGTCGTCGGCGACGCCACGACGAACCAGTTGCAATAACGTTCCTTCGCGCATTCCGGCGTTCTTGAAATTCGCAAGAGAAGCACCGGAAAGCACGGGCTTTCCCTCGGCGCGGCGATGGGCGGCTTCCAGAATAATTTCATCTGAGAGGCCTGCGAGACGCATGGCCTGGGCTTCGCCAGTCCAGAGCCCGATCTGATTCAACTTCGCGAGTTCGATAATTGTGGATTCAGCGACGCCGGCGCGAAGCAATTGGGTGACATCATCTCCGATGTGAAACTTCTCGTTTCGAGAATGCGCCAGCCGGACAAGAGTAACGCAACCATCATCGGAGAGACCGCCCTGTTTCGCCGTGACGATTTCCGCCACTTCGGCGTCGGTGATGCCAAGCGATTTCAGGGATTGAATCGTGGAGAAGCTGAGGCCAACACCGTCGAGGGGAATGGTGTTTGTGGGCATCACGCGATGGCATCCGGCGACGGCAAGCGATGCGCCCAAGGCGAAAACGAGCAAGCGCGAACGCCGCAACAGCCTGGCGCGGTTCAGAAAAAATAAAAATCCGGGCATCACAAGGCTGATTTTACCGTGAGGGGAGGCGTGCGAGGTGCGAGTATGTCGGAAACGCCAATGGAAGATAGGAAACGAACGATGGTAGCTTGTCTCGCTATTTTATCGACTGTTATTGTAAGCAAAGATGAACATGACCACCGATCCAGTACCTGGTCAGACGGCAACCCTTGAGGAGCAGCAGAGCCTCGCCGCACGGCTGCGCGGTTTTGGCCCAGCGGGCCTGCTGGGGATTGCGATCATTCTGGCCGGAGCCCTCGTGAATGGGCTCGTTACCGCGACGCTGGTCGTGCTGTGGGCCGTTCTCTCGAGGACGCCGTGGCGCAACATCGGCTATGTTCGACCTAGAAACTATGCCGTGACGATTGGGGTAGCTTGGCATTCGGGGTCGCCTTGAAATTTTTGTTGAAAGCATTAGTGATGCCGCTGTTGGGCGCCTCTCCCGTT
The DNA here is from genome assembly GCA_035943235.1 of Candidatus Acidiferrales bacterium. Lineage (GTDB taxonomy): Bacteria > Acidobacteriota > Terriglobia > Acidiferrales > UBA7541 > DAHUXN01. The sequence goes on from DASZCH010000174.1 coordinate 3,245, forward strand.
AATCGCGCGTATCATTTCCTCGCCCACAATTCGGCGGTTCTTCCCGGATTTCTGCTATTGGTTGTTGTGAGTGCGGGATGGGGCGAGGAGACTTTCTGGCGCGGCTACTTATTCGAGCGCCTGGAGCGTATGTTCGGATCGAGTGCTGCGACGAAGACGGCCGTTGTGGTTCTGACGTCTGTGCTCTTTGGTATGGCTCACTACCAGGGGCAGGGACGCGACGGAGTGGTGCAGGCGATCATCACCGGCTTGACATTTGGTTCAATCTTCGCGTGCACGGGCCGGCTGGTATTCGTGATGATCGCGCACGCCGCATTCGATGTGGCGGCGATCCTGATTATCTACTTCGATGTTGAGATGCGCATTGCGCACCTGGTGTTCAGATCTTAAAGTTACTCCGGCCTTAGCCAACGACGTTTGTGGTCACGCCATTCGAAATCAAGCACATTTGACCAGGCAGGATAAGTACTCGCCTTCTGTCTGGGCTGATGGGGAGAGCGAGGCGCGGACACGGACGGCCGCGGGCGAGCTAGACGTTGTAGATGCGTTCTATGTCGAAGATGCCGGGAATTTTCTTGATTTGGAGGAGGATTTTTTCGAGTTGCTTGCGGTCGCGCACGTCGAGAGCGATTTCAATTTTCGCGTGCAAATGCTCGCCGACGCTTTCGAGATTGCGGATGTTGGCGTCGACGGCGCTAATCACGGCAGTGATTTCGGCGAGCATGCCGGGACGGTCTTCAGTGAGAATGCGGAGGCGAACCGGGAAAGTGACGGCGTCGGTGGGGCCGGCCCATTCGGCGGCGATGCGGCGCTCCGTTTCGTAGAGAAGATTCTGAACGTTGGGACACGAATTGGAGTGCACGGCGACGCCACGGCCGCGCGTGACGTAGCCGACGATATCGTCGCCCGGAATCGGGTTGCAACACTTGGCGCGATAAACCATCAGGTCGTCGTGGCCGCGAACCTGAATGGGCGCGTTCTGCATGCCGAGCATGCGCTTGACGGTGGAAACGAGTTTGGGGGATTTCTCCTCGGCGGGTTCCGCGAGGGGCTGGCCGGACGCTTTCGCGAGAACCTGGCGCGCGGACCATTTGC
>DASZCH010000175.1:0-8436 GCA_035943235.1 Candidatus Acidiferrales bacterium
CACCGAAGCAGGCCCGCTGAAATTCCGCGCCACGTTCGAAGTGCTGCCTGAATTCGAGCTGGGCGATTACAAGAATCTGGAAATCGAAGTCGAAGATCTCGAAGCAGGGGATGCTGAAGTCGACAAGACGCTCGAAGAAATGCGCGAACGCGCCGCCACCTATACTCCCGTCGAAGGCCGCACCGCGAAAGATGGCGACTTCGTCCAAGTGAAAATCATGGGCACGCCCGCGGGTGGCGGCGATCCCATTCGCGCGGACAATGTCCAGTGCCACATTGGCGCCGAGGAAACTCTGGAAGCGTTCAACGAAAATCTGCGCGGAGCATCGCCAGGCGAAACGCGCCGCTTCGAAACGAAGTATCCCGACGACTATCCGGATGAGAAACTCAAAGGGAAAACCTACAACTATGCCGTCGAAGTCCGCGCCATAAAGGAAAAGAAACTCCCCGAACTCAATGACGATTTTGTGAAGGAAATCGGCGAAGGCGCGGCGGGCGCCACCACTCTCGAGGAGCTGCGCGGCAAAATTCGCGAACGCCTGACCGCCGCGCGCGAAGAGCATCAGCAATCGCAGGCGCGCGAAAAAATTCTCGACGAGCTCGTCAAGCGGCACGATTTCCCGGTTCCGGAAGCGCTCATCGAGCATCAAATGGACACGCGCCTCGAACGCATGGTCCGCACGCTAGCGGCTCAGGGAGTCGATCCTCGCGCGGTCAACGTGGACTGGGTCGCCATGCGCCAGCGCCAACGCGAGCGCGCCGAGCGCGACGTCAGGGCAGAGATTCTCATTGATCGCATTGCCACTGCCGAAAACATCGAAGTCTCCGACGAAGAGCTCGATAAAGAGATTGCCAGGCTCGCGGATCGTAGTGGCGAATCCGCAGCAGTAATTCGTGCGCGCTTGACAAAGGAAGGGGCCCTCGATAGGATGAAATCGAAGTTGCGCAGTGATAAAGCAATCGAATCGCTTCACCGCACGGCTCGGATTCAAACCATCGCTAAACGTGAAAAATAATACCCGCTTCGTACTCTGGTGCGCGCCGGTCGACCTCCAATGAGAGATATCCCGGCCCCGTACGCCACAACGCTCGTTCCCATGGTGGTCGAACAGACCAATCGCGGCGAACGCGCCTACGATATTTACTCGCGCCTGCTGAAGGACCACATCATCTTCATCGGCACGCCGATTGACGACCATGTCGCGAACCTCGTCACCGCGCAGCTCCTGTTCTTGGCTGCCGAGGACCCGGAAAAGGACATTTCGATTTACATCAACTCGCCCGGCGGCGTGATTACCGCGGGCATGGCGATCTACGACACGATGCAGTTCGTTCGGCCCGACGTCGTTACCTATTGCGTTGGCCAGGCGGCCTCTATCGCTGCCGTTCTGCTGATGGCCGGCACTCCCAAGAAACGCTACTCACTCCCGAACTCGCGCATTCTCATTCACCAGCCCTGGCTCAGCGGCCTTTCTGGTCAGGCCACGGACATTGATATTCACGCCAAGGAAATTCTGCGCACGCGCGCAGGCCTGAACAAGCTCATTGCCAGCCATACCGGTCAGTCGGTGGAGAAGATCGAAAAGGATGTCGAACGCGATTTCATCATGTCCGCGGAACAGGCGAAGGAATACGGGGTCGTAGACGAAATCATCTCCAAGCACCGCTAGCCCGTTCCAACGGGTTAGTTCCAAAAGGTTAGTAGCTAAACCGATGAGCAGGCGCGCAGCGCTCAACCCGTGCCGTACAATAGCGGTTAGGATTTGCACCGCGGGTACGACTCGGACTGGAGGCCAACATTCCGGTGAAGCGATTTAACGCAGACGAAGCCCTTCACTGCTCCTTCTGTCACAAAACTCAGGAGCAGGTGGAGAAGCTCATCAGTTCGCCTTCCGAATACCCGCGCTCCTATATTTGCAACGAGTGCGTCAGCGTCTGCCAGCAGATCCTCGATGAAGAAAAGCGCGAGCAAGCCACTCCCGCGAATCGCCGTTTGCCACGGCCTCCCGAAATAAAAGCCTTTCTCGATGGTTACGTGATCGGCCAGGACAAGACGAAAAAGAAACTCGCGGTCGCCGTCTACAATCATTACAAGCGCATCTTTTTGAACCGTACGCCCAGCGACGTCGAGCTCACGAAGTCCAATATCCTGCTCGTCGGACCCACGGGCACCGGCAAGACGCTTCTCGCGCAAACGCTTTCGCGCATGCTCGAAGTTCCCTTCGCCATTGTGGACGCCACCACGCTCACCGAAGCGGGCTACGTCGGTGAAGACGTTGAAAATATCATTTTGAAGCTCCTGCAAGCTGCCGACGGCGACGTCCAGAAGGCGCAGCAAGGCATCATCTATATCGACGAGATCGACAAAATTTCCAAGAAGGACGAAAACCCGTCCATCACTCGCGATGTCTCCGGCGAAGGCGTCCAGCAGGCGCTCCTGAAGATTCTCGAAGGCACTACGGCGAACGTGCCCCCGCAGGGCGGCCGCAAGCATCCACATCAGGAGTTCACGCCGGTAGACACCACGAATATTCTTTTCATTTGCGGCGGCGCCTTCGTTGGCATGGAAAAGATTATCGAACGCCGTATCGGTCAGAAATCTCTCGGTTTCCATGCGGACATTGCGCCTTCCACGCCCTCGCGCCGCAATATCGAAGTCCTCGAACAGGCTCAGCCGACTGATCTGATCCGCTACGGCTTGATTCCTGAATTTGTCGGACGCCTTCCTGTTCTTGGCGTTTTGGGCGATCTCGACAAATCGGCGCTCATTCGCATTCTTCAGGAACCGAAGAACGCGCTCATACGTCAATATCAAAAGCTCTTTGAATTTGAGAATGTCCGCCTCAAATTCACCGACGACGCTCTCGAAACAGTCGCCGAGCTAGCCCTGCAGCGCAAAGTAGGCGCGCGCGGCTTGCGCATGATTTTAGAAGATCTGATGCTTGACCTGATGTACCACCTCCCTTCTCAGCGCAAAATGCGCGATTTCATCGTCACCGCTGAAATGGTCAAGAGCCGGGAAATCAATTGGAGCTTGCTCGAAAAAGCGGGCTAGCCGCTCAAGGGGAGAACTGAAGGATTTCATGTTTAACCGGGAAAAATTGGAAACGAAGCGCGTGCCCATGATGCCGGTCCGCGAAATGGTCATCTTCCCGCAGATGATGACGCCGTTCATCGTCGGCCGCGAAGCTTCCGTTCGCGCTTTGGAAGACGCTCTCGCGGGCGAAAAGAAAATTTTCCTCGCCACGCAGCACGACGCTTCCGTCGACGACCCGCGTCCCGACGAAATTTATCAGGTCGGAACCCTTGCCAACATCGTTCAGAGCGTCAAGCTCCCGGACGGCAATATCAAAGTTCTCGTCGAAGGCGCCGATCGCGCCAAAATTGTCCAGATCACCAATGACGAAGGTTTCTTCCGCGCCACGATTCGCGTCATTCCGCTCAAGTCGGAGCCGAATCCCCAGCTCGAACAGGCGGCCAGCCGCGTCACTGGGCTCTTCGAGCAATATGTCAAGCTTTCGCAATCCCTGAACTACGACACCATGATCGCCGCCGTCCGCGTCGACGATCCCGCGAAACTTTCCGATGTCATTGCAGCGAATCTCCAGATTCCCGTCGAGGAAAAGCAGGAGCTCCTCGAAATCTTCGATCCGCTCGAGCGCCTCAATCGCATCGGTGAGATTCTCGACGCCGAAACCGAAAAGCTCAATGTCGATCGCAGCATCAACACGCGCGTCAAGCGCCAGATGGAGCGCGCCCAGAAAGAGTATTACCTCAACGAAAAATTGAAAGCCATTCAGAAGGAGCTCGGCCGCGGCGAAGCAGGCGAGCTCGATCAGCTTAAGAAGAAAATCGAAACCTCCGGCATGCCCAAGGAAGTTCAGGAAAAGGCCATGCAGGAGATGAAGCGGCTCGAAATGATGCCGCCCATGTCCGCCGAGTCCACCGTCTCCCGCAATTATCTCGACTGGATGCTCGCCGTGCCGTGGAAAAAGCGCTCCAAGGAAATTCGCGACATCAAGCGCGCCGAAGACATCCTCAACGAAGATCATTACGGCCTCGAGAAAATTAAGGAACGCATCCTTGAATTCCTCGCAGTGCGCCAGCTCGTCAAGAATCCCAAAGGCTCGATACTCTGCTTCGTCGGTCCACCGGGCGTGGGCAAGACTTCTCTCGCCATGTCCATCGGCAAGGCCACCGGACGCAAATTCGTCCGCGTCTCGCTCGGCGGCGTGCGCGATGAAGCTGAAATTCGCGGCCACCGCCGCACTTACATTGGCGCGCTTCCCGGCCAGATCATCCAGATGATGCGCAAAGCCGGCACCGTGAATCCCGTCTTCGTCCTCGATGAAGTCGACAAGATGTCCATGGACTTTCGCGGCGATCCTTCGGCCGCGCTCATGGAAGTTCTTGACCCTGAGCTCAATCACGCCTTCACGGACCATTATCTCGACGTGGAATACGATCTCTCGAAAGTGATGTTCGTTTGCACCGCCAACGTGCTGCACACGATTCCGCAGCCGCTGCAGGACCGCATGGAAGTCCTCCGCCTTCCCGGCTACACCGAGCAGGAGAAGATGCAAATCGCCAAGCGCTTCCTGGTCCGCAAGCAGCGCGAAGCCACCGGAATCGCCGAGGAAAATCTCGGCTTCACTGACGAAGGCCTGCTGCATTTGATTCGGCACTACACGCATGAAGCCGGCGTCCGCAATCTGGAACGCGAAATCGCGAATATTTCACGCAAAGTCGCCCGCAAGCTCGTCGCCGAAGGCAAATCCGCCACCGTCGCTGTCACGCCGGCCAACGTGAATTCCTATCTAGGCATCATCAAGTATCGCGATATGCTTGCCGAGAAGAAGAATGAAGTCGGCCTCGCGGTTGGCCTTGCCTGGACCGAAGTAGGCGGCGAAGTGCTCAGCACCGAAGCCACCTTGATGCAGGGCAAAGGCCGCCTCACTCTGACTGGAAAACTGGGCGAGGTTATGCAGGAGTCCGCACAAGCTGCCATGAGCTATGTCCGCTCGCGCAGCCATCTCTTCGGCCTACACAAAGACTTTTATCGCCATCTCGACATTCACATTCACGTGCCCGAAGGCGCCATTCCGAAAGATGGCCCCTCCGCCGGCATCACGCTCTGCACCTCCATCGCCAGCGCGCTCACGCGCATTCCTGTTCGCTGCGATTTGGCCATGACCGGTGAAATCACCTTGCGCGGAAAGGTGCTGCCCATCGGAGGCGTAAAGGAAAAATTGCTCGCCGCTCATCGCCTCGGCTTGCGGACCGTAATTCTTCCGCGCGACAATGAAAAGGATTTAGCCGACGTTCCACCGGAAGTTCAGGCCCAGATGTCCGTGAAACTTGTCGAAACAATGGACGAAGTGTTGCACTTGGCGCTCGAGCGGCCCTTGACGGCCAGCCCTGCGCCGGTTCCCGAAGTCGCGCCCGAATTTGACGCCGGCGCGCCGCAGGACAGCGAATTCACCAACTAGGCCTTCGGTCTTTCCACGAAGATGAAATGAAGTTGTAGGCTGGGGGAATTCCAGCCGCTTGAAAGTCACCTGCCCGAGGAACATTCCGAGTGCTCCCGTGCCCGAGAAACCTCAGGTCAAGAATTTAGGCGTAGAAGCAAAAATCGAATAAATCAATTTAAGGAAATATCAGATGAGCATCAGTCTTGCAGAATTGAAGGACCGCAACATCACCGACCTGGCGAAAATCGCCAAGGAACTCAACATCCCAGGCGCCAGCGGCATGCGCAAGCAGGAGTTGATCTTCCAGATCCTCCGCGCGCAAACCGAAAAAAACGGCCTCATTTTTTCCGAGGGCGTTCTCGAATGCCTCCCCGACGGCTTCGGATTCCTCCGCGCCCCCGAATACAATTACCTCCCGGGCCCTGACGACATCTATGTCTCGCCGTCGCAAATCCGCAAATTCGACCTGCGTACCGGCGACACAGTCTCCGGCCAGGTCCGCCCTCCCAAGGACGGCGAGCGCTATTTCGCCTTGATTAAAGTCGAGGCCGTCAACTTCGAGGATCCCGAAGTCGCGCGCAACAAAATTTTCTTCGACAACTTGACGCCGCTCTACCCGCAGGAGCGCATTCGCCTGGAAACTACCAAGGAAAATCTCACGGGACGCGTTCTCGATATGCTCTGCCCCATCGGCAAAGGCCAGCGCGGCTTGATCGTCGCGCCTCCGCGCACCGGCAAGACGATGATGCTCCAGTCGCTGGCGAATTCCATCACCACGAATCATCCGGAGATCGCGCTTATCGTTCTGCTCATCGACGAGCGCCCGGAAGAGGTCACCGACATGCAGCGCACCGTGAAGGGCGAAGTCATCAGCTCCACTTTCGACGAGCCGCCGCAGCGCCACATTCAAGTCGCGGAAATGGTTCTCGAAAAGGCCAAGCGTCTCGTCGAGCACAAGCGCGACGTGGTCGTGCTGCTCGATTCGCTCACGCGTCTCGGCCGCGCTTACAACGCCGTCACGCCGCCCTCCGGAAAAGTTCTCTCCGGCGGTATCGACGCCAATGCTCTCCAGCGCCCGCGCCGCTTTTTCGCCGCCGCGCGAAATATCGAAGAGGGCGGCTCGCTCACCATCATGGCCACCGCTTTGATCGACACAGGCAGCCGCATGGACGATGTGATCTTCGAGGAGTTCAAGGGCACCGGCAACATGGAAATCAATCTCGACCGCCGCCTGGTCGACAAGCGCGTCTTCCCCACCATCGACATCAACCGCTCCGGAACGCGCAAGGACGAACTGCTTTTGCCCGCTGACGAGCTCAATCGCATCTGGGTGCTGCGCAAAGTCCTCAGCCCGCTCTCGACCGTCGAGGCTATGGAACTTCTGCTCGGCCGCCTCTCCAAGACCAAAACCAACGCCGAGTTCCTCTCCTCCATGTCCAGCCCCAACTAGGTCCAGCCGGAACCAAGTCGAAGGTCGTGTCCACTGGCGCAGGCATTAGCCTGTGCGCCTTGCGTTTTTTGGAGTGCGGCGGCTCGACGCCGCTCTGCCCCGGCCGTTCACGAGAAACGAAGGACCCTCAATTCTTCGTAGATAGGCGCAGCCTGCCTACCGAAGGCAGGCTCTAGTTCCCTCATCGTCATCCTGGCTACCGGAGTGTTGCACGTACTTTGGTTCCATTGACACGATGGAATAGCCGAAGCATGCTAAATGCAAGACTGAAGGGAGCTTGCTCGATGGCAGAGTGCTCTGCTTGTGGTCACGAGACTCGCACTCCATTTTTCATGGACCTGGACGCCTGGTCGCATCTCGCCTGTACGCAATGCAAGGCCAGGCTTGAAATGAAACCGCCGCGCTCGTTTGCATTAGCCCCCCTCGTGGCGCCGCTGTTTGTGCTGGCCAGGCAGGGCCGCATCTTCGAGGTCATTGCGTTCGTATTTATGTTCGCAACCTTATTTCTCCTGTTACTCGAAAGCCTCCGTCCAAAAGTCCGCCTGCGGAAAAAACCTCTACCCAAACCTGAAATACGGCTGAACATTGACGGTAGCTAAATTAGGACCAGTTTGGTTTGTATAATATTGTTTTGCCTGTTTACCCGCGCGGTTGCCGTGGATTAACCACGGACGGTCCGCTGCCCTTGCATAGGCTCGCGCGCCAGCATGGCGATCAGGCGCGCAACTTCCTCGGCTTCCATCGCCGTACTGTCGACGAGCACCGCGCCCTCGGCGCGCACGAGCGGCGAATGCTCGCGTCTAGCATCGCGACGGTCGCGCTCGCGAATTTCCTCGAGCGTCTTCGCAAGATCAATCGCGTCGCCCTTCTGCTGATGCTCGCGCCAGCGCCGATGCGCGCGCGTTTCGTCAGAAGCTGTGAGGAAAATCTTCAGACCAGCATCCGGAAAAACCACGCTGCCGATGTCGCGGCCTTCCATCACGACGCCGCCCAGCGCACCCGCGCGCCGCTGCTCGGCGACCAGCACGCGCCTGACGCCTTCGATGATCGCGATTTTCGAGGCTGTCTGTGAAACTTCCGGCGTGCGAATCGAGGCGGTGACGTCTTCGCTATCGAGCAAGACGCGCTGCGTCCCGTCCTGCGCCCGCAAGTCGATGCGCGTCACGCCCGCGAGTTTGACAAGCTCATCGGTAGCATCGAGGGAGATTTTCCGCCGCAGCGCCTTGAGCGCCACCGCGCGGTACATCGCGCCCGTGTCGATATACGTGTAGCCGAGAAGGTCGGCAACGCGCCGCGCCGCCGTGCTCTTCCCTGAGCCGACGGGGCCATCAATCGCAATGACTAGTTTCCGGATGGTCCCACCGTCACGAACAACAGTTAGTGCCATATGATCACTTCTTGTTCAGCCAAGGCTCTCGGTTGGTTCGTTCTTTTATCCTAGCGAGCACATACCATTCAAGCTCGGCAACAACTCCCATTGTGCGCAAATCAGTCGGGGACCTCTCAGGCTTTAGGC
>DASZCH010000176.1:0-16914 GCA_035943235.1 Candidatus Acidiferrales bacterium
CTTCCCAGTACCGGCTCGAGGCGGAGACATCGCCCGGCAACGTAAATCCCTGAAGCGTCGAAAGGGCGATATTGTGTGCCCTGCCGATACCAGTCTCGAGCATCCCCCCGCACCAAACGGGAACGCCTGCTCGTCGGGCCAAATCGTGAATTTTCGTTGCTTCGGAAAAGCCACCGACGCGTCCGAGCTTAATATTGATGATCTTGCACGCTCCCAGTTCGAGGGCATGGCGCGCATCTGCCGCGCACTCGATGGATTCATCGAGACAAAGCGGCGTCTGAAGCTGTTTTTGCAGTTTCGCGTGGTCCACCAGATCGCCCGCCGCGAGCGGCTGCTCGATCATCAAGAGTCTGAAGCGATCGAGTTCCCTCATCGTCGCAAGATCGCGGTCGAGAGCATAGGCGGCGTTTGCGTCCACTGAAAGTAAAATATCCGGATACCTGGCCCTGACGGCGGCAACAAGTTCGACGTCGAGGCTCGGCTTAATTTTTATTTTTATCCGTTGATACCCGCTCTTGAGTTCGCGGCCGACCTTATCCAGCAGGGCTCCGACACTGGGTTGAATTCCGATAGACACACCGCAAGCAATCTCTGCGCGTTCACCGCCGATATATTTCCAAAGGGGTATCCCCTTGCGTTTGGCCTCCAGATCCCAGATAGCTGCTTCCACGGCGCTTCTTGCCATCTGGTTTCCGCGGATCGATGCGAGTTTGTGATTCACTTGAGAGGCTGCGGCCACAGGGGACAAAGCGAGTAATGGCGCAACGTGTTTCGCGATGATGATCCATGCTGTTTCTACGGTTTCCGCGTTATAGAACGGGCCCTCCATCGCTACACACTCGCCGTATCCAGTCGTACCGCTGCGGTCAATCGCTTTGACGATCAGTATTCGGCGGACTGTGATCCGGCCAAAACTCGTCTCAAACGGATACTTCAGCGGCAAGCTGAGTTCTCTAAGTTCGAGGCAATCTAGCTGGAGTGTCGACACGGCTCTCTCTTATTCGGGTGCGCGAGAATCTAAAGAAAGCGCCTGCAGGTACAGGTATCGCGTGCGTTGCTTTAAGGCTGGAAACTGAGCACCGCCACGAAATTGAATAATTCGCGGATTGCCCGATGTTCCCAGGACCTCAGCAAGCGTCGGGTTCCGCGCGAGCTCAGAAGTTCAACTTCAGGGCCAACTGAATGATTCGCGGCGCGACGCTCGTTGCTTGAATAATGCCAAAAGTAGGACTGGGAATAAACCGGGGTGCTCCCGTCTTTGGATTGATCGTATTCGTGCCCGTATTGGAACCGGGGTTAGCGAACTGGGTGTGATTGAACAGGTTAAAGAACTCCGCGCGGAACTCCAAATTCCGAGCCTCATTCGACCCGAGCCGGGTGCGCTTGATGAGCGCGAAATCGAAATTCACCTGGTCAGGTCCACCCGCAATGCCGGGACCCGCATTACCAAACGTGGTGCCGACCCCGTCATCTCCGATGATGGGAGGGGTGGTAAAGCACGCGGTATCAAAATAGTTGCTCAGCTTGCTCTGCACTGAGCCCGGCGCGACGAGTTGGCCGGCTGTGCAACCTGCAGCGATCTGCGCCGGATCAGTATTCAAGGTACCGCTCCCGATTCCGAACACGTTATTCGCATCCGCGAGTGTGAGGTTGAGGCGCCTCCCGGATTGAACGGTGGTAACGCCGGACACAGCCCAACCGCCGAGAAATCGGCTCCTGAGCGCAACTAGATCTTTCGGCCCAGGCACATCGTACAAGTAGCTGAGGACAAAACGCTGCGGTCGGACGAACCCATCAGGACCGTAACGCGCGTGCGGATCATTCTGGTTGCCTTCCAGATTGGCACCCTGCATGGTGCCGGTGCTCGAATTGGTGGCATCCGTCAACGATCTTGCCCAGGTATAGGACGCCAAGAATTGCAACCCATGGCTGAACCTCTTGTTCAAGCTGACGTCGAGCGCGTTGTACCATGATGCTCCCGAACTCTCGATCTGAAATGCCCCCGGTGCGGAAAATCCCTCGAAAGGCACGCGCTGCTGGATATTGGCAATGGTATTCGTTGTTTGCCCACGTATAGGATCACTCGCTGACGCCAGGTTTGCCTGATTGAAGGCCCGCTCGACCTCCAGTTTAGTTCCTCGTGTACCGTTGTAACCAACTTCGAGAACGAGGCTGTTTGTCAGTTCGACCTGCGCGCTCTGGCTGTACTCCTGGATGACCGAAGGCTGGAACGTGGGTGAAAATCCCTGCGGAGTTTGCGCCGTCGTGGGTGAGTAGGCGAGAGGCGCAAAATCCGGGAGTGCCGGAACCGGTTGGAACGGATTGGCCAAAGTAGTACCGGCAGGCAGATTCGGAAACTGCGCGACTCGGAAATCCGAGAACGGGGGCACGGCAATCAATTGCAGGAACAGCTGTCCGGTCGACCGTTCAAAGTACATCCCATAGCCGCCACGCAACACAAACCGCTCTGTTCCCGGCACTCTCCACGAATAACCTACACGTGGCGCGAATTTGTTCTGGCCATCACCGTTGACGGCAGCAGAGTTGGGGGCGCGTGTGACTCCTGCCGGAAGCGTTCCCTGGAAGTTCGAGCCGACTACGATACCCTGCAGTGTGCCGCCCGCGGGAGGATTCGGATCCAGGAGAGCCGTATTTACGTTCGATGATCGGCCAAGGGAGTCGCCGATCACTCCCTGGCGCTCGTACCGCAATCCCACATTCACCGTAAGACGTGGGGATATCTGAATATTGTCTTGAGCGTAAGCATCGGCATTCGTAGCTCTCCAGGCGCGGTCGACAAGACCCTGAAGATCGGCGACGAGGACTGGATGCCCGGTCAGGAAATCCGCAAAGTTGAAGAAGTCAATCAATCCAGCGAAAGAAAAATTTTCAAAATTGATTTGTTGCCGCGAGATGCCGCCGCCAAAATGGAAGGACTGGCGTCCGTGAATGTAGGCGAGAGAATCCGAGATGCTGTAATTATTTTGAGCGAAGTCGAAGCCGTCGTTGCCATTCCCGCCAATATTAAAACTCCCGAGAGCGCCGATCTCCGGTCGTATGCTGTCATTGGCCGGCGCATTGATTCCAAGCGCTGCGAGCGTCAATGGAGCCGCCCCGGTTTGCCCCGGTACATTAACCGCTGGCTGTACCTGGTTGTCGTCCAGCACCTGCCGGACGTATCCAATCACTACATGGTTCACGAGGTCGGAATTGAAAACATACGAATTGGAAATGCTGGCATCGCGATATTGGTTTACCGAGGAAAACGGAAAGCCTGGCACCATGCCACCGCCCGTGCCCGCGCTCGGCTGAAAATTCAATGCGTCGGAATTGTTGGCCCAGAAAAACCGCTCGGACCATGTGCTCTTGTCCGATTGAACGTAATCCCCGTTGGCTAGAAACTGATTCTCCGTGAATGGGCAAGCCTGACTTACACTTGATGTCCCATTCGCATTTTGCGGCGCGGGGATGAGGAAGCCACCGCCAGAGAATGTGGCATTGAGCAAGGCCACCGCCTGCGGGACGATGTTCGAGCCATCCGGAGCGATCGGCGGCCCCAATGCGCCCGGTTCATTAGCAAAAGCCGCTCCCAGGCTGGCCGCAGAACGATCCGCAAGACCCGTGAGTTCGGGCGGCGTATTAAACGTTCCCAGGCACTGCCGGGCGAGCCCGTTTCTCTGGCGGGCACCCTGATACGAACCAAAGAAGAACAGCTTATCCTTCAGCACGGGTCCGCCGACAGAGCCCCCGAACAGGTTCTGTTTCAACTCGGCACGCGGTTTTCCCGCTTGATTTAGGAAGAAATCGTTTGCATTAAAGTCATCGTTTCGCAGAAATTCAAAGGCATCGCCATGAAACTGATTTCCACCGCCTTTTGTGATTACATCTACATTGGCGCCGGCATTTCTGCCGAAGGATGCATCGTACTGTCCGGTCTGGACCTTGAATTCCTGGATTGTGTCTGGATTGGGGATTGGAATGGAAGTTCCATTTTCGAGATCGGAAACGCTCACTCCGTTCATCTGAAAGTTATTGTCGTTGGTGACCGCGCCGTGGGCAGAGATGGTGGCATCGCCGGCGCCAATGGCGGCCGCGTTATTCACGTCGCTTGAAACACTTGGGGAGAGGCCGAGGATTTGCGTGTAGTTTCCGGTCACCAGCGGCAGGGCCTCAATCATCCTTTGGTCCGTCACCTGTCCCAGCGCTTGGTTTTGAGTTTGCAGAAGTTGTGTCTCAGTCGAAACGGTCACGCTCTGTGAAATCGTTCCCACTTGAAGCTTGACGTTAAGCGTGCTTGTTTCAGCTACGGAGATGCTGACTCCGGTGAAGGTGACCGTGCTGAATCCATTCTTTGAAGCTTCAACCCGATAGGCTCCCGGCGGCAAAAAGGGAGCAAGATAACTTCCATTTGGTTGAGATAGGAAGCTGCGGGTCTCTCCGGTAGCTGTGTTCACTACGTGAATGGTCGCCATCGGCACTACTGCGCCACTCGGATCGGTGACGATTCCGGTCAACGCGCCTGTGGATGCCGTCTGTGCGAGCGTGGTGTTCACGCCGAGAAAAAACATGAGTGCTACAACGCTGCAAGCTCCCAGCACGCCGCGGCAAAAGCGCGTCCGCTGCCGAGTTCCTCGAAGATGGCTTAGCATTATTTTTCTCCTTCCACCCTCATGACCGTGCACGCCGAAGCTGAACTTCCCCATTGTTATGGGCGGTTATATAGGCGCAATCGCCACGCTGTCAAGAACTAATGCAACACATGCTGCCCGCGGGTTCATGTGGCATCATTTGATGTATTGTGGTATCTCGTAATTAGATTGTCTCCGCTTCCGGATTCAGGATGCATGAGGCACGAATATCCATGCCTAGAACTCGCACGGAACGAATTATTGGTCTAGACTCTCGGCCACTGGAGCTTGGAAGGGACGTGACTTCCTCGGCGCGAAAACAGAGCCTTAGTTCGGCGCTCCCAAACGGTCAGGTAGGAGAAGACTGGAGCCGGATTACCGCGCTCGAAGAAAATTTCGATCGGGCATCTGGAACCCTGAGTGCCAGCCGCAAGAATCTTGTTGAGAAAATTCTCCAGGATTCTGACGAAACCTACTTCCTTTCTTCCCGCGAACTCGCCAAGCGCTATGGCGTAAATGTGGGAACGGTTGTTCGCACTACTCAAGCCCTCGGGTACCGGCGGTATGCGGACTTTATTTCCGACCTCAGGGCCCATTTTGTTGTCCGCATCAATCCTTACACGGTAATGAAGGCTGCCACTGTTCGGGGGCGCCGAAGGGTCTCCGACCATATCCGGGGATGCATTGATCTGGGCGCAAACAATCTCAGCGCCCTTCGGGCCGAGCTTGATCCGAAAAAAGTGATTGAGCTTGCCAAACGGATTAATCGTGCGCGAAGAATTGTCGTTATCGGCGTCGATCTGGCTGCCACTCTTTCTCACTATTTTTCCTACCTGCTGGTTGCTTATGGCGGCTTCGATGCCGAGGCGCCCGTCGGAAGCTCGGCGCACTTGATGCAAAAGATAAATCTTCTTGGGTCCAAGGATTTATTAATTGCGATCAGCTTCGGCCGCTGCCTGAGGGACACGGTGGAAGGAGCCGTTCATGGTGGCAAGCGCGGCGTTCCTACGTTCGGAATCACGGATAGCAACCGCTCTCCGATTGCTCGCTTTTGTGATTCGTGCCTGATTGTGCCGACTGCCAGCGCCGAATTGAGTGTCTCCTATGTTGCACCGGCCTCAGTAATCGAAGCGGTGCTCACTGCGTGTGCGTACTTGAACCCGAAGCGCACGTTGGCGGTGCTCAAACACAAGGATGAGGAGGAACGGCAACCCAACTCGCGTTGGTATGACGCGTCATCGGACGGAATTCACCGGAGAGGAAAAAACGTATCTGCTAAATCTAGCGGGGAATAACGGACCCGTTGAAGAGGACACTCTGCAGTAGTTGCGCGAATAGTGATGAGCAAAGGCCGGAGCGCTTGAGCTCGATTTGAATCTCTCAGAATGTGCCAGTGACACGACCCTTGAATCCAGCGTTCCCCTTTCGAGTTCCTCAAGAGGGCTTCTGGAGCCTCGAGCCCCGTTTTCAAGAAGCGCTCGCTGCGCTAACTCGTCGGCGGCCAAATCGCGCGATTGCGTCAAGAATCTGCTCGCCGTAGAGCTCGACCTTGCGGTCTCCGAATCCGCGCACAAGATGAAGCTCCGCGAGCGATGCGGGCTGTGCGCGGCATAGCTCATCGAGGGAAGTGTCGTGCATCACCACAAAAGCAGGAACTCCTTGCTCCTTCGCCACTGTTCTCCGCCATTCACGCAAATATTCACGCATTTCAGGATTAACATCTATGGCGGCACTTCGTTCCACAGCGTTACGTTCTGGCGAGCGAACGCCTTCGACCGCCTGCGTCATCCGTTGAGCCTGATTCTTTCCAGCGCGATTCTTTTCAGCGTGCGTCACCACAGCCGGACCCGCCAGCCAATCCGGCTGTGAGCCGCACACGTCGCACGCCCCGCAGGACTTCCACTTCGGATTCTCGCCGAAATGAGTGCATATCTGCCGGTGGCGGCACGCCCCCGATTCAACGAAGCCGCGAATTTCGTCGTACCGTTCCCACGCGCGCTTTTTCTCTGCCACGTCTGCAATCTGGCCGACAAAATAGCCGAGCAGGCCCGCATCGCGCTTCTGCCAGAGCAGAACACAATCCGCCGGCTGGCCGTCACGTCCAGCGCGGCCTGCTTCCTGATAATATTGTTCGATCGATTTCGGCAGCGAGAGATGAATCACAGCCCGCACCGCCTCCTTATTGATACCCAACCCGAACGCGACCGTACCCACAAGAACGCGCACTTCGTCCGACATCCACTGCTCCTGATTTCGCTTTCGCTCATCCGCGTTCATCTTCCCGTGATAGCCGATCGCGGAAATTCCCTGTTCTTTGAGAAGATCCACTGTTTCATCGACTTTCGCAATCGTCGGGGCGTACACAATCACATTGCTGCCTGCATAAATCTGCAAAGCCTTCACCAGCAAGCTACTTTGCGTGCGTCCATCGCACAGCTTCACAACGTAACGCAAATTCGGCCGGTGAAAGCTGGCGATACACTTGTACGGATCGCGCAGGCGAAGCTGTTCGACAATATCGTGACGAACGCGGCGCGTTGCGCTGGCCGTGAAGGCCGCAATGGGCCGATCCGGAAAATGCGTGCGCAGGGAGCTCAATTGGCGGTATTCCGGACGAAATTCGTGTCCCCATTCCGAAATGCAATGCGCTTCGTCGATGGCGAAAAAAGAAATTGGGATGTTCTTGAGCCACGCAGCCGTGTCCCTCCGCGCGAGCCGCTCCGGTGAGAGATAGAGCAGCCGGTATGCGCCCCCGCTAGCTCCCCTCATGATCCTGGTTTGCGCATTCGCCGCCAGGGAACTATTCAGCAGCGCCGCCGCAATTCCCATTTGGGTAAGCTGCGCCACCTGGTCCTGCATCAATGCAATCAGGGGCGAGACCACGATCGCCGTTTGCTCGGACAGCAGCGCAGCCGGAAGCTGATAGCACAGCGATTTGCCGCCGCCTGTGGGCATCACCACGCAGGTGTCCCGGCCCGCCACCAAACTTTGCACGATACTTTTCTGCAGCGGACGGAATGAGTCGAATCCCCAGTAGCGACGCAGCGCCTTTCGGATGTCGGTCTCGGAAATCACGCGGGCAGTATAAGTCCGCGGCCGAGTGCAGTCCACGACGAAAAGCCACCAGCGGTATCTTGTTAATTAAGTGTTGATCTAGTTTTTTTATTTATAATGATGCGAAAGCGCAACGTACACGGCGAATTACCAAAAAAATAGCCGGCGGATGTGGCTGAGGGACCCTCACCCGCCGGCGTTTTCCCGCCCATCTCCGAAAAGATTGGGCAAGAACTGTTTACAAACTGCCTTCACCGTTGCGAAGAAATTCGTATCGCTCGATGGCGGCCGCGACTCCAATGTCCTGTGGACGCGTCGAATCGGTGCGTACGACATGGCCCAGGCACCGGACCTTCACTGGACCAGCCAGCGTCACCTCATGCGGCAGAGTCATGACAATTTCCAGCGGGGCGCCGTTCTTCAAGTCCTTCGGCAGAAAAAAGTAGATCCCACGGGAGCTGACTTCCTTGGTTTCAGTCGACGCCTCACCAGCGGAGGCCTCCTGAGTCCAACGAACTTTCAACGGCAATCGCATCTGAAAACGACGAGTCGATCTACGTTCTTTCTGAGCCAAGAGCCACCTTCCGCTTGATTAATATCGATAAGCATAGAGGTGTACCGGCCCAGGCTCAATAGGCAGTAAGAACCATTTTGCGGAAAGGCGGGATAGTACGAAAGTACTGGAATCCGAAAGCCCTGCAAAATCAGGACTTACGGTACGCCTGTAAGATGTCGTCCAGTGACAGAATTCCCTCCAACTTTTGCAGGTTCGCCCGATTCACCACGGGCACCACGGGCCAGTTGCCCATCAGCCGCAACGCTTCGTCCAACGGCTGGTCCGGATAAAGCTGAGGCAGAGGTCCGCGTCCAGGCGCTGCGTGTTGCGACGAGCCAGTCGTCACCTCCGCGATCGCTTGCTGCCGAATTTCGTCCTGGGAAATCGCACGCCAGCCGTCCTCATGCCTCCATACCAGAAATTGCGACGACTGTGATGCTTCCGCTTCGCGAAGCAATTCCGTAGAATCGCCGTCACTCAAAACAATCCCCGCCCCTGGGCGCATCGCGTCTTCCACTCGAAGCGCGGTATGCTCGCGCATCTCTTCAATCGATGGCAGATAGAATCCATCCTGTCTCGCCAGAAAATCGAACAATGCTACCTGCTGATACCGTCGCGAGATAAAGTACGCAATCATATTGGCAATGATGGCCGGAACAATGATCGAGTAATTTGTGCTGACTTCGAAAACCATGAAGACAGACGTGATCGGCACGCGCAGAAAAGCAGCGAAAAATGTACCCATTCCCACCAGAGCAAACGCGGCGACCGACTCGGCCGGCCGGTGAACCAGCAGGTGCTCCACTCCGCCCACAGCGCCGCCCAGCATTGCCCCGATGAAAAGAGTTGGCGCGAACATTCCACCCGGCGTTCCGCTGACGAATGAAATTCCGGTCGCCAGAATCTTGAACAGGCCCAGAAGTAAGAGCATTTTCCACAGGAATTGATCGTGCAGGGCCTGGTCGATGATGGGGTACCCGCTCCCCATCACCTGTGGCAGCCAGATGCCGATAATTCCAATCAACAGACCGGCCGCGGCCGGCTGAGTGTACTGTGTCCATCGTGGCAATTGCCTCAATCGCAGGCGAAAATAGGCGATGAATTTCAGGAACGCGAGGGACGCGAGCCCGCTGATAACTCCCAGCACTGCGTATCCGATCAGCTCAACAGGACTGCGAAACTCCATTGCGGGAACGCGGAACATGGGAGCGCTTCCCAAAAACTCGCGCATAACGATGACACTCGAAATCGCCGCCAGGATCACGGCTCCCAACACGCCGCCGCTCCACGTGCCGATAATTTCTTCGATAACAAAAATTACCGCGGAAATGGGCGCGTTAAACGCTGCCGCCAGTCCCGCAGCCGCTCCAATCGGCGCGATTAGCCGTTGCTTCTCGCGGGAAAGTCGCAGGCTCCGCCCCAGCGCCGAGGCAATACCCGCACCCATTTGCAGCGACGGATCCTCGGGCCCCAGTGATTGCCCGCTCCCAATCGCCAACGCGCACGTGATGAATTTCCCGATTACGGTGCGAAAGGGCACGTAACCATCGAAAATAAAAACGGCCGCCTTCGTTTGGTTCACGCCGCTGCCACGGGCTCGTTTGAAAACGAACATCACGAGCAGCGCCACGCCAATTCCGCCGAGCGTCGGTGCCAGCAACACGCGCCAGTGCGACGGTTGCATCGAGGAGCCGAGCATCCAAAATCGCGTCCATTCAATTGTTATGCGAAAACAAACGACTGTCAGGCCGGACAAAATCCCGATAATCACCGCCAACAACAGAAATAGCTGGCCTTCACGCAGCGTCAGCGTCTTGCGGCGCCAGAGACTCCACAGCCGGGTGAGCCGGTTCCCTTCCCGCACCGGGACTTCTGGGGCGACAGTCGCGTCGTTCGCCGCGTTCATTGTTCCCCACCGCGATGCAATTTGCCGATTAAAGTAAGGGCCTCGTCGATGCCTTGTGGCGCCCCGCATTCTTTGGCAGCCACATCCTCGGCTACGAACACAAAATTCATTGCAACGTCTTTCTGCTCGGCATGCCGCTTCAGATATTGATCCGTTAAACGGAGTCTCAACGTCTTCGCTTGCGAACCGAGGTTTGCCATGTCCGACTGCGGTGTCTCGCGCGCGAAAAGATCGACACCGCGGCTTTTCGCGCAGGATTGCAAACGCTTAAATGCCTGTTCGAAATCCCGTCGCACGAGATCTCGACGTTCCGCTTCGCTCAGTCCGGGCGCACTTGGATCGGCGGACAGAGCCAGCCGTGAGACGTTAAGAGCGCGGGAAACGTCCGCGTCTTCTTTGTTCAAACGGTGTGCGCGATCGAGGTACCGTTCCGCTTGTCGGAATTGACCGAGTTGGTAGGCTGCTAGTCCTGCGCCACGCAGCGCGTCCTCCGGCGGATGCGCCACGGTCAGTGCGCTGCGAAACTCAGACAAAGCGCGGTTTGCGTCGTCAATGCGTAGAAAAAGCTCGCCCGCTTGCGTGTGCAATGAAGCGCCATTGCGCTCGGGAATTTCCGCAGCCAGCGCAATCAGCTCGGCTTCTGCTATCGAAGTATTGCCATGAGCAATTAGAAACCGGCTGAGCTCTAGCCTCGCGTTGAGTCGGTTCGTTTCCGCATCGCTGGGCCAAACCCCGTAGATTGCCCGATGGTAATAACGAAGAGCGTCCGCCGCCAAACCGGCGCCGGCCGAGATTCGAGCAAGAGCCAGATTAATCGGAGCGTCGGACGGGGCGTGCGCTTGCAACTCAAGCAAATAGGCTTTCGCTTCGCTATCGCGCCCCCCGACCGCCAAGGCCTGTGCAAGCTGAAACTGAATTTGAGTGTCGTCAGGACTGTAGACCAGCGCCGTGTGAAAATCGGCCAGCGCCAGCGCGGCATGTCCTGCCTTCAACTGCTGCTCGCCTGTGGCGAACCATTGCCTGCCGAGCCTTCCTAATTCCCGGTGGTAGCCCCGCGTGATAAATCCGGTCAGGAAAAATAGAAAAATAACGACCACAACTGTCAGCGACAGCACTGTTTCCCTGGAATGAAGGAGCGTGAACCATGCGTTGTCACACTGTGGACACTCGCTCGCACCTGCGGGAATCGGGTTTTTGCAATGCGGGCAAGTCCGCGGATTCTTATCTGTAGCCGTCGCGCACATTCCTATTTTAGGATATCGCGGACTGAGCCTGTATGGACAGTGAATCGATGAAAAATGCCTAGGTAATGGTGCGGTAAAGGAAACAAAACTGAGGATCGCTGGATTTACTTCGTCACGCCTGATCGATCAGCCGGTGGTGAATCGCATACAGCGCAAGCTCCAGTCGGTCGGAAACTCCTAGCTTATCGAAAATGTTGTGCAAATGGTTTTTCACCGTTTGCTCGCTGATAAAGAGCTTTTCTCCAATTTCGCGGTTGCGGAAGCCTTGTGCCACAAGCTGAACAATTTCCTTTTCTCGGTCGCTCAGCAGCGGCTTGTCGCGCCGCTGTCCCGTCTCCGCGGAGCGTTTGAAGGCGTCAATCACTTCGGCCGTCATGCGATTATCCAGCCAGATTTCACCGTCGTGTACTTTCTTGATGCTCTTCAGCAGTAAATCGCTGGCTGACTGCTTCAACACGACGCCGCGGGCTCCGAGCCGCATAGCGCGGACAACATCCCGGTCATCTTCCGCGGCCGTCAAGACAATCACGCGCGTGGTCACCGAATCGAAGTTGATCTCCTCAAGCACGCCCAGCCCGTCTTTTTCCGGCATGCGCAGATCCAACAACAAAATGTCCGGTTTCAGCTTAGCGAGCATGCGCACGCATTCATTGCCGTTCGAGGCTTCCCCGACAATCGTCACTTCATCGGTATCCTCAAACAGCTTGCGCAGACCATCGCGAAAAATAGCATGGTCGTCTGCAACCAGAACGCGGACAGGCGTTTTGCTTTTTGTCATTTCAGTTCAATGGGATTTCAATTGTTAGACGCGCACCATGCCCCGGGTTTGATTCCACCGTCAGGACACCCCCCACAGTGCGAGTCCGCTCTTTAATCGAGATCGGACCCAGGCGCAAACGATCCAGTTCTTCGCTCCCAAATTTCCCCGCAAAGCTGAATCCCTGCCCGTTATCATCGACGACGAGGAAGATTTTCGTGTCGTCTTGCCATAGTTTTACCACGACGTGGCTCGCCCGCGCATGCTTTTTTATGTTATTGAGTGACTCACGATATATCTGGAATACTTCCCGGCAAATACGGTCCGGCGCGCGCAAATCGTTCTCTTCCAGGAAAAGGTCCACCACTACTCCCGATTCGTCGTGGCATCGTTCCGCGAAACTGTGCATCATTTCGCGCAGGTCCGCGCTTTCCACGCGCAATGGCCGCAGGTCCTTGACCATCTGCCGCAGGTCATCCCCCTCCTCGCGCACTGTTTTTTCCAAGGTGGCCAGATCGCTTCCCACCTGCTCGGGAGCCTGCGGCAGTTTCCGGCGCAGAACCCCGAATTGAATATTCAGGCTCAATAGTGTCTGCAAAATTCCGTCATGGAGGTCTCGTGAAATGCGACTTCGTTCCGCCTCGACCGCGCGCGCACGAAGACTCCGTAACAGAAACACATTCTCCAGCGGAACGTTCAAGTGGCGGACGATCCGTTCGAACCAGCGCAGATCGCTCCGCGTAAACGGCCTCCGTGAGTTCACTAAAATCATCCGCCCCGTAGGATGCCCAGAAGAAAGAATAGTTACAGCCATCACGCGATCCGCGCCCAACTCTTGCCGCGCTGCCGCAGGCGGCACTTCCATCGGCTTCACCGTCGCGCCTGTTTCCCGAGGCTTTTCGGCCGCGGCAGGCCATCCGAATCCTCGTCCCTTCCCTTCCATCGAATTCCAACACACGTTCTGCGAAAGATCTTCAGCCAGATAGGCGCCCGCCCGCGTCAGCGGCAGCGCATCCGGGGGGAACGCGTGGCGCCTATCCTGCTCGCCTTTCCAGACAAATAGCCTGTCGATCTCTTCGTCGCAAATCACGAGCATCGCGTGCTTGCAATCGAATTCGCGAGCAATTTCGCTTAGGACCAGCCGGACGGATTCCGCCAGCCCCTTCTCCACTCGAATCGTGCCGAGCAGCGACTCGATGAAGCGATCTTCGCCGATTTGCGCCCGTCCGCGAATTCCTAGCCACGCCACGCAAAGCCCCGCCAGATAAGTCCCCACTGCGAAGCCAATCCAATGGAGCAATCCCTCTTGGCCCGCCCAGGAGAACCATCCTGCCCGAATCGCCACCGCAATGGCAGCCCCCGCGCTCAGCAAGCCGGCGTCGCTCGCGAATAAATTGCCGGGGAGCGATTGACGCGACGTATTGCTGCGGCCCGTGCGGCCCAGCACCGCGACGGCAAAAATGGCGAACAAATAAAAAAACCAGAAAGATGCCAGCGACGGAGTTAGCGCAACAAAAACAACCAGAACCAGGGCGTCGATTTCGGGCGGCAATCGAATTCGTTCGAAGTGTGTCGTGCGTTCAACGACCACCAGAGCAATCGCGATGGCGAGGTATCCGCTCAGAAAAATTGTCGCGCTCCGCGTCGCGCTATCACCCGCGGATTCCTTCAATGCCAGCAACGTCAAGAGCAGCGCCACCGGTCGCGCCACGTTCACCAGATTCTCGACTTGCCGTCTTGCCGCCGCCTCCGCTGACATTGCCCCTGAATTCCTCCATTGGGAAGTCTAGCAAGCCACGGCACCGCTGCAACGGAGCCGGTGCGTACCAGTAACACGTGTCGTCCCCGATTTTTAGCTGTGGATTTGACAGCAGGTAGATAATCTTCTTAGCGAAAAAAAGCGAGCCCGGCTGGAGCGCTCCGGGAACGCATCATCAATCGGCAAAAGGGCGACTTGCCAGAACGTTTCACGCAGCAAGAAGTCAGTCGAATCGTAGGTGTCGAGCCAAGCCGGCTGCGGTACTGGCAGAGGCTTCGTCTCGTCGTCCCTCAAGCACGCTGGGGAGAGCGTTTCTACAATTTCCGCGATCTTGTCGCTCTGCACTCGATAAAAGCAATCACCCAACGGCGAATTCCCGCGAAATCGGTCTGCCGCGCCGTCGCCCTGTTGCGTCACGAACGCGGCACGAACGCTATTTCCATCGGGGAATTGCAGTTATTTCCAAGCGGCAGACAAATTGCGGCAATTCCTCCGGGAGCTGAAAACCGGGCCATCGAGCCTTTGACCGGACAGCTTCTTCTCCCGTACCACGTTTTTGCCGGCGCCGCGAATCTTCGCCAGATGGATTCGCGAACTGCCGACGACCTTTTTGACCAGGCGCTAAAGTGCGAAACTCTTCCCGGCAGGCTCGAACAAGCGATGCGGCTCTACACGCGCGTAATTGAAATGCAGCCGGATTGGTCCGAGCCCCACATTAATTTAGGCTGCCTATTCTTCCAACTGGGGCAACTCGAAAACGCCCGAAACTCCTTTTCCACTGCGCTGGCGCTCGATCCGCGGAACGCCGTCTGCCATTTCAATCTCGGTTGCATTCTCGACGAAATCGGAGACTTCGAGAAAGCGGTCGAGCATTTGTCCCGCGCCATCGAAATCGAGCCTGGCCACGCCGACGCGCATTTTAATCTCGCCTCGGCCTACGAAAAACATGGGGACAAGCAACTTGCTCTCCAACACTGGATACTCTATCTTCAGCACCAATCGAATGGACCCTGGGCCGACTACGCCCGCTCTCAACTGAACAAGGTGCGTGCACCACAAGCGCCGGCCATCCTCATTCCATTTCGTCCCAAAAACCACAACTGATTTCGCCGGCCGAACATTATTTTCAAGTTTCCATCGCGCACGGGGATCGTCCAAACACGCCCCACTGACTCTGCACGTGAGGCACTGCTGCTAGGCCGCAGCAACCGAAAAGGCACTCGGGTACTGCGTTGGATGTAACCTTTCGGATACTGTACCTTCTAAATATCTCTATATTCCGGTTCAAAACGCGAATAGTTATCGCGGGCCGGGGCTTTGGCCAGTGCCGTGCTCGGCTAAAGACCGAGTTCCTTCAAAACTAGTGAAAAGGATTACTATGCCCAGCCCCTTAAGGTTTGCTGCGCTGCTGCTATTGGCCCTGCTAATTGCCCCGTTCGTGGTGCACGCGCAGGAGACCCCAAAGTATGAAATATTCGTAGGTACTGCCTATGCTAGGGAAGATATTACAGATGCTCGAATCGTAAACGGTAAGCTGGAGGACAGACATATAAATGGGATCGGCTGGCATGCCTCAGCCACCGGCAACGCCAACCCTTGGATTGGCGCGGTGTTTGACTTTTCAGGTGAGTTCAGCAACCCGCGGTTCGGTCCGACAGACTTCGGCTTGGCGTTACCCATTCCACCTGTTCAAGTCAACTCAAGCGTGTTCACATATCTTTTTGGGCCACGATTCACATATCGCAGAATGAATCACGTCCGACCCTTCGGCGAAGTTCTGCTCGGCGCTGCGAACCTCAGAGTCACTTCCTCACAGATTGGGCTTACGAACGTAATTTCAACCACCACCTTCGCTAGCGCATTTGGCGGCGGGATTGACGTCCCAATCAACCAGGTGTTTTCCGTCCGCCTATTCCACGCGGATTATATCCTCACGCGGTTCCGTGAGTTGGGGCTGGACCCGATCACTGGACTACCCGCCTTCAACGGAATGCAAAGGACTCAAAATAACATTCGCGCTTCCGTGGGAGTGGTTTTCAACATCGGCCGCAAGTAAAGACACAGCCCGGGAGGCCCGGGTCCGTCCCTACCGTCCATTCCCTCCCGTGCAGTCTCTTCAAGCCATTCTGCCGCACAGCAACATCGATGTTACAATGGGCGCGTACGCTACGGTGAGCGTAGCTCAGCTGGTAGAGCATCGGTCTGTGGCACCGAGGGTCGCGGGTTCAAATCCCGTCGCTCACCCCAAATTCTCCCGAATCGAATCCCCAGTCGGATCTCCCTTACATCGTCCCGCAGATGCCGGGCTCTGCCCCTATTCCGAGGAATTTGCCGAGAAACTTTCCGCTCAGAAAATCGCGAGGCCTTGTGTAACATTCATGCGCTTCTCGCGTATACAAAACGGCAGAGGCAACTGATGATCGAAGCGGTCAAGCTGAGCAAGAATTTCAAGGACAAAAAACGCGGCGACATCCATGCCGTAGAGAATGTCAGCTTTTGCTGCAAGCCGGGTGAGATTTACGGCCTCCTGGGCGCGAACGGCGCTGGCAAGACAACCACGCTGCGCATTCTCGCTACAATTCTTTCGCCCTCGTCCGGCACCGCCAGTGTCGCCGGCTTCGACGTAGTCCGTGAACCTCAAAAAGTCCGCGCCCATGTGGGCTTTCTTTCGACGGCCACCGCTCTCTACGATCGCCTTACCGCCGCCGAAACGGTGGAATATTTCGGCCAACTTTTCGGCCTCGATGCGGCCACCATCCAGCGCCGCACCAATGAATTATTCAAAGCCCTCGACATGGATGAATTCCGCGACCGCCGCTGCGCCAAGCTGTCGACCGGCATGAAGCAGAAAGTTTCCATTGCCCGCACGCTGATTCACGACCCGCCGGTGATGATTTTCGATGAGCCAACGAACGGACTCGACGTGATGGCGGCGCGCTCTATCACAGATTTCATTCGCCAGTGCCGCGACCGGGGCAAAACCGTCATTTTTTCCACCCATGTCATGAGC
>DASZCH010000177.1:0-18302 GCA_035943235.1 Candidatus Acidiferrales bacterium
TCATGTATGAGGGTTACGGTGCGATGTCCATTCAGTATTCTTGTGTCTTTGATGGCAAGGATGTCTCGCAGCAATGCGATGATGGGATCAAAGTCAACCCGCACCAAATTATCCTACCAAGCAAATTGAAAACATTTCCTACCGATCCTACAGACTCGAGTGATGCTTATAACGGCGACGATAAGTGGGTTCGGAAGAGTATTCTAATTTCGTTTCTGCGCTCTCTGTCCAAAACAGAGTCCTCTCCAGGATAATCGTCGACCTGATTCTACTCAGGATAAATCAGGTACTTGGCGCGCATTTTGCGGAAATTATCGAGGTCGGGCTGCCAATCCCAGACGATACGCAGCGGGGATTCGCCGGATTTTAGTTTGGCGATGGTATCGGCATTGCCGACGAGCGTGATCATTTTGTCGAAGGAAAAATGATCGGGATAAAGTTTGTTGAGCGCGGAGGCGATTTCGAGGCCCATTAACATGGAATCGAGCGAGGCGCGGTCCGTGATGACCAGAGCGATTCCGTGGCAAAGCTCACCTTTATACAGGCCCGAATCGGGAGTGAAAAAAGTAGGGGCGAAGCGCACTCCGGGCATGTAACGATGATTGAGCTCGGCGGCAAGTTGGGGCGCGTCAATCCAGGGCGCCCCGAAAAGCTCGAAGGGCGTATCGGTGCCGCGTCCGACGGAGACGCCCGCGGCTTGCAGGATATCGATGCCGGGATAAAGCACGGCGGCATCGAGCGAGCGCAGATTCGGCGACGGCGCGGACCAGGTGAGGTCGGTAGCTTCGAAGGAATCTTCGCGATGCCAATCTTTCATGTGGATGACGTGCAAATCGACGCCAATTTTATTTTCGGCGTTGAACATTTGCGCGAGTTCGCCGAGGGTCATCGCGTAACGAGTGGGCATGGGGAAATAGCCGACGAAATTGAGCTTGTCGGGATCGAGAAGAGGGCCTTCGATCGTGATGCCGTCGATGGGATCGGGGCGGTCGAGAACATAAAATGAAATGTGATGCTGCGCGGCAGCCTCCATCGAATAACCCATCGTGGTGATGAAGGTGTAGAAGCGGACGCCAGCGTCTTGAATATCGTAGACGAGCGCGTCGATGCCCTGAAGCATGGCGTCGGTGGGACGCCGCGTGTCTCCATAAAGGCTGTAAATCGGGAGGCCCGTGGCAGCGTCGGTGGTGGATGCGACGTTTGAGTCTGCCTTGCCGGCAAGGCCGTGCTCGGGACTGAAAATTGCAATGAGCTTTACACCGGGAGCGTGCGCGAGAACGTCGATGGTGCGGCGGCCGGCGCTGTCCATGCCGGTTTCGTTGGTGATGAGGCCGATGCGCTTGCCCTGCAGCGGAGCGAAATTCTCCTGCTCGAGAACGTCGATGCCCGCAAGCGTGTGGTCAGTGCGGTGATAAATACCGTCGAGGCCATACGGGCGACTGGCGTCAATGCTGCGTTCGATTTTTGAGGTGAAGCCGGTAGTGTCGCCGATGTCGAGGGCGGCAGCGACGGCGGTGGCGAGTTTCGAGCGAAGACTGGACGTGGAGGGACGTTCGTAAGGATGAACTCTGTTGGTCAATAAAATAATAAAAGTCTGGCTGGCCGGGTCGATCCAGACGGAAGTGCCGGTGTAGCCGGTGTGTCCGTAGGAGCCGAGCGGGAAAAGATCGCCGCGCGGGGAGGAGTAGGCCGTATCAATGTCCCAGCCGAGCCCGCGAATGTTGGGACTCCACGGAGGCGTTTGCGGCGTGGTCATTTTGTGGACCGTGGCAGCGGAGAAAATGCGGCGCGCGGCGCCGGACATGCGGCCACTATCGAGAAGCATTTGGCAGAAAATCGCAAGGTCGTCAGCGGTGGAGAAAAGTCCCGCGTGACCCGCGACGCCGCCGATGGCGCGCGAGCGCGGGTCGTGTACAACGCCGCGAAGAACGCGCCCGAGGCCCGAGCCGGGTTTTGCACCAGGCGGCAAATCAATTTCCTCGGTGGGTGCGATGTTCGGAATCCACGACGCGGGGGGAAGAAAACGGGTGTGCTTCATGCCCATCGGACGATAGAAATTTTCGGCTGCGTACTCGTCGAGACGCTTGCCAGTGATGCGCTTGACCAACTCGCCGAGCAAAATGAAATTCGTGTCGCTGTAAACGAAGCGGTCGCCGGGCGGATACATCAGCGTTTCGTGGTCGATTTCCTGCATGAGCGCGTCTTCGCCGGGGAGCGCGGCGGAAAGTGGCGGGTCGGGCGCGAGTCCGGAAGTGTGAGTAAGGAGCATGCGAATGGTGATTTCGGCCTTGGGGTCCTGGGGACCGTTTCCGGCAAACTCAGGCATATAGCGCACCAGGGGATCGTTGAGACGGATTTTTCCCTCTTCGAGGAGGCGCATGATGGACGGCGTGGTGGCGAAGAGTTTCGTGAGCGAGGCGAGATCGAAAATCGTGGTCGCAGTCATGCGCTCGCGATGCGGAATGATCGCACGTTCGCCGAAGGCCTTGCGGTAAATCACTTGGCCGCGATGGCTGACGAGGAGCACGCCGCCGGGAATGTCGCCGTTTTGGATTGCGGTTTCGACGATGGGGTCGAGAACAGAAAGATTGGGGCGAGAAGATTTCTGTGACGATTTTTGTGAAGTGGCGGGATGCTTAGCCGATTGCGCGGGCGAAAAAGGCGCTGCGAACACAGTAAACAGCAAAACCGCGAGGATACGAATGAGAAACAGGCGAGATGCGCGTTGGTTGTGCCGCATTGAACCCTGTGCTATATACAGCCGCGAGATGAAGGCGTCAACTCCAGAATATTTTCCGCGGGAACATGCGTGAACGCGGAATCGCGGTAATTATAATTCTTCTGCTCATGACTCCTGCCTTGAAAGCTCAAAAAAGGAAGGCCACGAAGCCGCGCCGCGCGCCCGTCGACAGCGCGTGGGTGGAAAAAACGCTAAAAAAAATGACGCTCGAGGAAAAGCTCGGGCAACTGGTGATGGTTTACTACTGGGGCCGCTTTACTTCGACCGAGAGCCCTGACTATGAGGAATTGCTCCGCGAGGTGAAGGAAAAACACATCGGCGGAATAATTTTGGAGGCGCAGCGGACTCCGACGGGCGTGGAGCGGAGCCAAGTGTACCCGAGCGCCGTGCTCGCGAACCAATTGCAACGCGCGGCGAAGATCCCACTGCTGGTGGCGGCGGATTTCGAAACGGGGACTTCGATGCGGTTGGCAGACGGGACGGCGTTCCCCTCGGCAATGGCCGTGGCGGCGACGGGCGATCCGCACGACGCGTACACGATGGGGAAAATAACGGCAATCGAAGCGCGCGCGGCGGGTCTGAATTGGATTTTTGCGCCGGTCTCGGACGTGAACGACAACCCGGATAATCCGATCATTAATACGCGGTCGTTTGGCGAAGATCCGCAGCGCGTGGCCGAATTTGTGACGCAGTTCATTGACGGCGTGCAGGACAATGGCGCGCTCGCGACGGCAAAACATTTTCCGGGACACGGCGACGTGAGCGTGGATTCACATGTCTCTGTGCCGGTCGTGCCGGGAGACGTTGCGGAATTGAATCGCGTGGAACTGGTTCCCTTTCGCGCGGCGATTGCGGCCGGCGTGGGCGCGGTGATGTCGGGACATCTAGTGGTGCCTGCGCTCGAACCGGATACGAATGTGCCAGCGACGCTGTCGCATCGTGTGCTGACTGATTTGCTGCGAAACAAACTGGGGTTCAAGGGAATCGAGGTAACGGATGCGCTGGACATGGGAGGCGTGACGACGATTGATTCGCCGCCGAACGTCGCGGTGCGCGCCGTGAATGCAGGGATTGACGTGCTGCTGATTCCGCCGGACCCCGATGCGGCAATCGACGCGATGGAAGAAGCGGTGAAATCAGGCGAGTTGCCGATGACGACAGTGGACGAAGCCGTGCGGAGGATTCTGCGTGGCAAGTCGCAACTGGGACTTGAACGAGACCGGCTGGTGGACCTGAACAAGATAAACAGCGTGTTCGGCTCACCTAAATTCAAGACGGCATCGCAGGACATTGCGGACCGCGGAATCACGCTGATTCGCGACGAACAGAAAATATTGCCGCTGGACGCGACGGAGCCGCTGCACGTGCTCTTAGTGGCGATTTCAGGCGATCCGGATCCCTATCCGGGGTCGGTGATAGAAAATGAATTGCGCGCGCGCGCGGATTCGGTGCAAGTGGTGCGCGTGGATACGAATTTTGTGAAGGCGAATACGGTGCAATTGCCGCCGCCGGATAGCTACGACGTGGCGATTGCAGCTGTGTTTGTGCGCGTGGCGGACCGCAAGGGCACAGTGGGACTGCCTGAGGATGAAGCGGCGCTGCTCAATCAAGTGATTGCTACGGGCAAGCCGACAATTGTTGCGTCGCTGGGAAGTCCGTATCTGGTAAGCCGGTTCCCGAATGCGAAGACGTGGATTGCGGCGTTTGCGACGCAGGACGTGGTGCAGCGCGCGATGGTGCGCGCAATCTTTGGGCAGATTGCGATTGGAGGACGACTTCCGGTGAGCGTTCCCGGAGTGGCGAAACTTGGCTATGGAATGCGCGTCGCCGCGAATCCCATGAAACTGCTGACCGCGCCGGATGCCTTGAACGCGAAGCTAAAGCCTGCGTTCGAGTTGCTGGACCGCGCGGTGAAGGATCATGCATTTCCGGGAGGGGTGCTGGCGGTGGGCTGGCACGGACAGTTAGTGGAACACGCGTTTGGACGGCTGACGTATGAGGCGAAATCGCCCAAGGTGCGTGATTCGACGATTTACGATGTGGCTTCGCTGACGAAGCCGATCGTGACAACGTCCGCCATCATGACGCTGGTGGCAGAGGGGCGCGTGGATTTGGACGCGCCGGTGTCACGCTATTTGCCAGAGTGGTTGAACGGCGCGAAGGCAGGTCAACAAGCCGACTGGCGGAAGAGTGTTACGGTGAGCGACTTGCTGATGCATACGTCGGGGCTGCCCGCGCATCGCGAGTTTTACAAGGATACGAAGGGCCAAGAAGCGATTCTCAAGCGTGCGAACGCGGAACCGCTGGTCGCAGAGCCGGGAACGAAAATCGAGTATTCCGACTTGGGATTCATGTTGCTGGGAGAGATTGTCGAGAGACTGACGGGCGAGACGCTCGAGCAGTTTGCGCGCGAGAATATTTTTGCGCCGCTGGGCATGAGCCATTCCTATTTCAATCCGCCGCGAGCGTTGCGCGCACAAATTGCTCCGACGGAGAACGATGCCGCGTTCCGAAAAAGGCAGTTGCAGGGCGAAGTGGATGACGGGAATGCGTTCGCGATGGGAGGAGTTGCGGGGCATGCGGGGCTGTTCACGACGGCGCAGGATGTTTCCGCATTTGCCCAGATGATGCTGAACGGCGGGATGTACGCACAGAAACGAATTTTTACGCGAGCGATTATTGACGAATTCACGGCGCGCGCAACCGTGGGAGATTCGGCGCGAGCGCTGGGATGGGACGT
The DNA here is from genome assembly GCA_035943235.1 of Candidatus Acidiferrales bacterium. Classification (GTDB taxonomy): domain Bacteria; phylum Acidobacteriota; class Terriglobia; order Acidiferrales; family UBA7541; genus DAHUXN01. The sequence continues at coordinate 5,481 of DASZCH010000177.1, forward strand.
GCCGACGGAGAACTCATCGAGCGGACATTACATGTCACGGCGCGCGTACGGCCACAATGGGTTTACGGGAACTTCGATCTGGATCGACCCGGACAAAGGGCTGTTCGTTATACTGCTGACGAATCGCGTGTATCCGTCAGCGGCGAACGATAAAATCCGCCAAGTGCGTCCCGCGCTGCACGATGCGATCATCGAGGCGCTGGGACTGTCCCCGCAGGGCGCAGCCACACGATAACTGCCACGGCACAAACCTTGCACAGAAGCGGATGTTGAAGCTATCGCGCGCGCGCCTCCGGCTATAATCTCCGATGATGAGAAAAGCTCTCCCGCGAAGCGCAACGACCGAGCGGCAAAATCCGTACTCGCGGAATATCGACCAGAAACCGACACGCGAAATTCTGCGCGTGATCAACCACGAAGATGCGCAGATTGCTCGCGCGGTGAAACGCGAAATTCCGAAGATTGCACGCGCCGTCGATGAAATTGCGGCGCGAATCCGCAAAGGCGGACGGCTTTTTTACATTGGCGCTGGAACGAGCGGAAGGCTTGGAGTGCTGGACGCTTCCGAATGTCCACCGACGTTTGGCGTGCCGCGCACGCTGGTGCAAGGAATTATCGCGGGAGGAAGGCGGGCTCTGACAGAATCGGCGGAAGGCGAGGAAGACAACGAAAAGCAGGGCGCACGGGATTTGCGCGCGCGAGGAATTACGGCACGCGACGCGGTTGTGGGACTGGCGGCGAGCGGGTCGACTCCTTATGTGGTGGGCGCGTTGAAATATGCGCGCGAGCGCGGCGCATACACGATTGGCGTGACCATGAACCCAGACAGCGTGATATCGCGCGTCGCGCACGTGACCATCGCGCCGATCACCGGACCCGAAGTGATTGCCGGGTCGACGCGAATGAAAGCGGGGACAGCGCAAAAGATGGTCCTCAACATGCTTTCAACCACCGTGATGATCCGGCTTGGCCACGTTTACGACAACTGGATGATCAAGGTAGCTAAGACGAATCGGAAGTTACGTCAGCGGGCGCTGAGGAATCTAACTGACGCCACGGGAAAGCCAGTGTTGACCGCAGAACACGCATTGCGTCAAGCGGGAGACAATCTGCAGGTGGCGCTGATAATGCTAAAGACTGGCCTGGACGCCCGGCAGGCACGTCTGAGATTGGCGGCCACACATGGCAACTTACGCAAAGCCGTTGCGAGTTCAGGTAAATCCGCACGCGGCAACAAAAGGAAGTAAGACGGGAATGGACAAATTCAAGATTCAGGGCGGCCGGCGACTCGAAGGCACAGTACGGATCAGCGGCGCGAAAAACGCGGCGCTGCCGATCATGGCGGCGGCGCTGCTGACGTCCGAGAAGGTGGAACTCGACAATATTCCGAGAGTGCGCGACATCATCACGATGGCGAAGCTGCTGGCGCACATGAAAGCGCACGTGGTGGCGCAGGACTTGCCGCCGTCGGCAATGACGATTCAAACGGAACAGATTTCACATACGGAAGCGCCCTACGAACTGGTGAAAACGATGAGGGCGTCGGTGCTGACGTTAGGGCCTCTGGTAGGGCGATTTGGATACGCGCGAGTGTCGCTGCCGGGTGGTTGCGCGATTGGCGCGCGACCCATTGATTTGCACATTCACGCGCTTGAAAAAATGGGCGCGAAGATGGCAATCGAACATGGCTATGTGGAGGCGCGGGCGGAACGGCTCCGCGGCGCGGAAATTCACTTTGAGAAAATCACGGTTACGGGGACAGAGAATATTTTGATGGCCGCGGTGCTCGCGGAAGGCGAAAGCGTGCTTACAAACGCGGCGCGCGAACCGGAAGTGACGGACCTGGCTGAGTTGCTGATTAAGATGGGCGCAAAGATCGAGGGCGCGGGCAGCGACACGATTCGTGTTCGCGGAGTGGAGAAACTGCACGGGACCACGCATCGCGTGATTCCGGACCGGATTGAAGCGGGAACGTTCCTGGTGGCCGGAGCAGTCACGGGCGGAGAAATTTTGCTTACAGACTGCGAGCCGAAACATTTGACCGCGGTGATCGAGAAGCTGGCTGCGTGCGGCGTTGAAATTCGCGCGGAGGGCGAGGGTGAGCTTCGCGTTCGCGTGCCCGGTAAATTGCGCGCGGCCGACATCACAACGGAAGAATATCCGGGCTTCGCGACGGACATGCAGGCGCAGTACATGACGCTGGCGACGCAGGCAAAGGGAACTTCTGTGATTACCGAAACAATCTTCGAGAACCGATTCATGCACGCGAGCGAAATGGTGCGGATGGGCGCCGACATCGAAGTCGACGGACGAAAAGCGATCGTGCATGGGCCAACTCCGCTGAGCGGCGCGACGATTATCGCCTCTGATTTGCGCGCAAGCGCCTCGCTGGTGCTTGCTGGACTAGTGGCGAATAATACGACGTACGTGGACCGCGTCTATCATATCGACCGCGGCTATGAGCGCATTGAAAACAAACTGTGCGAGCTGGGCGCGCAGATCGAGCGCGTCTAGTTCAACCACCTCCTTCCTGAATCAATCGGACGAATTCCGCGAAACCGACTTACACAAAAATTATCTTGACAGGTGACTACAAGACGACTAGATAGATAGGCTAGTTGTATAGACAAGTAGGGGTGTTGTGATCTTAGAAGCTCTTGACCGGCAAAGTGTGGTGCCGCTCTACTACCAGATTCAGCAGCATCTGCTGGGACAAGTTCGTTCGGGCGCGCTGAAGTCGGGGCAGCCGGTTCCGTCGGAGCAGGAAATCTCCGCGCGCCTGGGTGTGAGCCGGATGACGGCGCGGCAGGCGTTGAAGTCGCTGTGCGAACTGGGTGTCGCATACAGCCAGCGGGGCAAAGGCACTTTCGTTTCGGCGATCAAGCTGGAGAAGGATTTCCGGCGAGTTTTATCCTTCAGCGAAGAAATGCAGAAGCGCGGGGCGCGGCCGCGGTCGAAGGTCCTCTCTTTCGAGATTAGCCCGGCGAGCGTCGAGACAGCCGAGGCGCTGCACATCTCGCCCGCGGACAAAGTGATTCGCTTGCGGCGCATACGAATGGCCAATTCCCTGGCGCTGGGCATTGAATGCAGCCATATTCCCGCCGGTTTGTGTCCGGACCTGGTCGAGAATTTCGATCCGCGGACATCTCTCTATCGCACGCTCGCGAGCCGGTACGGAATCGAAATCGCGATAACTGATGAAGTGGCGGAAGCGGGCTTGGCGAAGGCCGAGGAAGCGCGGCTTCTTCGAATCGCGAAAGGGAGCCCGGTATTTTTGTTTACGCGGACGTCATACGTTCATAGCGGTAAGCCGGTGGAGTTTGTGAAGTCAATCTATCGAGCTGACCGCTACAAGATTGTCAACCGATTAACACGATCGAGAAAAACGGCTTCGGAGGGGAGAAACTAATGCGCAGAAAACTGATGATGTGGGTGATGGTGGGGATGCTGTTGGGACTCGGGGGAGCAGCGATTGCGCAACAAATGTTGGGGGGCATTTCCGGCACAGTGAAAGATTCGAGTGGTGCCGTCGTACCGAATGCCACGGTTACGATTACCAACACGGATCGGAATGAAGTGGTGCGCACGGTGACGACGGATGCGAATGGAGGTTATACAGCGCCCTTGCTGCCGCTGGGCCATTACTCTGTTTCGGCAGGGGCGCCGCAGTTCCAAACGGCGAACGTGACCGGCATCCAGTTGCATGTCAACGACCAGCTAACGATCGATTTGACGCTCCAGGTAGGGTCGACTTCGCAGACAGTCACAGTGGAAGCGGCTCCTGTGCACGTCGACCTGCAATCGGCGACGCCAACCGGGTTGATCTCGGGCACCCAAATCCGCGAACTGTCTCTGGGTACGCGAAACTACGAACAACTCGTCAGTCTGATGCCCGGCGTCTCAATGGGGACTCTGAATCAACTTTACATCGGCAACGTGCTCCCGTCGGGACTTTCAGCCGTGGTTAGCTTTTCGATCAACGGGCAGCGCAACGGATCGAACTATTGGACCATCGACGGAATTGACAACGTGGATCGCGGCTCGGACCTGACGTTGAGCAATTTCCCCAGCGTGGACGCAATCAGCGAATTTAAGGTGCTGAGAAGCGAATACGACGCCGAGTTCGGACGGGCTGGTGGAGGAATTATCAACGTCGTCACCAAGTCCGGCACGAACCAATTTCACGGCGACGCTTACGAATTCTTCCGCAGCGACGTGCTCACTGCCAACAATTTCTTCAACAATGCGGCGAAAGTTGCGAGACCCCCTCTGCGATATAACGACTTTGGGTACACCATCGGAGGGCCAGTTTTCATTCCGAATCATTACAATACGGAAAAGAATAAGACATTCTTTTTCTTTTCGGAGGAATTCCGCCGGGTCATTACATACACAACCTTCAATGCAAGCGTGCCCACGGCGGCCCTGTTGGGCGGCAACTTCGCAAATACAGTCTGCGTGGCATTTGACTCCTCGGGCAACTGTACCGCGGGATCCAATTCGGTCACGACGATAAATCCCGCAGCTGCCGCCTATATCAAAGATTTCTATTCGAAGTTTCCAGGGGCAAACAACCCCGCGGGCGGGCCGTTTTCACTGGTCAATCCGCAGCGCAATATTTTCAACGGCCGGCAAGAGGTGATACGTATCGACCATACGTTCAACTCGAAATTCTCGGTGTTCGGACGCTATGAGCACGATTCAATTCCTACACAAGAGCCCGGTGGACTGTTTACGGGTGACCTCCTCCCCGGCGTGGCCACCACCAGCACGAATTCACCTGGCTGGCAGGCCATGGGACATTATACCTATGTGATCACGCCGAACCTGCTGAATGACGGTGGTTACGGTTTCAACTACAGTGCGATTATCAGCAATCCGATCGGTTTGGAACTGAGCTCGCAGTCACCTGACGTCGGAAGCGCGATTACGCTCCCATTTGCGTCCACTTTAGGGCGGGTGCCGTCGCTGCTCATTAGTGGCATATCGACCATTACGGGCTTTGGACCGTACAATGACTATAACCGCGACCACAACGTTTTCGACAACGTGACGTGGATCAAGGGCAGGCATACGCTGAAGTTCGGGGTGAGCTACCACCATTATCAGAAAAAAGAAAATGCCGCGGGAAATAACGTTGGATCTTTTTCGTTTCCAAACACGGGCTCAAAGTCATCGTTCGCCGATTGCACGCCGAGCCCGACTACATGTTCTACGGAGCAAGCATTCGCAAATTTTCTGCTGGGTAATCTGGCAACCTTCTCGCAGGCTTCGCAGGACGCGGTGGCAGACATCCGCCAACAGCAATGGGAGTTCTACGGGCAGGATGAATTTCGCATGACTCCACGCGTGACCGTTACGCTGGGCTTGCGCTATTCGCGGTTTGGACAACCCGTTTCCGGCAACAACGAACTGAACAATTTCGACCCACAGCTATACGATCCATCGAAGGCTCCAACAATTAGCCCAACGGGCCAATTGTGCCTGGTCGCAGCATGTCCAGGTGGCGGGACGCCCAACCCGAATTTTGATCCACTGAACGGCTTTATCATTGCCGGCCAGAACTCGCCCTTCGGGTCGCACGTGAGCAATAACGACAACAAGGACTTCGCTCCGCGCATAGGCGTGGCGTGGGATCCGTTTGGCAATGGCAAAACGGCGGTGCGCGCCGGATACGGGATATTCTACGATTCAACCTTGGTCGGGACCTTCGAGCAGAACGTATTCAATGATCCGCCGTTTACGACTTCTGTCTCGATCGCTAATGCTCCATTCACGAATCCATCAAACGGAAATCTCAACATTTCGGCGAATCCCCCGGCGTTTGGCGGGTCCGGCAGCGCCGCCTTCATCGGGCTTCCCTGGCACACACCGTACACGCAGCAATGGAGCCTGGATGTGCAGCACCAGCTTCAGAAGGACATGATGATTGACGTCGGCTACTACGGGAACAATGCTCACCACTTGCTTGGCGTTGTCGATATCAATGAGGTTCGCCCAGGCGTCGGAGCAGCCAACGGTTTGGACCCGGCCACCTTTACCAGCAGCACTGGAGAGCTACCGCTGAATCAGTTCCGGCCTTTCCTGGGATACGGAGCGATCAGCGGTATCGAGAACGAGTTTAATTCGAATTACCATTCGTTGCAGGCACAGTTCCAGAAGCGGTGGGGAGCAAGCTCGCTCTTCGTCTTGAACTATACATGGTCTCACAACCTGACCGATAACCCGAGCGATCGGTCCAATGCTCCGCAAAACACATATGACATCAGAGCGGAGTATGGGCCGTCCGCCCTCGATCGCCGCCAGAACATAACCGCAAGCTATGTGTATGACTTGCCCTGGTACAAATCTCAAACAGGGTACGTTGGGCACGTTTTGGGAGGATGGGAAGTATCCGGGCTGGTCTACTATTACACTGGGACGCCATTCACGGTGACTACCTCGAGCAACGATCCCGCCGGCCTCGGCCTCCTGGGCGCAAGCGCGGCCAGCGCGCGGCCGAACATCGTTGGCAACCCGAATAGCGGAGCACCTCATACCATCGCTGAATTCTTCAACACGTCTGCATTCGCAACGAACCCGCAGACCTCGGGCGTTCCGGGCGATGCGGGCCGCGGCGTTGTGACGGGGCCGAGCTTCCAGCGTTGGGATATTTCTCTCTTCAAGAATACCAAGATTAACGAGCGGTTCAATCTGCAGTTCCGCGCGGAAACATTCAATGTGTTCAACCACACGAACTTTAACGCCCTGAGCACGAATATCACGTCGTCATCGTTCGGCAAGGTGACTTCGGCAAATGACCCAAGAATTTTGCAGCTTGGGCTGAAGCTGTATTTTTAGACCGATTGTTTGAAGAAGGAAAATAAAAAGGGAGGCGGAATAGCGCCTCCCTTTTTTATTTAGTGGGCCGGGTGCGATCGTTAGCTTCGCGCATCCGGGCTGTGCGGCAAATTTGCTTTCCGCGTCCGCAGCGATGCCGCTCTTTTTCGCATCCAGATGATGAAGTTCCTACTAGCCGACTTCGGCGGTTGAGGCTTGGCCGCCGCCCGAAACCTCTGTCGGCTTCTGCTTCTCGCGGGCCTCGCGCAGCAGGGCTTTGCGGCTGAGCTTGATTTTGTTTCCCTCGATGGCAAGGACTTTCACCATCACTTGATCGCCTTCCTTAAGCGCGTCGCGAACCGAACGGATGCGCTGCTCGGCGATTTCGCTGATGTGCAGCAAGCCGTCAGTGCCGGGAAAAATCTCAACGAAAGCGCCAAATTCCGCGATGCGAACCACTTTGCCGAGATAAGTCTTGCCAATCTCCGCGGTCGCGGTGATTTCGCGGACTCGGCGAAGAGCCTCTTCCGCGGCTTTCCCGTTGACGCCGAAGATGTGGACCATGCCATCGTCGTTCACGTCGATCTTGCAACCGGTCGATTCCGTGATGGCGCGGATATTTTTCCCGCCAGGGCCGATGAGGTCGCGAATCTTGTCCGTGGGAATGGTAAGCATGGAGAGATGCGGCGCGTACGTGGAAATTTCCGTGCGCGACGCGGGAAGAGCGGCTTCCATGGTGTCGAGAATCTCGAGCCGGGCCTTGCGAGCCTGGGCGAGCGCTTCACGCATCATGGCGATGCTGACTCCCGCAACCTTGATATCCATTTGCAAGGCGGTGATGCCTTCGCGCGAGCCGGCGACTTTGAAATCCATATCACCATAGTGATCTTCGGCGCCCGCGATGTCCGTGAGAATGGCGTATTTATCGCCTTCGACGACCAAGCCCATGGCGATTCCCGCGCACGGGGACTTGATTGGCACGCCGGCGTCCATCAGGGCGAGACATCCGCCGCAAACGGAGGCCATCGACGAGGAGCCGTTCGACTCGAGGATGTCCGAGACGACGCGAATCGCGTAGGGGAACTCGGACTCGGACGGAATCAGATTCGCGAGCGAGCGTTCGGCGAGAGCGCCGTGGCCGACTTCGCGGCGTCCCGGGCCGCGCAACATTTTCACTTCGCCGACGGAGAACGGCGGGAAGTTGTAATGCAGCATGAAACGCTTGAATGTGTCGTCCTCGAAGAGCAAATCGAGGCGCTGCATGTCGTCCTTGGTGCCGAGAGTGACCGTGGCGAGCGATTGCGTTTCGCCGCGGGTGAAGAGCGCCGAACCGTGAACGCGGGGCAGCAAGCTGACTTCGCAGGTGATCTGGCGGATTTTGTCGAACGGGCGGGCGTCGGGACGACGGCGCTTGTTGATAATGTCTTCGCGGAAAAAACGCTCGTGAATACGTTCGATGGCGCGAGCAGCGAGCTTGCGCTTGTCTTTTTCCTCTTCGGGAATCGCCGCCATGATTTCTTTTTCGATGGCAGAGACGCGCTCGCGGCTTTCGAGCTTGGGATATTTCGCCGTGTCGAGGGCTTCGTGCAGGCGCTCGCCGTACTTCGATTCAATCTGCTTCGCTAGAGCTTCGTCAAACGCCGGAGGTGTGACGGCGGCTTTTCGCGGTTTGACGGAATCGTGAAGCTCGCGAATCGCGACGATGATTTTCTTGATTTGCTCGTGGCCGAAGGCAAGAGCGTCCGCAACCGTGTCTTCGGAAACTTCCAGCGCGCCCGCTTCCACCATGACGATGGCGTCTTCCGAGCCAGCGATAATGATGTTCAGCAGGCTGGTCTTTTGTTCGGCGACGGTGGGGTTCACGGTCAAACGCCCGTCGATCAATCCCACGCGAACCGCGGCGATGGGCCGCGCGAATGGAATATTCGAGCAATAGAGGGCGGCCGCTGCTGCCGTCACGCCGAGAACGTCAGGGTCATTCTCGCTGTCGGCGGAAAGCACCATGCTGAAAATCTGCGTCTCGGTGGACCACCCTTCGGGGAACAGCGGCCGGAGCGGACGGTCGATTAAGCGCGAAGTGAGAATCTCGCGTTCCGAGGGACGTCCTTCGCGCTTGAAAAAGCCGCCGGGAATTTTCCCGGCTGAATAGGTGTACTCACGATAATCGACGGTCAGGGGAAGAAAATCCTTTTCGGTGGGCTTGCTGTCCATGCATGCGGTTGCCAGGATGACCGTGTCGCCATAGCGAAGTACCACTGCGCCGTTAGCTTGGCGGGCCATCTTGCCCGTTTCAAAGCTCAGCCGGCGGCCACCGATTTCCACGCTTGATTGATGTGTCATTCAAATTATCCTTTGCTGTCCGGCCTTGCCGGAAGCGTTTGCGTTGCGGAGAAAGAATCTCCGTTATATTTAGAAGAGAATCGGGCGAGGAGCGATTGCAAGCAGATCTACAAGTTTGCGGGATGAGGTCTGCGCACACAATATCCCGCGCGGCCCCACAAGATGATTCGATGCGGAGAAAATATTTCCGGGCGGGCGTTCAACCGGCCAACCACAGCGGCCGTATTACTTGCGCAAACTAAGTCTCTCGACAATCTCGCGATACCGATCTGGGTCACGACGGTTCAGGTATTCCAATAGCCTTCGACGGCGGTTCACCATCATGATGAGGCCGCGCCGCGAGGCGTGATCCTTAGCGTGGGACTTGAGGTGAGTGGTCAAATAACTGATGCGCTCGCTTAGCAACGCGATTTGCACTTCCGGGGAACCCGTGTCCTTGGCATGCTGCCGGAACTGCTCGATGACGCCTATTTTGGCCTCGCTCAACTCGATGTCCTCCTGAATCGTCACACCCTGCTCTACGTTTGTCTCTTCCGTATGTCAAAATCGTAGCACAGAGACAGGCAGGGGCAATAGAAGTATTTTTCGCGAAAAGGCCGCTGGAAACGCGTCGATGGCGTGTTTCGTTCGCCACAACTCAGCCGAAGGAATTAAGTCTTACGTGAATTGACAAGCGACAGAAATTCGTCGCGTGTCTCTTTGTTTTGACGAAAAGCGCCGAGCATGGCGCTGGTGACGGCGGCAGATTGCTGCTTTTCGACGCCGCGCATCACCATGCAAAGGTGCTTCGCCTCGATGATCACGCCTACGCCTTCGGGACTGATGCGCTGCTGAATGGCGTCAGCGATTTGGTTCGTCAGGCGCTCCTGAATTTGCAGTCGCCGCGCGTACATATTCACGAGACGCGCCACTTTGCTGAGGCCGATGACTTTCTTCGTCGGAATGTATGCGACATGGCATCTGCCGAAGAACGGAAGTAGATGATGCTCGCAAAGGCTGTAGAGTTCGATATCTTTCACGACCACCATTTCGTCGTAGCACACGCTGAACATGGCGCCGTTCAGAAGCTTTTCCGGATCCTGCCGGTAGCCGCTGGTGAGGTAACGCAACGCTTTCTCGAAGCGTTCCGGCGTGCGGCGAAGGCCTTCGCGATTGGGATCCTCTCCCAACAACAAAATCATGCGGCGCACCAAGTCGGCGATTGTCTCAGCACTGTCTGTCTTGGCGAGCTGAATCGTTTCCGTGTCTGCCGTTTCGCTCATATGAACTCCTCCGGTTCGCAACTCCTTCATATCGACAAAATGCGCATTTACGGGTTTGAAGGCGCGGCGTATTCAAAACTGTTCTTGCCCGTCTCTTCGATTCGCACACCCTCAATGCGAGCACTGGGAAAATCCGCGAGGCGTTGAAAAATCACGCGGCAGACATTTTCCGTGGTTGGCACGCATTCGCGGAATTCAGGGATCTGCTCGTTCATGTACGCGTGGTCGAACGCATCGAGAACTTTCTGCTGCACAAAACCATCGAGATCCGCGAGATTCGCAATCATGCCCGTCGCCGGATCGACCTTGCCGGTAACAGCCACTTCCAGGGCGTAATTGTGGCCGTGGCTGTACGGATTCGCACATTTGCCGAAAATTCGCTCATTCTGTTCGGCGCTCCATTCCGCGCGAAACAGGCGATGCGAAGCCGGAAAAGAATATCGACGCCAAAGCGAAAGTTTCATCGCGCGCCCTTCATGCCGTCCGCGGTGCAATCGACGAATAAATCGGGCGATTCATACAAGCGAATGCGGTCCAGGCGGCCCTGATGAATCTTGGGCTCGAGAATGCGCCAGAGCGCCACGGCGATTTCTTCGCACGTGGGAATTTTTCCCGCGAGCTCAGGGACTTCATAATTCAGATGACGGTGGTCCATGCGCTGCGTCACTTCGCGATCGAGAATCTCCTTCAATTCCTTCAAGTCGAGAACCATGCCGGTTTTTGGATCCGGTTCGCCAGCGACGGTGACTTCCAGGACGTAATTGTGCCCGTGACCGTGCGGATTATTGCACTTACCGAAGACGCGGCGATTTTCCTCCGCCGAGAGATTCGGGTTGTGATAAAAGTGCGCGGCCGAAAATTCGAGTTTTCGAGTTACGCGGATCATGGTGTCGATTATGGCGTTCCTACAGGATACTCCCGGCCCTTCCACGAAATTGTGCCCCGCCAATATTTCCATGCGGAGGCGGCCGCGACGGCGGCATAGAGGAACACTCCAGGTACATAATATATGATGAAACGCGCGGAATAACGATTCCGGCGAAGTTCGCGCGCATACGCGACGTGACTCGCAGCGAGCCAGAGGATTCCCAGTGCGTCGAGACACAGGCCTGGGCGGCCCCGCACGATAATTCCGGCGACGACAAAAACGATCGCGGGCCAGGGGACTGCGAGAAAGAGTTCTTGCAGGATACTTTTTCGCGTTCCGCCGAGGAGAAGATAGAGATTTTTCGTCCAGCCTTGCCACATGGCGGCAAAGCTTCGGTACATATGAGTGCGGGCAATTCCCTCCCCTGACGCAAAATGCAGGCGAAAACCCGCCTGTTTTACAAGGCGCGCCAGAGCGACGTCTTCGAGCACGGCATCAGCTACGGCGCGATGGCCGCCGACATTTTCGTACGCGTCGCGACGAATCAGCAGGAACTGGCCATTCGCGGCGGCGTCGGGCAGTGAACGATCGTTCACTCGCGCGAAAGCGAATTTGCGGGCGAGCCGGCAATAAACGAAAGGTATTAAGGCGCGCTCGGCGAAAGACTGCGTAAGCTGCTCGGGGGAATAGGAAACGAGGGCCGCATCGAAGGCGCGAGCGTCCGCGAGGGCGTGATTCGCAGCGCCGCGAAGGTGGATCGTATCCGCGTCGGTAAAGAGCAGCCATTCGCAATTCGCCGCTTGCGCGCCCAGAAATACGGCGTGATTCTTGCCGGTCCAGCCTGCTGGCAGCGCGGTGGATTCGAGGATCTTCAGGTTCCGAAAAGTTTTCGAAAGGCGGGCCAGGATCTCACCGGTGCGATCCGTGGATTGATCGTTGACGACGATGATTTCGGCAATTTCCGGCTGCGCGGCAAGACTTGCAACGGATGCCTCGATATTGTCCTGCTCGTCGCGCGCGGGGATGATGGCTGAAATTTGAGGCATGGCGAGATTCGCATAGGAAATTGCGAATCGGATGGCCGAGAATGCACGAAAAATATTATCATAGGAGAGTTCGCGCCGGACCAAATGCCGGGAGAAAAATGAAGAGGAAGATTGTTACGGGAATCACGCTAGGGGCCGTGGCGGGGTTACTGATTCTATTCGCGAGCCCCAGCTACAATCAGGGCGAGCCAAGCCCGGCTGGATCGACCGCGAAACCGTTTTCGTTCGAGGAAGGCGGGAAACCGATGCGGCTTTCCGACCTGCGCGGAAAGGTGGTGGTGCTGAATTTCTGGGCCACGTGGTGTCCGCCGTGCGTCGAAGAGATGCCGTCGCTGGTGCAGATGCAGAAAAAGTTTCAGGGCAAGGATGTGACTGTGTTGGCCGTCAGTGTGGACGATGATCCTGACGCTTATCACAAATTTCTCAAAGATCATGCGGTTGATTTGCTGACAGTGCGCGATCCGGGCGGCCCCAAAACCGACCAGGG
>DASZCH010000178.1:0-6839 GCA_035943235.1 Candidatus Acidiferrales bacterium
GTGTCGAAGTATCCGAGCTGGTTCAGGCGCAGGATGCTGAGTTCCCAGTAACGGTCGTTGTAAAGACTGCCTTCGTCGAGCAGCAATTCGCGCCGAATCACCTTATCGCGCGTCGTGGTGTTGCCCTGGAATTCGATGCGCCTGACGAAGAATTGCTTTTCCTGATCAAAATCCAGTGTCAGATTGATGGTTTTCGTCGCGGCATCTTCGTCGAATTCCGGCGAGGCGGTAAAGTCAATGTACCCGAACTCGCCATAGAGTTTGGTGTAGTTGTCGATTGACTTGCGAATTTTCGATACGTCGAAGATCTGCCCTTTTTTAAGGGGAAAGATGCTCTCGAGGAACTCGGGCTTGAAGTAAAGATTCTCGTCAGGATTCGCGCTGCGGATTATCAGCCTTCCCATGTGGTATTGCACGCCCTCTTCTATGGGAATGGTGATATCCGTGCGAATACCGCGGGTCCGGCCAATGTAAGGGATGGGGCCAATCGGCAAGCCATTGTGCTGCACCTTGACGTTTTTGAGGACAGGCTCATTCACGACAACGCGAAAGTACCCATGGTCGCGGTACAGGCCGCTGATTCCCACCGCCATATCCTCGTCGAGTTTGTCGCGGTCATAGGTCTTGCTGAATATGTTGATGTCGGCAAAACCGAGAGGAATGGCGATGGGCCGCGAATGATGCATGGAACGGATAATCTTTTCCGTCGAGAAAACGTGGTTGCCCTGGATAATAATATGGCCAACCTTGACCTTTGCCCCTTCGTCGATGTTGAAAGTGAGGGAAACGGAGTTCGTGGCGGGAATGCGCTCGTAGGTCGGCTTCACCGTGGCGAACATGTGACCATGCTCGGCAAGCAGTTGCTGGATCACTACTTCGGCGCGCTTGACCTTGGTTGGGTCGAAGCGGCTTTCGACCGACAGATCGACCTTGCGGTCCTTAAAGGCGTCAAGAATGTCGGACTCGGAGACGGATTTATTCCCCTTGTAATTGATGTTGCGAATCGTGGGCCGTTCCTGAACGTAAAAAACGATGATTTTCCCGTTGGGATTATCCGGACTATCTTCCACTTCGAGCCGGATATCCTCAAAGAACTGCGTGTTCCACAGCGCCCGAAAGTCGCGGCGAACCGCATCCGGATTGTAAGGGTCGCCAGGACGCGAGAAAATGCGCGCCAAAAGGGTTTCCCGCTGAATACGCCGGTTGCCAACAAATTCAATGCGCTCAATGACCGGCTGATGGGAACTGGCTGAAGCAGGTTGTTGCTGGCTCGCGGGAAGCTGCAAGGCGTTCGCGGGATGCGAAAAAAAGGCGAGCAAACATCCGCACACCACTGCGATGAGCGATGTGGCGTGCAGGCAAGATTTACTCCGTGCGGCTCCAACCTGAATCAAAGCCGCGCTCCGCCTTCCAATGTTTTGTACTCCCCCTGCCAGACCGTCCCCACGGCTGGCATGCGCGTGTAGGATTCCTTAGTGAGCTACTGGGGTTGCTTCCACTACCGGACGGAAGCCCAAGCCATCGGTGGTGAGATAAATCTCAATGATTGCCGGGCGTTGGAGCCCGCCTTGGATCAACGCCTCCGAGAGCGGATCCTCGACGTATTTTTGAAGAGCGCGGCGTAACGGGCGCGCGCCGTAATTGCGATCGGTGCAGGTCTTTTCCAGAATCCACTGGCGGGCTTCGGGCGTCATTTGAATTTGCACCTGGCGATGAACCAGCGTGTCGTTAATCTGGCTCACCAGCAAATCGATGATGCGCGACAGATCGTCGTCCGTGAGGGCGTTGAACAAAATCACTTCGTCCAATCGGTTCAAAAATTCCGGATTGAACACGCGTTTGACCTCGGCCATCACGATGTCGTCCAGGCTCCTTGCATGCGTGTCCCCCAAGCCCGACTGGAAACCCAAGGTCGCCTGCTTTTGCAGAGCGCGGGCGCCGATGTTCGAGGTCATAATGATGATTGTGTTGCGGAAATCCACCGTATTGCCCAGTCCGTCGGTTAGCTGCCCATCCTCAAACACCTGCAGCAGAATGTTGTAGACGTCCGGATGCGCCTTCTCGATTTCATCGAGCAGAATAATCGAGTACGGAGTGCGGCGGACGCGCTCTGTCAATTGGCCGCCCTCTTCGTAGCCGATATATCCTGGAGGCGCGCCGATCAGCTTCGATACCGAATGTTTTTCCATGTATTCGGACATATCGAAGCGCACCAGCGATTTTTCCGTGCCGAACAGGAATTCCGCGAGCCGCCGCGCGACTTCCGTCTTTCCGACCCCGGTGGGGCCGAGAAAAAGGAAGCAGCCCACCGGACGGCCGGGAGCTTTGAGTCCGGCGCGACTCCGGCGAATGGCGCGTGCAAGAGCTGTAATGGCCTTATCCTGGCTGATAACACGTTTGTGCAGCTCATCCTCGATGCGCAGCAACTTCTGCTGCTCATCTTCCTTAATTGCGTTAACGGCCACGCCAGTCCAGCGCGCCACTACCTCTTCGATGTCATCGCGCGTGACCGTGCCTGTGGATGAGTCGTCAATCTTCAATTTTTCGCGAAGGGCTCGGAGATTTTCTTTTTCCTTGCGTTCTTCTTCGGAGTAGAAACGCGCCTTCTCGAATTCGTGGTTGGCAATGGCCGTTTCCATGCGGTGCGTGATGAACTTCACCCGCTTCTGCGCTTCCGAGACTTCCTCAGGCAGCATCGCCTGGCGCAACTTGACGCGCGCGCCAGACTCGTCAATCAAATCGATCGCCTTATCCGGAAGGAAGCGGTCTGGAATGTAACGGTTCGAAAGATAGACGGCGTATTGGATGGCTTCGTCGGTATAGGAAACGGCGTGGAATTTTTCGTAACGATCCCGCACACCCTGCAGGACGCGGATGGCCTCTTCCTCGTTGGGAGCGGAAACTTTCACCGACTGGAAGCGGCGCTCGAGCGAGCGATCCTTTTCGACGGACTTGCGATATTCGCCCGGCGTGGTTGCGCCGATACATTGAATCTCGCCGCGGCTCAGAGCGGGCTTCAAAATGTTTGCGGCGTCGAGCGAACCCTCGGCCGACCCTGCACCGACCAGCGTGTGCAGCTCGTCAATGAAAACGATCGCGTTCTGGCTCTCCATCAGCTCTTTCATGATGGTCTTCAGGCGCTCTTCGAACTGGCCGCGGTACTTCGTGCCCGCGACGATCAAGGAAAGATCCAGCGAAAGTATGCGCTTGTCCGCGAGAAATGGCGGCACATCGCCATCGGCAATGCGCTGCGCCAAGCCCTCAACGATGGCCGTCTTGCCCACACCCGGCTCCCCGATCAGCACAGGGTTGTTCTTCGTGCGGCGGCAAAGAATTTGAATGGCCCTCTCGAGCTCACGATCTCGGCCCACCAGAGGGTCCAGCGTCCCGTCCATGGCGGCTTGAGTAAGGTCGCGGCTGAATTCTGCAAGCAATGAAGTTTCTTTCGGTCGATTTACAGGCACTTTTTCACCCGCGGCGCGCGCAAGCTCCTCGCGCACCCCTGAAAGACGCAATCCCCGCTCTTGCAAAATCTCCGCGCCGAACGATTTCTCTTCACGCAGAATTCCTAACAGCAGATGTTCGGTTCCCACATGCTTGTGATTCAAACGCTCCGCTTCTTCGGCCGCGTAATTCAGGATGCGGCGGCACTCCTGGCTGAGGGGGACTTCGACCGAGGTCGAAATCCGCTCGCGCACCGTGATGCGCGATTCGATTTCCTTGCGTATGGATTCGATCGTGCCGTGTGCTCGCAGAAACCGATTCGCGAGCGCCTTGTCCTCGCGCAACAGGCCCAGCAGCAAATGTTCGGTCTCGATATTGGGACTGCCATACTGGCTGGCTTCATATCGCGCGAAAAAAATCACGCGTCGAGCCTTCTCTGTATAACGTTCAAACACAGGTCACCCACGCCCTCCCAGGGTAGAAGAATTCCCCGACGCGCCACGCCATCCGGCGGCACGCGCAACAGCTCCATCATCTAACATCAACAAACCGTGCTCCAAACGCACGACGCGACCCGCGCGCTGCGCCAGCGAAAGATTATGGGTTGCCAGAATAGAAGTCAGATGATGGGACCGGTGTAAGCTCTGCATGAGTGCGAAGATCGACTCCGTATTTTCCTCGTCCAAATCGCCCGTCGGTTCATCGGCCAGCAACAACTTCGGCTCAGTCACAAGGGCCCGGGCAATCGCGACCCGCTGCTGTTCCCCGCCGGAGAGCTCGCCCGCTCGATGTTGCATCCGCTCCGAGAGGCCGACTTCATTCAGCCACTGGCGTGCCGTGTCGAGCGCCGCGCTCGCTGCGTTTCCCCGAATCAACAGCGGCATGGCCACATTTTCGACGGCGGTAAAATCGGCCAGCAGCTGATGTCTCTGCCAGATAAAGCCCACTGTCCGGCTGCGGAAGTCCTCCAACTGGCGCTCCGCAAACGCTCCCAGCGAATTTCCGCCGAAGTATACTGTACCGCTCGTTGGCGTGTCCAGCGCGGCCAGGATATGCAGTAATGTGCTTTTTCCAGAACCCGACGGGCCAACCAGAGCCACCATTTCCCCGGATGCAACCGCGAAGCTCACACCAGAGAGAGCAGCAACCTCTACGGTTCCAGAATGAAATGTCTTCCGCAGGCCCTCGACTCGCAGCAGCTCCGCGGAGTCGTTGTGCACGGACGCACAATCCGTTTGTCGGGCTGCTGTTCGTGTTGAAGTTGTGGCTGGGCTCGTCATCATTATGATTTCTTTATGCGCTTCATCTCGGGCGCTACTTGAAACTCCCTAATCCCTTGTCACTTCCCATGCCGAACTCAGTCTTACTTATCTCTTTGGATTCTGCGGCTTATCAAAAGGTCGCTTTCGGCTTGTCTTCGTAGCTCCAAGTTCTTGCACATTATGAGTGCAAAACTTCCTGTCCACCAAAAAAGGTGCGCTGAAATGCACCGGACATACACTTCCATTGTAGCACGTTGCGTTTCCGCACCCGCGTTTACGCGCGCACATTTATGCGTGTATCAACTGCTCGAGTCATGGGACTTCAGTTCTGGGAAACCGCCCCGCGTGAGTTACTCGGCGCGCAAAATTTCAACCGGGAGTGTGCCAGCGGCGGCACGAGCGGGGTAGATTGTTGCGGCGACGCAGATGGCCAGCGCCGCAGCGGCTATCCAGATTGCATCCCAGCCGCTCGAATGAAACGGGACATATGGAATCGAATAGATTTCCGGATTCAGTGGCACTAATTTCCAACGATTGGCAATCCAGGAGAGTGAATATCCGATAGCGAGTCCGATCGCTGTGCCGGAGACGCCGACCAGGAGACCCTGCAGGACAAATATATTACGTACCTGAATGCGTCGCGCTCCCAAAGCCATGAGGACAGCAATGTCATGCGCTTTGTCCGTCACGGTCATCGCCAGCACCACCAGCACATTCAATCCGGCAACGAACGTGATCAGGCCAATGAAAATGGCGGTGACCAGTTTCTCGAGGCTCATCGCGCGAAAGAGCGCTTGATTCTCTTCCATCCACGTCGTCGTGTGATAGCCGGCGCCTGCCTTACCCGTCAGGACCGTCGCAATTTGCTTCGCGTCATCAAGATTGTCCACGCGAACCTCGAGGAGACTTACTACGTCGCCAATCCCGGCGAGTTCCTGGGCATCCTGCAGGGTAATGAAAGCCCAGTTCGCGTCGTAATCGTAAAAACCGGAATCGTAAATCCCCGTAACGCGAAATCGGCGTGAACGTGGCAGCATGCCGAAAGGCGTCAGGCTCCCCTGCGGACTCAGGACCGTGACGTAATCCCCTGCCTTGACCTTCAAATTGTCCGCGAGGATATTGCCGACAAGAATCGCCGGGATGCCGCGGGAATCGGAAGTGAAATTATCATTGCCGTCCACCAGGTGGTCGAGCGCTGAGTCCCAACGTTTTTCGAGATGCGGATCGATTCCCTTCAGAACCACGCCTTCGGTTTGGTTACCCGCGGACAAGAGCACTTGGTTGTAAACGGCAGGAGTGATGGCTTGCACGCCCGGCGTGGCGGCAAGACGGGTCATTAGGCTGCGATAATCTCGAATTCCCTGCGTGCCGTTCGGCTTGATGTTGATGTGAGCCGTGACGCCCAGCAAACGATTACGAATTGCCAGGCTAGAACCTGTGTTCATCGCCAGCGCGATGACCAGCGTGGCGACGCCTGCCGCGACGCCCGCAATCGAAAGAAAAGTCACCAATCTCAGCACTGGCGGCTTGTTTTTGGACCGCAGATACCGCCGCGCAACCATCCATTCGAAACTCATTTCGGCTCTTCGTTCGCCGCTGCGGCGTCAGTGTCAGAATCCTTTTGAGGACGAAGCGTCGGAAACAGGATGACCTCCCGAATCGAACGCGAATCCGTCAGCAGCATTATGAGGCGATCGATGCCGACCCCTTCCCCAGCCGTGGGCGGCATGCCGTGAGCTAGCGCGCGAATGTAATCCCAGTCGACTTCCTTCGGTACTTCCGCGCCGCCGGTTTCGACCTGCGCGCGAAAACGCCGCTCCTGGTCCGCTGGATCGTTCAGTTCGGAGAAGCCATTTGCCAGTTCCATTCCGTCGATGAACAACTCGAAGCGCTCCGTCAGCGACGGGTCATCTTTCCGGCATTTCGAAAGCGGAGAAATATCCGTGGGAAAATCATAAATAAAAGTAGGATGAATCAGATGCGCTTCGGCAACCGCTTCAAAAAGCGCGCCAGTCAATTCTCCCGCGGAAGACTTTTCGAGGTCGCGAATTAAATCCAGTCCCTTGCTACGGGCAAGATTGTTGTAGCGTTCGGCGAGGCTGCGCGGGCCTTGTGATGTGCCCAGTTCATCGA
>DASZCH010000179.1:0-14668 GCA_035943235.1 Candidatus Acidiferrales bacterium
TTGGCACCTCGATGTCGGCTCATCGCATCCTGGGGCTGTAGAAGGTCCCAAGGGTTAGGCTGTTCGCCTATTAAAGCGGTACGTGAGCTGGGTTCAGAACGTCGCGAGACAGTTCGGTCCCTATCTGGTGTGGGCGCAGGAAACTTGAGAGGAGCTGTCCCTAGTACGAGAGGACCGGGATGGACGAACCTCTTGTGATCGAGCTGTCACGCCAGTGGCATCGCTCGGTAGCGAAGTTCGGAAGAGATAATCGCTGAAAGCATCTAAGCGAGAAGCTCGCCTCAAGATAAGGTTTCCCAAGGTGGCTGCGGTCACCTAAGAAGGCCGGTCGTAGACTACGACCTTGATAGGCGGGAGGTGGAAGCGCAGCAATGCGTGTAGCTTACCCGTACTAATCGGCCGTTCGGCTTGACCATAAAACTTTCCCAACCCGTGGCGATCTGTTCAAGATCGTCAACCCAAGCTGCAGTCTGGCGAAGGGTCCGCAATAACATGCGGCGTGTTTGGAAAGCGACCTCTTCACTTTCACTACTCAAGATGAGTTTGTGGATTTCGCCCGCTTCCTTCAGTTTCAAAGTTCATTGTCGGCTATGAATAGCCAACTCTGGACTTTCTCAAGTTTCTGGTGGTCTAACCGCGGGGGTCACACCCGTTCCCATCCCGAACACGGCAGTTAAGCTCCGCAGGGCCGATGATACTGCACGGGTAACTGTGCGGGAACGTAGGTCGCCGCCAGGATTAAGTTCCAAACGCCGGGCTCCGAACATTCCGTTCGGAGCCCTTTTTGTTTTGCGCGGTTCCCCCGGATGGCGCGCTGAAGACCCTTCGCCTCTGACAGGGATTTTCCGAGTATTTTGGCCGCGACAAGGTGTTGCATCAAGCAAGGCCGTTCATACGGCGGGCGGCGCCACTAAGTGAACAACACGACATGGCTCGGAATCCCTATTCTCAAAGACATGGATTCGGGCCAAACGCAATTCCTGGGATCTGTCGTGAACGGGCATCCGCCGCGGTGCTCCGGCTTATCGCTGCGACAAAGCCACGCTAGGCGGCGCTGGCTCCGACAACGACACCGGCCATCGCTAGGCCAGCAATGAACCACTCAATCACCACGATGATGATGTAGGCACACGTGTAATTCGTCGGGAAGTTGTACCAGTTCCAATACTCGAGGCCGAGGAACAAGGCAGCGAAAAGTCCAGCCAACGTTACCGCGAAAACGCGCTTCCAGTATGAGCTTCTGCCACCTGCGCCCATCGCCAGAATGCACGCGAGGAAAAACGCGCTGACCAAGTCAATCACGAATTCTCCGCCGAGCAGTTTGCCGATGCTCATTGGCGCGCCCCCCGGGGTGTAAACCAGAATTCCCGTCGGTCCTTGTTGATACTTCGCTGTATATGCTGCGGTGTCCGAATCCTTCTGCGCCTTGCTGCGTCCAGATGTCATGTTCGGAGCGGGGAACACGTAAAATCCCGGGTCGTGAATCGCCGCGCGCATCGCGGAAAGCACTGCGTCTTCCTGCGGGAGAGCTTTGACGCCAACTTCCCCTAATCCCAAGACCGTATGCAAAAGGGCCCCCACGATAAACACGACAATGCCGCCGACTAATGTGCCGAGGAGAACTCGTTTTGTCATGGCTGGAACCTCCGATTGGCGCGGGACTATAGCTTCGAAAGCAAGACAATGCAAGCGACACGAGCAGCCATAGAAATTTGGCGCGGTGGACCAAGTTCTGTTAGCCTCCATCTCACAAAATCAGCAACGGGAGACTCGTGATGAAACATCGCACGATGATTCTAGTCTTTGTGATTGCGCTTTCGCCCGCGGCGTTCCTGCACGCGCAACAAAACAGCGACGTGGCCAGACTCGCGCACGATATTTACAAGCAGCTCATCGAGACCAACACCACGGAATCGGTTGGCAACACGGCCACGGCAGCCGATGAAATGGCGGCGCGATTGCGTGCGGCGGGATTTCCGGCAAACGACGTAGTTGTTCTGAACCAGGACACGCGGCACGGCAATATCGTTGCGCGGATTCACGGCAGCGGAGCGCACAAGCCAATTCTGTTTTTGGCGCATCTTGACGTGGTGGAGGCGAATCGCGCCGACTGGTCCATCGATCCATTCAAGCTCACTGAGAAGGATGGCTTCTTCTACGGGCGAGGCACCAGCGACGTGAAAGACGGCGATGCGATTCTCGTCACGAACTTTATTCGTTTGAAGCGGGAAAGCTACAAGCCCGACCGCGACCTGATTCTCGCGCTGACGTCCGACGAAGAAGGTGGCGACTTCAACGGCGTTTCCTGGCTGCTCGCGAATCATCGCGATCTGATCGACGCCGAATATTGCATCAACACGGACGGTGGCGATTTTCAACTCAAGAGCGGAAAGCCTCTGCTAGCCTCGATTCAAACAAGCGAAAAAATCTACGATGACTTTCGACTTCAGGTGCAAAACAAGGGCGGGCACAGCTCGTTGCCGGTACCCGATAATGCCATCTACCATTTGGCGAACGGCCTCGTGCGCCTGTCGAAATATCAGTTCCCCGTGCAATTGAATGAAACAACGCGCGCGTTTTTTGAGCGCATGGCGATCATTGATCACGGACCGCTTTCGAAGGAAATGGAAGGTGCCGCGAAGAATCCTCCCGATCGCGCCGCGATCGGATTGCTTTCCGCCTCCCCCTATTACAATGCGCTGCTGCGCACCACTTGTGTGGCCACGCGCCTCGATGCGGGACACGCAAACAACGCCCTGCCTCAAGACGCGCGCGCTATCGTGAATTGCCGCATCTTGCCCGGCGGCACTCAAGAAGAAACGGAGAAGACGCTCGTCAGAGTTCTGGATGACGCGCAGATCAAGGTCACGCCGGTGGCGCCCCCGCACGATAGTCCCGCGTCACCGTTGCGCAAAGACGTCCTGCAAACCACGGAGCAGGCCGTGAAAGCCGTTTGGCCGGGCGTTCCCGTAGTGCCGGTAATGGATACGGGCGCGAGTGACGGCTATCGCCTGCGTGCGGCTGGAATTCCAACGTACGGCGTCTCTGGCGTTTTCATCGACATGGACGACGTGCGCGCGCACGGGCGCGATGAACGCATTCTCGAAACTTCGTTTTATCAGGGCGTGGATTTTTTCTACCGATACATCAAGGCGTTATCGTCGGGTAATTGATTTCGCAAAATTACCACCGTGTGACTGCCCTGATTATTTTTTAAGTCGCGCCGGCACGCGCGTATAGGTCGTCGCTAGCGTCGACGTGGCGCCTCCTGGTCCTTCTCCCAGTAAACGCACCACAAAATGATCTGTATCTTGCTGCTCGACTATGACGCGGATCATCTGTTTGGCGCCGTTGGGCCCGATGAACGCGCCAGTGTAGCGGACAGTCTTGCCATTGTCGTCGCTGGCGCCATCGAGCACCAGAAACGCCGTCGAGCCAGTGTAGATCCAGATAGCTTCGTATTGCTTCGAACCATTGTTGTAACCGTAGAGGCGCAACCCGGCCGACGGCTCACCTAAGGACTCACCGGAATTTTCTTCCTCAAGGAACCGCCCCCCGAGAACAGGCTTCAGTGTTGCAGTTCCAGTCGATTCCTGCGGTTCAGCACCGGGCGCTGAAAACGTCATCTCGGTCGTGTACTTGCCCGCCCGTTTCATCAATTGCGCGTGAATCGGCCCTGGCTGCGCCGCCTCGGCGAGTGATTGCTCAATATCACCTTGCGCCGGAGGAGTTTGCGTTTGCGTGGACTGCGCCCGCACGGAGGCGGCGGCCACAACAAGTAGCACTGCCGCGAAACCTGCGCTGAACTGTGGTCTTTTCTTCATCGGATTCATCGTCCTTTTTGCGAATCAAGCTGATCGCCAAATGGGTTGTTCGCCTGGTCATAAAAAGAACTGAGCCACGATTCCGCTCAAGGGTTGCTTTCAGGGGGCACGTACTGGCAGGTGTTACCGGATGCGCTCGTCTCTTTCAACTTTGCCGTCGCGGAGTCGTATGACCCGGTGCGCGTGCTGCGCGATGTCGGGTTCATGCGTCACCAGGATGATGGTGTTGCCTTCGCGATGAAGCCGCGCAAAAAGCGCCATGATTTCTTCGCCAGTCTGCGAATCGAGGTTTCCAGTTGGTTCGTCGGCCAGCAGGATCGAGGGATTATTCACCAGGGCGCGCGCGATCGCGACGCGCTGGCGTTGGCCGCCGGAAAGTTCATTCGGTTTGTGCATCATGCGCTCGGTCAGTTCCACCTGCGCCAGAGCCTTGCGAGCTCGCTCCTGCCGTTCTTCGGATGGCGTACCGTTATAGATCATGGGCAGCTCGACGTTGTGAAGCGCCGTCGCGCGAGGCAACAAATTGAACGTCTGAAACACGAATCCGATTTCCTTGTTACGAATATACGCCAACTCATCGTCATCAAGATCGCTCACCAAGCGGCCGGCGAGCCAGTAGCTTCCTTTCGACGGCGAATCGAGGCACCCTATCAAATTCATCAGTGTTGATTTGCCTGAGCCCGACGGCCCCATGATGGCGGCGTATTCGCCTTTGCGAATCTCCACATTCACGCCGCGAAGCGCGTGCACCTGCTCTGAGCCCATTTCATACGTCTTCCAGAGGTCTTCCGTGCAGATCACGACGCCTGTATCGATGAGGTCCTGCCGGAACGACTGTAACGACGTAGCTTCCCCAACCACCATTAAATTTTAGCTCCTCGAACGTTCAGCTCAGACCCGTCTGTCTTGCAGACGGCTTGCGATGCTGCTTATGATGATGATTGATCCGTGACCACCGGCGTGGAGTTGTCTACCTTAATCGTCGTGCCCGAACGCAAGGTGCGCAATGCCTTGTAGCTTCCAGTAACAATCACGTCGCCGGCTTTGAGTCCGCTGGTCACTTCGATGTCGGTGATTCCGGTGATTCCCGTTTGAACCGGCACAAATAGGGCCTTGCCGGCACGCACAACGAATACACCTTGCACATCGTCATTCGCGGGCGTTCCATCTGGATTCGTAGTTGGTTTCGCTGCCGCCAGTGTTACTCCCGATTCATTCTTGTTCTTGTCTTGATCCGCTTTCAACTCCTCACGCGAGCGCATTGCCAATGCCTGAATCGGAATGGTAAGCACATCCGTGCGATGCGCCGTCTGGATCTTGGCGGTGCACGACAGGCCGGGCCGCGTTTGTTTGGGCGGGTTGTCCAGTCTAACGTGCACTTTGAAATCGCGCGCTTCCTGGCTGTTCGCCGAAGTCTGCTGGGTGGTCGCCAATCCAGATGTGCGCAAGATGGCCTCTTCGCCCACATCCGCGACGTGGCCCTTGAACGTCTGACCAGGATAGGCGTCGATGATCACGTCGGCTGGTTGGCCGACTCTTACGTTGGGAATGTCGGTCTCGTCGACCATGACTTCGGCATTCACCACCGCCATATCTGAGATAGTGAGCAAGAAACTGCCTTCCGCGTTCTGAATGCCGGGAACGACGTTCTCGCCAACCTTCACCGGGATGTAGGAGACAATGCCGCTAATCGGCGCCTCGTATGTTGTTTTGTTCAAAACATCGCGTTGGTGAGCGAGCGTTGCAGCCGACTGTTGCTGTTGAAAGCCCGACTGGGCAAGCAGAGCGCGAGCCTGTTGTGCGCGAGCCTTACTCGCTGCAAGAGCAGCAACATCTGCATCGTGCGTTGCCTTCAATGCATCGAAATCCTGTTTCGGAATCAATCCCTCTTTGTAAAGACTCTGGCCGCGCTTCCAGTCCTGCTCGGCTTTATCAAGATTCGCCTGCGCCTGCGCAATATCGGCCTGCATCGACGTATCATTTGCTTCCGCCGATTGTACGCCGGCTTGCATGGCTTGCAAGTTGGCTTGTTGCGCCTTCACGTCGGCCGCAGGCTGAATACTTTCGACACGCAACAGGACGTCGCCCTTTTTGACTACGTCGCCTTCTTTGACGTCGATATCTGTAATTTTTCCAAACCCTTGTCCCAGCACGTTCGTGTAGTCCTCGGGACGGATCTCACCGGAGGCGGTCACAAGTGAAATGATGCTCTGCTTCGCCACTTGGCCTGTCTGCACGGTGACGACACCCTTGTTCGCCTGCTTGATGCTGACGACGACAATGACCAGCAATATGACAGCAGCGCCTACAATTAAAGTTACTTTTTTCCAGCTTTTCATCGCATTTTCCCTACGAACTTGGTTCCTCGCCAGGCAAAATCCCGTATCCTCATGTTAATACGCCAACGAGGGGCGAAAAGTTTCGTCGCGCGCCTCTCGACGGGCCATTTGGCTTGCGGAACGTCACTCTTATGGACGTTCTATACTAAATGAGATTCTTCCCATCTCCAAATCCGCCGTTTCTTAGGGTTCTTAATCCTTAGACGCCATGAGCGGTCCTTTTGCTTGCGCTAGGCTCTCCAAAAAAGGAGGCGAACTCGTAAACGGCAAGACTTCGAGAGAGATGCCGGGCAACCCCGAGTGCCCATTGCGAATCCGAATCCTAAGCCTCAGTAGCGGCGCAAGTTAGCTTGACGGGTGTTCGCCGGGAGAATAGAATTCCATTGTTCGGGGGAATCCAGCTATGAAGCGAAGCCTAGGAGTGTTTGTACTCGCGAGTGCATGCGGATTTTTTTTCATCGTTTCGCCCGTGCGCGCCCAGGATTCGCAACAGCAGGACCAAGATAACTCAGCCAAGCAGTTGGAAAAAGCAAAGAAGAAAAAACAGAAGAGTCTGGAACACGAACTCCTTCCCGTCTATCGCCAATGGCTTAATGGACCCGTCTCTTACATCATCACTTCGGAAGAACGCTCCGCTTTTCTCCACCTGGAAACAAACGAAGAGCGCGAAAATTTCATCGAGAATTTCTGGCAGCGCCGGAATCCCGACACAGAATCAGCGGAAAATACTTACAAAGAGGAATACTACCGCCGCATCGCATATACCAATGAGCATTACTCCTCTGGAATTCCTGGTTGGAAAACGGACCGCGGACGCATTTACATTATGTGGGGCAAGCCAGACGAAGTAGATTCGCATCCCGCGGGAGGCCCGTACCAGCGGCCTTTCAGTGAGGGCGGCGGCGAGACTTCGACGTATCCCTTTGAGGATTGGCGCTACAGGTATCTGCCGGGCATCGGCGAGAACGTTGAAATAGAATTTGTGGATCCCTCCGGCAGCGGCGAGTATCACTTGACTCGAGATCCCAGCGAAAAGGACGCTCTGCTGTACGTTCCAGGCGCTGGGCTCACGCAACTCGAATCGATGGGCATGGCCTCCAAGACCCAGCGCTTCCAAAATACCGATGGCACTCACGATGCGCAAGCGATCGGCGGTACGCCGGAGAGCATGGAAGAATTCACCCGCCTCGAGCTCTATGCCAAGATTCAGACACCGCCGCCGGTGAAATTCAAAGACCTCGAAGAAGTGGTGGATACGCGGATGACGGCGAACCAAATCCACTTCGACTGCCACTCCGACTTCCTGCGAATTACAGACGATACGGATCTGGTCCCGATCACGATCCAAATTCCGAACAAAGACATGAGCTTTCAGGACAAGAATGGCGTGCAAATCGCCACTCTTCATTTATTCGCGCGCGTGACGAGCGTGAGTGGCCGTGTGGTTCAGACGTTTGAAGATACCGTCTCAGCCGATACGCCGGACGCGTTGCTGCAACAATATTTGAAGGGATATAACGTTTACCAAAAGGCTCTGCCTCTGCGTCCCGGCCTTTATCGGCTTGACGTTGTGCTGAAGGACACAAACAGCGGAAACCTCGGCGTGATCAATACGCGTTTGCAGGTACCGCGTTTCCAAGACGATCAACTCGGCGCCAGTTCGCTTATCCTGGCTGACCAAATCCAAAAAGTTTCCTCGCGCGATATCGGTCTCGGGGAATTCGTTCTCGGCGACCTGAAGGTTCGACCCAAGCTCAACGCCGTCTTCGACGAAGGCGGCCAAATGGGGATCTTTTTGCAGGTTTACAACCTTAAGGTGGATCCCAAGACTCACGAAGGCGACGCCACGATTCAATATCAGGTGCTGAATGACAGCAACACGCCCGTCGTGAAGTTCTCGGAAAATTCACGGCAGTATAATCAGCACGGCGAAGAAATTTGGATTGAAAAGGCTCTCGATCTAAAATCACTCACACCGGGCAGCTACAAGCTCCAGATACAGATCACCGACAACGCCGACAAGCAGACAATTTCTCCTGCGGCGAATTTCTCGGTCCGGGCTCCCTCGAAATGACGGGAGGTAAAAGCAATATGAACTCTCGAATTTTTGGCGCAGTGATTTTGATCCTGGGGCTGTTCACGGGCCTTGCGTCACGGGCCGCCGCGGAATCGCCGACGGGAAAAATCGCGGGCGTGGTTCTCGATCCGAGCGGCGTGCCGCAAATGGGCGCTACGGTTGTCGTTACGGCGCAGTCTGTAACCTCCGCTTCTGTTCAATTACTCACCAACGCCCATGGCCGCTTCGCTGCAGCCGCGCTTTTGCCCGGGGTTTACTCTGTGCGCGTGACGCTGGCTGGGTTTCTGCCGTCGCTGCAACCGAACGTTTCCGTCAACAGCAGCCGTACCACCAGTTTGCAGATTGAGCTGGGCTCGATTTTCACGGGACTCAACGATTTGCACCGTCGCCCAAGTGAAAAACCGGACGACGCCGAATGGGGCTGGGTGCTCCGCTCAGCGGCAAGCACGCGTCCAATTTTGCGCTGGCAAGACGGCCATCTCGTTGTAACGACCGCTCAAGAATCAAGAACTGAGTCGTCATCCGCGCGACAACCTCGCAGCCGCATCGATTTCACTTCGGGCATGCGTCCTGGCGCGGCAACCAGTTTTTCAGAGTCGCCCGCAACTGCTTTCGCCTACGATCAGGCCATAGGCGCCACTGGCCAGCTTCTTTTCGCAGGGCAAGTCAGCTACG
Source organism: Candidatus Acidiferrales bacterium (assembly GCA_035943235.1). Classification (GTDB taxonomy): domain Bacteria; phylum Acidobacteriota; class Terriglobia; order Acidiferrales; family UBA7541; genus DAHUXN01. The sequence goes on from DASZCH010000179.1 coordinate 8,916, forward strand.
AAAACGAAACCCCCAGCGGAGGGTTTGCCACTCTGTGGCTGCCGGAGGGCAACGGTAAATCGGGTCCTTCGACCAGCCTCGTCGTGCGCCAGTCTCGCCTGGGGGCCAATGGGCCAGTGTTCAGGGGCATGCGCCTTGACCAGAACGGAATTCTTACCCTGGGCGACGCGGTTACGCTTCGCTATGGCGCCGAGTACTTACTGACCAGCTTGGGAAACGAGGCGACGGCCGGTCTTCGTCCTCGCGCGGAATTGGCGGTCCGAATTTCTCCTGACTGGCAGGCTTCTCTCTTGCTCGCTTCGCGCCCGTGGCCGGAGGCCAGCCCGGAAGCTACCGCGCCGCTCGAATCCGCGCTGGATTCTCTGGATGCATTCCCGACCATGCTCTTTCGCGACGGGCGGCCTGTTCTCGAAGACGGCTGGCACGAGGAGCTCGCTGTAGAGCGTCTTTTCGCCCATCACAACCGCGTGATTCTCGCGGGATTTCATGATCGTTCTAACGATACAGCTGTTTTCGGTCGCGGCAGCGTCGTTGACAATGCAAATTTCCTCCAGGATTTTTTCACTGATGGCTTCGCCTACGATGCTGGAGTTTCCGATTCTTGGGGTGCTCGCGCCGCCTATCAGCAGAAGTTTTCAAAGGATATTTCGACGACAGTCGTATACGCCTGGGCTGGCGCCCTTGCACCGTCAGCCAGTTCGGCTGCGAACGGCAACTTGCGAGACGCACTGAGCACACAATATCGCCACAGCATCGCCGGCTCAGTTACGTCCCGAATTCCGGTTTTGGGAACGGAGTTAACTACGGGCTACAAGTGGATCGACGGTATGGTCGTTTCCCGGCAAGATGAATACGGCGAGGCGTTTTTCCGCTTGGACCCCTATTTCAATCTCATGGTCCATCAACCTATTCCCTGCTTACACCGTATGCAAGCCATGGCTGACTTCGGTAACCTTTTGGCACAAGGCTATGTTCCGATGACTACCCGAGATGGCCGGGTCGTCATGGTAGCTGCCTATCGGACGTTCCGTGGCGGCATCAGCGTGCAGTTCTAGCGCCTGTGATCGGGTACTGGATTTGGAATCGCATCTCCTGAAATATGTAGGTAAGCTGTAAGGAAACCACGCGGATCCTTTAGGGGCCTCATTCTAAGTGGCTTATGAACCCCGCAAAATCCCATCTTCTGGAATCTAACGTGCACCAGTTTCAATGGGATAGTGTAGGTACGCTTAGGTCCATTTATGAATGACGGATTGCGAATGCGGTTGCCTGCGGCTCTGCTGGCGTTCCTTACGCTGGCCGCCGTCGTTTTTGGCGGTCTCAATTTCCGCCAACGCTCGCAATTCGTTATGCCTGACGATGGCGTTACGTGGCTCGACACTTCGTCCGGTGTGCAGGCGTGGCGTATTGAGCCCACTTCGCCCGCTGCCAAGGCCGGGATTCAACCCGGCGACACAATTTCGGTAGTCGACGGCGTTCGCATACGACGCGCTACGCAGGTAACCCAGCAACTCTCCCGCGCCGGCATATGGTCCAGCGTTACTTACCAACTCAGTCGTGACGGCGTGTCGTTCCAAGCCAATGTCCTCACGGCACCCGCGGAAAAGCCGACGCTCATCTGGAACTGTTTTGGCATTTTGTCCCTGCTGTATCTTTTCATCGGCTTATTCATTTTTGCTCGCCGTTGGACGGCTCCCCGCGCGGTGCATTTCTACGTTTTCTGCCTTGTCTCGTTTATTTTTTACGCGTTCCGTTACAGCGGCAAGCTGAACTCGTTCGATTGGACAATCTACTGGTCGAACGTTGTCGCACTGTTGTTGCAAGCCGCGCTTCTCGTACATTTTGCGCTGGTTTTTCCGGAGCGCCGCGTTCGCAATCTTAGGTTCTGGCTGGCGGCTGTCTATGCCGTGCCTGCCGCTTTGCTTTTCCTGCACGTAAGCGTGGCGACCGCGGCCCTCGATTTGATGCCATCCATCGAAAGCCGCTTCCGCCTCGATCAAATCGAATATGCGTACTGGGGCCTGTACTTCCTGATCGCCGGCGCGATTTTCCTCCTCAGTTATCTTCGGGCGCCTACCGGCCTTTTGCGTCAACAGTTGAAGTGGGTCACCTTCGGCACCTTTGTCGGCGTGACGCCCTTTCTCGCATTTTACGTTGTTCCCTTTTGCGCCGGCAGCATTCCCTATGGCTGGATGACGGCGTCGGCGTTTTCGCTGGTTCTCATACCGCTTTGCTTCGGTTACGCGATCATTCGTTACCGGTTGATGGACGTCGATATCATTTTCAAGCGTGGAATCGCTTATACTCTCGCGACCGCTGCGATTGTCGCCGTTTATTTCGCCACCGTGGCCATCATTGGCCTGCTTTTCCATTCGACAGGTTCAGCCGGCGCGTCGGGCACCGTCGTCGCGATTGTCGTCGCCGCGTTTCTCTTTCAACCGCTGCGCGACTGGATGCAGGCTCGCCTTGACCACTTTTTCTATCGCGACCGTTTGAACTACCGCCGCACGCTTATTGAATTCGGCCGCACCCTCACGAATGAGGTGCGCATCGAGCCGTTGCTGGGCTCCGTTCTCGACCGCATTTCTCAAACATTGCTCGTCGACCGCGTCGCGATTTTCCTCGAGAATCCAGAGCGCCCGGAAACTTTCCAGTTCTCACGCTCGCTTGGCGTACAGGCGGAATCGCCGCTGGATCTGAGCTTCCTGAATTTGACTGAGCGGCCCGTGCTAACGCGGGCCTGTTTGTTTTTTGAATCGGCCCGAGGCTCTGGCGAGACGGAATCCGTTCGCCGTACGCTCGAACAGCTCGGCCTGAACTATTTCATCGCGTGCCGTTTCCGCGATCACGTGGTGGCCGTACTTGGATTGGGCAAAACGGTGGACGGCGACTATCTGACTAGCGATGATATCGAGTTGCTGGACACGATCGCCGGCTACGTGGCGATCGCCATCGAAAATGCGCGGCTCTACAATTCGCTCGAGCAGAAAGCGCTACAAATTGAGCGTTTGAAGGAATTCCACGAGAACATCATCGAATCGCTCAACATCGGCGTGCTCACCGTTGACCTGGAGGACTGCATCGAGTCCTGGAATCCGCAGATGGAACGCCTCATCGGCATTCCGCGCGAACAAGCCGTTGGTCGCGCTCTGACGGACGCGCTCCCATCAGACCTGGTCGCAGAAATCGCCTCACACTCGCAGGAAGAGCACGTCACCAGCATCTACAAGTTCCGTCTCTACGGCCCGGGCCCACAGCGTTTTGTCGTAAATGCTTCATTCGCCCCCCTCGTAGGAAAGAGCGGGCAGCGGCTCGGTCGGCTGATTCTTCTTGACGACATCACGCAGCGTGTTCGCCTGGAAGAGCAGATGGTTCAAAACGAGAAGCTGACCTCGCTCGGTTTGCTAGCCGCCGGCGTCGCACATGAAGTCAACACCCCTCTTGCCGTAATTTCGAATTACATTCAGATGCTGGGCAAGCAGATACCGTTGGAAGACTCTCGCCAGAAGACGATCGACAAGATCGTCAAACAAACATTCCGCGCCAGCGAAATCGTGAACAACCTCCTGAACTTCTCACGCACAGGCGGGGCGGAGTTCGTCGAGGTGAACCTCAACTCGGTTCTCGATGAAACTTTGAGTCTGGTGCAGCATCCATTCAAGGCCGCGCGAGTCAATGTGATACGCAACTTCACGGACGCATTACCGTTCGTCTTGGGTTCGAGTACCCGGCTGCAACAGGTGTTTTTGAACCTGTTTATGAATGCGCGGGATGCGATGCCGAACGGCGGCATGCTCGAAGTTCGCACGGCCGCCTATAACGGCTCTGTCGAAGTTGAAGTAACGGATACCGGCATCGGCATTCGCCCGGAACACATCCACCGCGTGTTCGATCCCTTTTTCACCACGAAAGCTTCGGGACGCGGTACCGGTCTTGGACTCTCCGTCAGTTATGGGATTGTTAAAGAACACGCGGGCAAGTTAGAAGTTCGTTCTACAGCGGAAAAGGGTACATCGTTCCGGCTCGAATTCCCCGTAGCAAGGAAAGCCGTCCATGCCTAAGGGCTCCATCCTCGTTATTGACGACGAAGTTGAGATCCGCGAGGGTTTGCAGGCGTTACTCTCCTCGGAAGGCTATTCCGTCACCGAAGCGGGGACTGGCGAAACGGGTTTAGCGCGTCTAGGGGATCAGCCTTTCGACCTGCTGCTGCTTGACGTGAGTTTGCCGGACCGCAACGGCATCGAATTGTTGCGCGAAATTCATCGCCGCGACCCGCAGCTTTCCATCATTCTGATCACCGCTTACGGCTCGATCGACATGGCCCGCGCTGCCTTCAAAAACGGCGCGCAGGATTACATCACGAAGCCATGGTCGAACGACGAACTGCTGTCACAAGTCGCGCTCGCTATCGAGGGCAGTCGCTTGCGCGAAGAAAACGTGCAACTCAAGCGCGCTCTAAAGGAACGCTACAATTTCCCCAACATCATTGGCAAGAGTGAAAAAATGCTGGCGGTACTCGACCTCGTGACGCAGGTCGGTCCCTCGCGCTCCACCGTCTTGATTGCAGGAGAAAGCGGCACCGGAAAAGAAGTGATCGCCAAGGCAATCCACGCTGCTTCACCACGCGCGGAAAAGCCTTTTATCGCTGTTAACACCGGCTCCATTCCAGTGGACCTCCTCGAATCCCAACTCTTCGGCCATGTGAGAGGAGCCTTCACCAGCGCGGTCGCGTCCAAAAAAGGGCTTTTTGAAGTCGCCGACCAGGGTACGATTTTCTTCGACGAAATCAGCACCATCAGCCCGGAAACGCAGGCCAAACTTCTGCGCGTGATTCAGGAACGGGAATTCATGCGCTTGGGCGGCACGGACACGATCAAAGTGGACGTACGCATCATTGCTGCATCGAATGAAGATTTAATGTCCCTCGTCCACGCAGGCCGGTTCCGCGAGGATTTGTATCACCGCCTCAACGTTATCAATATAGCGCTTCCGCCGCTGCGCGACCGCCGGGAAGACATCCCGCTTCTCGTCGAACGCTTCCTCGAGCGCTTCTCGAAAGACAACGGCAAGCCGATGCGCTATTTTTCGCTGCCCGCCATGCGTGTCTTAATGGACTACGACTGGCCGGGCAACGTCCGTGAGCTTGAAAACGTCGTCGAGCGCGCGATAGTGCTTTCCAATGGAGACTCGATGGACGTGGAACTGCTCCCCGAGGCCGTCCGCAGTCGCGAAATCGTCCGCGGCGTACATCTCCATCTCGCCGAGTTTCTGCCGCCCATGCCGGGCGAGGCGAGTGCCCGTTCGCATACACGGTCTCTTTTCGAAATCATGGAGGAAGTTGAGCGCCGCATCATCATTGATATGCTCGAGCACTCGAACTGGAACCAAACGGAAGCGGCCGAACGATTCCAAATTCCGCTCTCCACGCTTAACCAGAAAATCAAACGCCTCGGCATCGAAACACGCCGCCGCAATCCGGCAATTCGCGGCGCCGCTGCTGGCGCGGAATATCCCGATACTTACCCGGCCTCAAAATGAATTGTCGTTGTTGGTCGTTACCGACGGAATGGCTGAGCTTAAGCTTAGATTCCGTGGACTGATCCCGCTTATCCACCATACGCAAGCGCGTGCGCACGAGCGTGTGTGAAGAGTAGGCCCTACTTCTTGGCTTTGTCGACTTTCCAGTCGCGAGGCATCAACGTTGTGCTCAAATCGAGTCCGGACAAGTCCACGCCATCCAGGTCCGTCTCGCG
>DASZCH010000180.1:0-34170 GCA_035943235.1 Candidatus Acidiferrales bacterium
TCCTCACGATGGGTGTTTCCACTGCGCAAGAAAATCTTTACGTCGGGCCGCCAGCGGACGAGCAGTTTTGCCAGCAGTTGACCAATCATGTGGGCGCAATTCCCGGCGTCCTCTCTGTCGGGGCCGTGGCCCACCTGCCCCTCAGCGGAAGCAATGCCGGCCGCAGCTTTGCCATCGAAGGGCGTTCCAATTCAGGTCTGAACAATCAGGCCGGAGGCAGTTACAGTGTCGCGTGTCCAAATTTCTTCCGCACGATGGGCATTCCGCTCGTTGAGGGCAGAGAATTCACTGACGCAGACACTGTCAACTCCGCCGACGTGATTGTCATAAATCAAGCGATGGAGCATCGCTATTGGCCAAAGGGTGGCGCGCTAGGCGCGCACATCAAACTGGGAAAATTCAATGACAACGCTCCGTGGATGACCGTCGTCGGGATCGTCGCAAATTTTCGTCACGACGGCCTCGATTCTAAGCCGCGTCCGCATTTCTACCGGCCTTTCACGCAGGCCGGCTGGCCTTTCATGACTGTGGTAATGCGCACGACCACGGCCCCGGCGTCCTTTGAACAGTCAGCGCGGCGGGCGCTTGCGCAAATGAGGGGAGATTATCCCGCGTCGGGGGTACGCACTATGGATCAGATCGTCAGTGACTCGCTCGGCTCGCGGCGCTTTCCGATGATGTTGCTGAGCGCCTTTGCATCGCTCGCGTTGATTCTTTCTGCCGTTGGCATCGCGGGCGTGGTGGGATACGCGGTGGTTCAGCGAACGCACGAAATTGGAATACGCATGGCGCTGGGTGCGCAGCAGAAGGACGTGTTGAAGCTTATTCTGCGTGGCAGCATGGCCTGGACGCTCGGGGGCGTCGCCGTCGGAATCGCCGGAGCTGTCGCGCTCACCCGTTTGCTGGGCGATTTGTTGTACGGGGTGCGCCCCACGGATCCTCTGATTCTGGGCGCGACGGCCGTTTTGTTGATTGCGGTGGCCCTCGCGGCGACGTATTTTCCGGCGCGGCGCGCCACGCGCGTGGATCCCTTGGTGGCGCTGCGTTACGAGTGAAATCGTGGCGGCGGGTTCATTCCGCGATCTCGGCTGAGGTGAATGATAAACACTTCGGTGCAGTGGGCAGTGCTCAGCGAGCCTGCCCGAGCTGGCGGTAGGTCAAACATGGAGGAGTTCATGTTGAAGCGCATGTTTCTCTTGTTGGCTTTAGCTCTGGTGTTTGTGGGCACAGTGCAGGCGGCGACCGATCCCTTCATCGGAGATTGGAAGTTCAACCCAGTGAGAAGCAAACTCTCCGACGTGATGAAAATTTCATCTCTCGGTGCGACCAAATACGCCTTCGATCTTGGCGCGGGAAACGAAGTCATCGTCACCGACGGCACGGATCAGCCCGGCTATTCCGGCACGACGCTGGCCGTCAGCGTCGAAGCGCCCGACAGGTGGAACGTGGTTCGTAAGCAAAACGGCCGCACGTTGCTCTCGGCAATCTGGAATCTTTCCAAAGACGGGAACACGCTTCGCGATCATTTTACGGCGTTTGCACCCAACGGTTCGCCGTCTACCGTGGTGGACTATGTGTACACGCGAAAGGCAAGCGGAGCAGGTTTCGTCGGCACTTGGGTCAGCACCGATGCGGCCGGGAGCTCAGACCTGACGCTACAGGTCCGTCCCTATGAAAACAACGGGCTTTCCTTCATCGTTCCCTCGGAAGGAACCACGATAAACGCGAAACTCGACGGCAAAGAGTACCCGAATGCGGACGGAACTGCTGAATCTTCGTCGCGCCGCGTGAACGCGCACGCCTTGGAAATCATTCGCACGTCCAAAGGCAAGATCATACAGAGCCGGCAGTTCGCACTATCTGCCGATCTCAAGACGCTAACGATGACGGTGAATTCGGCAGGCAAAGATGAAGCAGACATCTTCGTATTTGAACGGCAATAACAACGCGCCCCCGCAGCATGAAGTTGATCGTCGAGAGTTAATAATCGAAAGTTGAAGAGGGAACACGAAATTCGACCCTTCGTTCCCCAGGGCAAGAAAGCGAAACTCGAAACTCCAAACTTCAAACTCGGAGAGCAAGAATCTCCCCCGGCGCTTGGCGACCGGCATTTAATCGCGTAACGTAATCGCCGCCTTGCACTAGGGCTATTCCGATTTTGCGCGTTGCCGATTCTGTCGAAGACTTTTGCGCGCAAGCTTGGGAACGGTCTTGATCCAATCGCGAAAAAACTCGTCCGTGTGAAGGAAGGGAGGCAGAGCTAAGGGGCGTTTGTTGTCGTCGAACGGCACGAGGATGTAGTGGTAGGCACCATAGTATCCAGCCGGCCCCCTGCGACCGCGAATCTCTGCGAAATTTAGCTTGCGACTGTAGAACCAACCGGCGACTTCAATGGAATCCTGGCGGAGGATGACGCGCTTGTTGTAACCGGAGCCGAGCCATAGCAGGAAAAGAGCGAATCCGAGATCGACGCCAATGAGAGAACTGAACGAGCTGGCGTGTGGCTTGGTCCAAATTAAATTACATAGCGGCAAGATCACAAAGATAAGGCTGGCCAACGCGGCCAGAAGAAAATTAACCACGCGGCGAGTACGCGCGTCCACGCGATAGATACGGGGGAAACCTTGCCCGGCAGCAGGCGGCACCGATTTCATGCGAAATGCACAGAGGAGTTCACCAACTCGCGCGCCGAGAGGTTCATCTGTTCTCCCACGGGTAGCGTTCGTGGCCGACGAACTTCATCAACAGACGTGACAGCAGAAAGACCGCGCTGATTGCGAGCAAAACGCCGGCGGGATAGATGCGCACATGTGCGCCATCAATGGCGTACCGAACCGTGGTCAGCGCAAAGGCAAGCCCCGCAAGCGCCAAGGCTACGTGCAACTGCTGGCTCACGCCTTTCCATTGGCCCCTGCTCATTCTATGGCCAACAGCGGTAAGCAGTAAGCCTGCGGGCAGCAAGGCCCAGATGATGAAGGTGAGGATTGGCGGGTCAGGCTTGGCCGGAAAACCGACGTATTTAATGGCCAAGAGAAAACCAGGCAGAATCGAGAAAGTGATGCCTCCGGGGATAAAAACATACAGAAGCTTGGAGTTGCTCCTCGCGCCGTTTTTGTAGACCCGGCCAAGCGGAACGGAGGCTTTAGTTCGCGCAGATAGGGGCGCAATCATTGTTTCACTTGGCGTGTTTCCGTTCGGTCCGGAAGAAAAATCACGGCGGGCTGCAGAATCGCGGCGGAGCAGATTTCTAAGTTGGCGGCAGCTTTCATGGAAAGGTCAATTTTATCCCAGCTGACCGTTCGCGGATGGGCGCATGCGGCGCGCGTGTCGGATTTCTACACACCGCGTATAATCGTTCGTTAGGACGCTCAGGAGCACCCGCAACAACAAAGGCAGGCGCGATGACACCGTTGCGGATGTGGGGGGGAGGGGAATGACGGCAGAAGGAGAGGCCTCACGCCAGTTGCGGCGAAGATCGCCGAAACCCTTCCTTCGTCAGGGCACGCGGGCCGTGAGTTACAGAGAGACGGAAGGCACTGAGAGGTGAATGATGGGAGCGCTGATGCAAGATGTGCGTTACGCGCTGCGGATGCTGGCAAAGGCGCCCGGGTTCACGGCCATCGCGGTGTTGACGCTGGCGCTGGGCATCGGCGCGAACACGGCAATTTTCAGCGTGGTGTATGGAGTTGTGCTGAAGCCGCTGCCGTACCAGCATCCGGAGCAACTCGTTCGCATTTACTCGGAATTTCCCAAATTTCCGAATGGAGGCTTGCGGCGTTTCTGGCTTTCTCCTCCGGAATACCTGGACCTAAAGCGCGATTCGCAATCGTGGCAGACGCTGGATGGCTGGGTGAACGGCGGGGCAAGCATCGCGGGAACGGCCGAGCCGATCCGGGTGAATGCTTCGTTTGTGACGGGCGGATTGCTGGACACGCTGGGCATTTCGCCGATCCTCGGCCGCACAATTTCGCCGCAGGACGACAAGCCGGGCGCAACCCAAGTCGCGCTGATCTCGGAGGGATTATGGCGGCGCGCGTTTGGGAGCGATCGCGGAATCATCGGGCGCGATACGCTCTTGAACGGCAGCAAGTGCACGATCATCGGCGTGATGCCGAAGGATTTTGACTTTCCTCCAGGCGAAAGCATCGCCTCCGAAATGTGGGTACCGCTGCAAATCGATCCTGCAAATCCGGGGAATCGCGGTGGACATTTTCTCTATTTGCTGGGGCGGTTGAAGGCAGGCGTTACGCTGACGGGCGCGCGGACAGAAATGTCCGGGCTGGTGAAGCATTATGGCGAGACGGCGGCGGCGCACACGCACGCGTTGCGGCCTGAGTTTCACCCAGTCGTGATGTATTCATTGAAGAGCGAAGTGGTGCGTGATGTCCGTCCCGCGTTGCTGATGCTGCTGGGAGCCGTGTTTTTTGTTTTGTTGATTGCGTGCGTTAACGTGGCGAACTTGCTGTTGGCGCGCGCGGAAGTGCGGCAGCGCGAAATCGCGGTGCGGACGGCGCTGGGCGCGTCTTCGTGGAGACTGACGCGGCAATTTATCGCGGAAGGAACAGCGTTGGCGCTGCTGGGTGCAGCAGGCGGCCTGATTTTTGCGTATGGGGGATTGCGTTTGATGGTGCTGACAAACGCAGGGATGATTCCGCGCGTAGCGGAGATCGCTTTGAATGGCACGGCGCTTATCTTCACTTTGCTGACGTGTTTTGCGACTGGAATTTTCTTTGGGCTGGCTCCGCTAGCGCACGTGGCTACGGGGAATCTGCAGAATTCATTGAAGGCAGCGGCGGGGCGGTCAACGGCATCGACGGCAGCTTTGTGGTTCCGGCGCGTGCTCGTCGCCGGTGAAATTGCTCTGGCGCTTGTTCTCCTGGTTGGCTCAGGGCTGATGGTTCGCGGTTTCTGGAAATTATTGGAAGTGAATCCAGGATTTTCACCGAGCGGCTTGCTGACGATGCGGGTCGCACTGACTCCAACGAGTTACCCGAAAACGCAGGACCAGATCGGCTTTTGGCGGCGACTGGAAGATCGAATCTCCGCGCTGCCGGGGGTGCAGTCGGCATCGTTGGTATCGGGATTGCCGCCGGACCGGCGTTTGAATGCGAACGATACGGAGATTGAAGGTCTGGCGCCGGGACCGGATGCGCCGATTCAGAACGTCGATTACTGGAACGCCGTGACGCCGAATTATTTTTCAACGATGAAGATACCGTTGATGGCGGGACGCTTCCTGGACCAACGCGATGGAGCAAACGCGCCGCCGGTGGTGGTGATCAATGAAGCGATGGCGCGGCATTTTTACGGGGACGAGAATCCTATTGGCAAGCGCGTTCGCCCCGGCGGCCAGGATCCGTGGCGAACTATCGTGGGAGTGGTGGGAGACGCGAAGAACGCAGGGCTTGATCGTTCCGCGGGCACGGAATTGTATTTTCCGTATCAGCAGAGCCCGGGCTTCGGGCTTGCGAATATCTACGTCGTGCTGCGCACATCCGGCGAGCCGACGTCGCTCGCACGCTCGGCGCGCGATGCGATTCGAGAAACCGATGCGGCGTTACCCGTGTCCGCGGTAAGCACCATGGATGACGTGCTGACGTCGGCGGAATCGCGTCCGCGATTTCTGACGCTGCTCCTCGGGTTGTTTTCGGCGCTCGCGTTGATACTTTCTGCCGTGGGTATTTACGGCGTGATGGCTTACGCCGTCACGCAGCGCACGAACGAAATCGGCATTCGCATGGCGCTGGGCGCGCAGCGGCGCGACGTGCTGCGTCTGGTGCTGGGACAGGGGATGAGGCTCGCCCTTGTGGGAATCATCGTGGGAATTGTTCTGGCGCTTGGGTTGACGCGATTGATGGCAAGCCTGCTGTTTGGAGTGGCGCCTACGGATCCGGCAACCTTCGTCGGGGTGGTCGTGGTGCTCGCGGCAGCAGCGGCGGCCGCTTGCTATATTCCGGCGCGGCGGGCTACGCGTGTGGATCCGCTGGTGGCTTTGAGGTACGAATAGTTTGATGGTCGAGAGTTGAAGACAAGGAGCGGAAAAACGAAAACTCGAAATGCGAAAAGGGAAGAGCAGAGGCATACCCCGCATCGCGCTGCGTCGCGGGATGGCAATGTCAGTTGTGGCAAAAGTCGCCGCAACGGGACATGGGCTGCAGAGAGTGCGGTATTCAGTGACCCTTCGTCTTTCAGCGTAAAAAGGGAAAGGTAAGGATGAGAACAGTCTGGCAGGATTTGCGGTACGCGGTACGGATGCTGGGTAAGGCGCCGGGTTTCACGGCGATTGTAGTGCTGACGCTGGCGCTGGGCATCGGCGCGAACACGGCGATTTTTTCGGTGGTGAACGCATCGCTGCTGCGGCCTTTGCCGTTTCCCGAGTCCGGGCAATTGGTGGACCTGTGGGGACGGAGTTCAATGTTCGATTTTCCCGACCTGGGCATGTCGCTGCCGGACATTGAGGACATTCGCAGACAAAGCACAGTGTTTTCGGCGGTCGCGCCGTATAGCTACGACAGAATGACCGAGACCGGAAGGGGTGCGCCGCATGAGATTGACGGTGTGCAAGTTTCCGCCGAGCTTTTACCGATGCTGGGAATGAAGCCGCTCTATGGAAGGATTTTCACGAAGGCAGAAATGCAACCAGGGCAGGATCGCGAAGCGATTCTGAGTTTTCCGATGTGGCAAAAAGAATTCGGGAGCGACCCGCACGCGATAGGGCAGAGCATTACCCTTGCCGACAAGCCGTACACAGTGATTGGCGTGATGCCGGCGCAGCAAAATCTTGATTTTGTGAGCGGTGAACGGCTGTGGGTGCCGTTTGCTAGTTCAAAGGAAGAGCTTGCGGATCGCGGGAAGAAGGGAACGATCGCTGTTGCGCGCTTGAAACCGGGACGAACGCTGAAAGAGGCGCAGGCGGAGCTCGATGCGATTGCTGCGCGGCTCGTAAAGACGCATCCCGACACGAACAAGACTTGGAGCTTTCATGCGATTTCGCTCGAGTCGGATCTATTGGGCGACGCTCGCACGCCGTTGCTGATTTTGCTTGTGGCGGTAGGTTTCGTGCTGCTGATTGGCTGCGCGAATGTGGGGAATTTATTTTTGTCGCGCGGGTGGGCGAGGCGGCGCGAGTTGGCGATTCGTTCGACGCTTGGCGCGACGCGAGGGCGGGTGGTTCGGCAGTTGCTGGTGGAGAGTTTGTTGATGGCGCTGATCGGCGGCGCATGCGGACTGGCGCTCGCGATTTGGGGAGTGGACGCACTGAAAACATTGCTGCCGACGGATACTCCGCGGATTAAGGACTTGAGCATCGACCAGGCAGTGCTGTGGTTCACGGTCGGCGCATCGATTCTTGCGGGGATTTTGTTTGGCCTGGCGCCGGCGGTGCTTGCATCGCGGCTGGATTTGAACGCCGCGATGAAAGAAGGCGGGGCAGGCGCAGAGATCGGAGGCGCGAGTTCACGGCATAATTTCTTGCGGCGCGCGCTGGTGGTGGGGGAAGTGGCCCTGGCGCTGGTCCTGATAATTGGGGCGACGCTGGCGCTGCGCAGTTTCGCGCGGCTGCGCAGCGTGGACCTCGGCTTCCGGCCCGAGCACGTGCTAACGATGAGCATCGGCGTTCCGCCGCAAAAATTCCCGAAGCCAGAACAAGTGGTCGCATACATGCGGCAGATTTTGTCGCTGACGCGCGGGGTTTCGGGCGTCGAGGATGCCGGCGCATCGATGTACGCGCCCCTTTCGGGATTTAAAGGCGAGTCCACCGTTCACACGGAAGCCACTCCGGCAAATGCGCCGTCGCCGACGGCCGAGGCCAATCGCGCAACGCCGGGATATTTTCGGACGCTCGGCGTTCCGTTGATTGCGGGACGCGATTTTACGGACACGGACAACAGCGGCGCGCCGGATGTTTACGTCGTCAATCAAGCCTTTGCGGAAAAGTTTTTTGGGCGCGCGAATCCGATCGGCAAGCGAATTTGGACGAACATGGACAAGAACAAGAAGCCCCAATGGGGACAAATCGTAGGGGAGATCGGAAACACTCGCGACGTCACAACGAAAGACGCGCCTGATCCGGAGTTTTACGCGGCTTATGAGCAATTGAATAAACCGGGCGGAGCCATCTGGCTGGTTGTGCGCACAAAGGCGGAGCCGCTGGCGTTGGTTTCGGCGATTCAGGAGCGTATATGGTCGCTCGATAATTCGCAGCCCGTCGAGAATGTCAGTTCGATGGATCAACTCGTCGCGCACGCGAACGCCGCACCGCGGTTCCAGACTCTCCTGCTGGGGATTTTCGGGGGGCTGGGGTTGCTGCTGGCGGTGGTGGGGATTTATGGCGTGATTTCGTATTCGGTGTCGCAGCGGACGCACGAAATTGGGATTCGCATGGCGCTGGGAGCGGAGCCAAGACAGGTGCTGCGGCTGGTTCTGATGCAAGGGTTGAAGCTGGCGGCGGCGGGAGTGGCGATTGGCATTGTTGCGTCGCTGGCATTGATGAGGTTGATGGCGAGCTTGCTCTTCGGGGTGAGTGCGACGGATCCGATTACTTTTGCGGGCGTGGCGATTGTGTTGACCATTGTGGCGCTGGCGGCTTGTTACGTGCCGGCGCGACGGGCCATGAGAGTGGACCCGATGGTGGCGCTTAGGTACGAGTAGTTGATGGGTTGAGAATTAAGATCACTTATAGTGCTCGGCCAATTATGTATGCCCGAAAACGATACCTCCAGCTTTTTCCATGGGCTGCGAAATGTGGCGGATTGTGAGATGCTTGGGATGAGATGACAAGGCGTCGCAAGACGAAAGCCGCCACGGAACGAAGTCAACGCACGCGGAAAGCCCGCGACATATTAAACCTTCCCACCACCAAGGCCCGCAAGACATGAAGCGCCCTCCGCAAGTAGCTCGACAAGACATGAAGGACCCGCAGCAGGGAAGTCGGCAACGTATAAAGGCGGAGCGCGACGGGATTCCGCAATACATACGCGAGATTGACGCGTACATTCCGGGGAAACCGATCGAAGAGGTGGAGCGCGAGTTAGGAATGCGCGCGGTGAAGCTGGCTTCGAATGAGAATCCGCTGGGGCCATCGCCGCTGGGAATGGAGGCGGCGAAAAAGGCGTTGAGCGAATCGCACCGCTATCCGGACGGCGGGAGCTATTATTTGCGCGAGGCGCTGTCGAACCGGCTGGAAGTGCCGAGCGAGAACATAATTATCGGGAGCGGCTCGACGGATTTGATTCACCTGGCGGCGTCGGCGCTGCTCGGGCCCGGTGAGAGCGCGGTGACGTCCGAGGGATCGTTTCCGCTGTACTACGTGGCGATTGAAAAAATGGGCGCGAAGTTGATTGCCGTGCCGCTGAACAATTATGCGTTCGATCTGGACGCGATTGCCGTCGCGGTCGAACCGGAAACGAAAGTAATTTACATTGCGAACCCGAATAATCCCACAGGGACACTGTTTGACGCGGATGCGTTCCGGGACTTTCTGGATAAGATTCCGGAGCGCGTGCTGGTGGTGTTGGACGAGGCGTATTACGAGTACGTGGCGACGACGAATTATTCGCGGGCGATTGAACTGGTGCGCGAAGGCAAAAACATTCTGGTCCTGCGGACTTTCTCGAAGGTGTATGGCCTGGCGGGTATGCGCGTGGGCTACGGGATAGGTCCGGCGGAATTGCTGACGGAGATTGACAAGATTCGATTGCCGTTTCCTGCGTCGGGTGTCGCGCAGGCGGCGGCTCTGGCGGCGCTGGATGATTTCGCGCACGTGCGGCGTTCGATAGAAGTGAATCGAGAAGGATTGGCGCAAATCGAAAAAGGATTGCGCGAAATGGGCGTGAAGTTCGTGCCGTCGGTGACGAATTTCATTTTGGTGGAAGTGGGCGGGAACGCGGACGCGTTGGCGGAGGAGATGTTGAAGCTGGGCGTGATTGTGCGGCCGATGGCGTGGATGGGATTTCCGGAGGCGATTCGCGTGAGCGTGGGGACGCCGGAAGAAAATGACGCGTTTTTGCGTGCGCTGGCAAAGTTGCAAATGGCCGATGGGGGTGGGAAACGCGCGGAGGATAGGGTCAGCCGATGACGGCGAACGATTTGAAAGCAACGTCCGAGATTTCCGCTACGAAGAGTTCAGGAGATGCGATTCGGGATTTGCTTGAGACGAGCAAGACGATCGCGGTGGTGGGCTTATCGTCGAGCAAAATGCGGCCGAGCTACGGCGTGGCGGAATATATGCAGCGGGCGGGATATAAAATTATTCCCGTCAATCCGAACGAGAAGGAAATATTGGGTGAACGCGCGGTGGCGCGTTTGGAAGACATACGCGAAAGAGTGGACATCGTGGATATTTTCCGGCGCCCGGAATTTGTGCCGGAGGTGGTGGAAAGCGCGATTGCCATTGGCGCGAAGGCCGTGTGGATGCAGGAAGGTGTGATTCACGAGGCGGCCGCGGAACGGGCGCGCGCGGCAGGTTTGATGGTGGTGATGGATTTGTGCATTCTGAAAGAACACGCGAGGCGATTCCGCAAATGAGGACACGAATGAGGCGATTTGCGCGCCGACAAGTGATTTCGGCGGCGACGATGATGATTTTGTTTGGCGCGCTTGCCGTCGCGGCGACGAATGACGACAAGGCGGAAGGCCACCGGTGGTGGGACGACGTGAAGTTTCTGGCGAGCGACGACTTGCAGGGACGGATGACGGGGAGCGCGGGCTACCAGTCCGCCGCGGGATACGTCGCAGAAAGATTCAAGAAAGAGGGGCTGACGGCAGCGGGAACCGTGGGCTACTTTCAGCCGGTGGAGTTCGAGTCGCATCAGATTGACGAGGCGCGGACAACGATCGAGATTGTGCAGGGCGACAAAACGACGGATTTGCGATTGGGCAAGGAAGCGTTTCTGCGGCCGGCGGGGGACACGGCGAACCAGATCGACGCGGGAATGGTGTTCGTGGGATACGGAATGTCCGTGCCGGAAGCGAATTACGACGATCTGGCGGGGATGGATTTGCACGGGAAGATCGCGGTGTATTTGTCGGGAGGGCCGTCGACGATCAAAGACCCGTTGCGCGCGCATGAAGAGTCGCTCGGCGAGCGATGGAAGGCGTTGAAGGCGGCAGGAGCGGTTGGGATCGCGGTGGTACTGAATCCGTCGGAGCAAGAAATACCGTGGGAGCGGATCGCAGGGAACCGGCAGCGGCCTTCGCTGGAGTTGGCCGAGGTGGCGCTGCGGCGCGATCCAGGCATGCAGATTGAGATGACGATCAATCCGAATGACGCGGATGAGTTTTTCGCCGGTTCTGGACACACGATGGCGGAAATTGTGGCAGCCGCGAAAGGGAAGAAGCCTTTGCCACATTTTGCCATGACCGCGACAGTTCACGCGAGGATCACCATGGACAAGGCGACATTGGAGTCGCCGAATGTCGCGGGAGTGATCGAAGGTTCGGATCCGGAACTGAAAAAAGAATATGTGATCGTGAGCGCGCACCTGGACCATTTGGGCGTGGGCGCGGCGGTGAATGGCGACGATGTTTACAACGGCGCGATGGACAACGCATCGGGCGTGGCGGCGCTGATTCAGATTGCGCGAGATTTTCACGAGTCGGGCACGAAGCCGAAGCGGTCGGTGATGTTCCTGGCGGTGTGCGGGGAGGAGGAAGGCGAGCTTGGATCGTGGTATTTCGCGAATTATCCGTCGGTGCCGGCAAAAAACATTGTTGCGGATGTAAATATGGATATGTTTATGCCGCTCTTCCCATTGAAATATTTGCAGGTGCAGGGGCTGGACGAATCAACGTTGGGAGATGATATTCGCGCGGTGGGAAAAGCGGATGGGATTAACGTGATTGAGGACGAGCAGCCACGGGCGAACCGTTTCATTCGCAGCGATCAGTATAGTTTTATTCAGCGCGGAGTGCCGGCGCTGGCGTTCAAGTTCGGGTACGTGAAGGGATCGCCGGAAGAGAAAATCTTCAACGGTTGGGTGCATACGAGGTATCACTCGCCGTCGGATGATATGAATCAGAAGCCTGTAGATCAGGAAGCGGCGGGAAAATTCTCGCATATGCTTTTCTTGCTGGCGGATCGCGTGGCGGATGCGCCGGCGCGACCGTCGTGGGAGCCGACGAGTTTCTTCAGGAGATTCTCCGAAGAGAAGTGAGCCATTAAGTTGCGGCCGTGATCAGCCGATGCTTATTGGCGCATCACGGATCGTGCGCACAAAGACCCCGTCTTTCGCAAAAGACGCTCAGGATGGGGCACCCGCAGTTAGCTGCCTCCTTACGGCACGGCTGAAGCCGTGCTCCGACGCAAGACGGAATTCCCCGACGAACCCTCACAGGCAGAAACAGATTTCTCGTTGCGATGTTCCTGCGAATGACGGGCGTAGAGATGAAGGTGGCGCGCGTTGGCGAGAGAAAGCGGCGTCAAGCCGCCGCACTCCATAACGAAAGCTAAGGCAAAGAATAGATGGAGATTTTGCTGTTGCCGGGCTCGGTGACGGCGATGTAACGGGCGTCGGGCGAGAGGGCGAAGCTGTGGTAGATGAGATCGTGAAGAATGGGAGTGAGATTGCCGCCGGGAATGGAGACCCAAACCAGATCGCCCAACTGTTTTTCCGGGCCGCGCTTGAGGAGGATGCGCTGTTCGTCGGCTCCCCAGACAACGGTGCCGTAAGCGCAGTTCACGGTAATGGCGGACTTGGGATTCGCGAGGGCGCGAATTTCGAGAGCATCGCCATCGCGGAAATAGGCGACTTTGTCTCCACGGGGTGAAAGCGCAAGCTGGCCGATGTAGCCGTCAAGAGTCGCGAGAGTTTCTTCCGTGCCGTGGAGCAGATCGAGGCGAACGAGCTTGATGGGGCCGGAGAGCGCTTCGTCACGCTCGATAGCGACGGCGGAATTGTGCGGCGCGTCCCAGACGACGGCGGTGAAGAAGTGGCCTTTGAAAATCACGCTGCCGGCGCCGACGGAGGGATGAACGAGGCCGACGTTGTAGAGGAGTTCGGAATTGGCGTCGCGAACGAGATACGCGACGGAATCTGCGTCCGCGAGCCAGTTGGCCTGGACGGCATCCTCGATGACGCTGGTTTTTGTGCCGGCGACGGGAATTTCCTTGCCTTCGTCGGTCATCAGATCGACGAGGCGGCTTTGATGAGTGTTGCCTTCCGCGTCAGTGACCTGGTCGGTTTGCATTTGGATCGTGAGGCGATGGCCGTCGGGAGAAAAGGCGACGCGTTGGATGGAAAAGCTGAAGGGAAGAGGCGACTTGACGAGTTTTTCGCCGTCAACGATGAGCTTGCTCTTGCCGTTGGGCGAGAGCATCCAGATGTTGTCGCGCTCGATTGTGTACTTCTCGAATTTCAGTTTGCGGAATACGGCGCAAGCGATGCGGCCGTCGGAGGAAACGGAGTAAGTGCGGCAGTCGAGTTTGAAGCTGGCCAGGGGCTTCTCCTGCGCGTGCGAGCGCGGAGCGGCAGCAAGGCAAATGAATACCGAGGCGAAGAGTAATGCGAATTTGGCGTTGTGTCGGCATGGAAGGGCACACAGGCTGAAGCCTGTGCCACGCCCGCGACGCAGATTATTCCCGGGATGCGGGCTGGTCATGAGTTCGGGTCCTTTTTCATGTCGACCTTAGAGTTGTGCTTCGATGCGTGTGCCGCTGCTTTGGGCTTTGGCTCATGCTTAGGCAGCGAGTCGAGCTTTGCATCGGGCGGCTTTGATTTGATGCGGCGAATTTCTTCGAGTCGCTGACGAATGCGCGCTTCGACGCCCTGATCGGTTGGATGATAATAGACGCGATCGCGAAGGCTGTCCGGCAGGCAAGTCATGTTGGCGACTTTTTCCTCGACGTTGTGGGCGTATTGGTAGCCCTTCCCGTAGCCGATGTGCCCCATCAAACCCGTGACCGCGTTGCGCAGATGCAGAGGAACAGGTTCAGCGATGGTGCGCTGCAAATCTTCGGTGACGGAATTGTAGGCGGTGTAGACGGCGTTTGATTTTGGCGCGAGCGAAAGATAGACGGCGGCTTCGGCGAGGGCAAGATGGCCCTCCGGCGCGCCGAGAAAATCGAAGGCGTTCATTGCAGCGAGCGTGATTTGAAGCGCGGCGGGATCGGCGAGGCCGATGTCTTCACTGGCCATGCGAACCAGGCGGCGCGCGAGATACAGCGCGTCTTCGCCGGATTCGAGCATGCGCGCGAGCCAGTAAAGAGCCGCGTCAGGATCGGAATTTCGCACGGATTTGTGCAGCGCGGAAATGAGATTGAAATGCTCCTCGCCGGCTTTGTCGTAGGGGAGAAGCTTGTGTTGAAGAACGTCTTCGAGGCGTTCGCGCGAAACGACGCGCCGGCCGGCGGAATCGGGCGCGGTGCCGAGAACGACGGCTTCGAGAGTGTTGTAAGCGGCGCGGCCGTCGCCATTGGCGATTTGCGCGATGCGCTCGAGGACGTCATCGGAAATTTCGACTTGCTCGTTGCCGAGGCCGCGCTCTTTGTCCGCGAGCGCGCGATGGAGAAGGTCGATGGTTTGCTCGGCAGAAAGTGCGTGAAGAATGTACACCTTCATGCGCGAGAGCAGAGGCGCGATGATTTCAAAGGAAGGATTTTCCGTGGTGGCGCCGATGAGCAGAATCGTGCCGGCCTCGACGTAAGGAAGGAATGCGTCCTGCTGGGCTTTATTGAAGCGATGCACTTCATCGACGAAAACGACGGTGCGGCGGCCGTAGTGGCGCGCGCCTTCGGCGGCGATCATCACCTGCTTGATTTCCTTGATGCCGGACATGACAGCGCTGAAGGGAACGAATTCGGAGCGCGTTTTCTTGGCGATGAGGCGCGCGAGGGTTGTCTTGCCGCAGCCGGGAGGTCCCCAGAAAAGCATGGAAACCATATCGTCGCGCTCGATTTGCGTCCGCAGAGGTTTGCCGGGGGCGAGAAGATCATCCTGGCCGAGGACTTCGTCGAGGGTGCGCGGACGCATGCGGTCGGCGAGAGGGCGCGAGCCTTCATTGGCGGAAGGTTCGGGTTCGATGGCGCGAAAGAGGTTCATCGTCGGTCAAGAAACATCGTAATCGAAAATCATTGGATGCCGCGGCGCTGGCGCGCGGCTTCATAAAGGATAAGCGAGGCGGCGACGGCGGCGTTCAAGGAGTCTACCGGCTCCGCAAGTTGGATGCGAATGAGCGCGTCGGCGCTGCGTTCGATTTCGGGCGGAAGGCCGGCGCCTTCGTTGCCGATGAGGAGCGCGACGGGCTGACGAAAATCGAAATTGCCTGGGTCGCGCGCGGCGGCGTCTTGTGACGCGGAGGCGGCGACGATTTTCAGGCCGGAGACGCGAAGTTGCGCGAGGGCGACGGGCGCGGCGAGTTCGAAGAGAGTCGGAAGGCGCAAGGCGGAACCGGCCGAGGCTCGGAGAGATTTCGGCGAATAAGGATGCGCCGTGCCTTTCGCGGCGATGACGCCCGTCGCGCCGAGTGCTTCGGCGGAGCGCAGAATTGTGCCGATGTTGCCGGGGTCTTGCACGCCGACGAGAACCACGATGAGGGGATCGAGGCCGCGCATCAGATCCTCGAATGCGAATTGCGGTGCGCGCAAGAGGGCGGCGATGCCTTGCGGTGTTTCCGTGCCGGCGACGGAGGCGAAAAGCTTGTCGGTGGTGTGGAGGACGATTGTGGGGTGGTCGAGTTCGGCGAGAAGCGTCGCGAGGGATTTTTCGCCCGAGGCGCTGGCGAGAATGGCTTCGAGTTCGAAGCCGGAGCGGATCGCGTCGGAAACGAGGCGAGTGCCTTCAAGGCCGATGCGCTCGTCTTCCGGGCGCGAGGAGTGGAGGACGGCGCGGAAAAGTTTCAGCCAGTGATTTTCGCGCGAGGTGATGGTAATGGACGCGGATGGAGACGCGCGCGGAGCGGATTTCGTTGAAGGGCGCGATGGTGCGGGCATCGAAGGCAGACTAGCAGAGACGGCGGGGATTCGCCAAGCAGTGGGCTCAGGAAAAGCAATCTGTCTAGGGGCCTTGGACCCAAGCCGTAAATTGATGCCAGAAAGCAGAATGGGCGAGCGGCCCCATTGAGAATTGCATGACAGCGATGATCAGTGATCCCCCGATCGTTGCGGGATGGAGCCGCCGGCGGGACCAGAGGTCGAAGGCCATCATAAAGATAAGAAAGGAGTCGAGGATACCGAAGAACACGAAAGCGCTCGAAAACACAAAGGCAAACGGCCAGCGACTCAAAGCTGGACCCAGTAGCGCGACGGTTGCAAGGAGAATAAGTCGCTTATGCGCAGCACCATCTTTGCGCACCGAAAACGCCCAAAAGGCCAATACTGCGAAAGCCGATAACTGAAGCACGTCGGCTGCAAACAGGGCGTCCGTTCCCATCCCAAAGCTGGCGTGCCTCCTCAGTGCTGCGACTAGCGTTGCCATTCCCACAAGGACCATCAACGCGGCCAAAATGATTCCGAAAATACCAAGTTTTTGATGCCACTCCACACGACCGACAGACACGAGTGTTATCTGCGCAATAAGCAAAAGGAGCCAACAGGAGAACATCGCTCCGTGCAGATGTACGAGCAGACTGGGCAGCTTGGCGCGGAAAAGACCTGCGAAGAAATATGTATGAGCGAATCCAATGAAGACTATAACGCACGCGAGGAGGGCCATGGCCCAGAAAAAATAGTCGTCGCGGTGCGTTCGCCCCGGGTGCGCGGCCTTAGTTGCCATTAGCCCCCAATTTTCGCCGGAATTCTTTCAAGTCTTGGCATGTAAAAGCGCGGGAAGCCTATCACATGACACCCTCGCTTGCTAGAATCCTCGGCTTGTGCCCCATCGGGCCGATGTCAGTCTGGGCGCGAGGAGTGGAGGACCGCGCGGGAAAGTTTTAGCCAGTGATTTTCGCGCGAGGTGATCGTGATGGACGCGGATTGAGACGCGCGCGGCGCGGGTTTCGTTGAAGGTCGCGATGGCATTTTTACACGCCGTCGGATGATTCACCGGGCACGAGCTCAACCCTTACGCGCCTGGCATCAATGCGGCCAGCCAACCCGTAGCACGGACCCAATGTCAATCGTATGGCCTTTTCCTTCGTTTGGTCGATGACGGCTTCTACGTCCAGAGAGAAAATTACGTTCTGCGAGCTGAAATCGCCTAATTCGAGATCGCTGACGTCGTCGAGAACGAAATCAACACACGCTGGTTTATCGGGGTGGTAGGGATAAACGCGGAGCGCTGATTCTCCTCTGCGGGCCAAGTGCAAGCTAATAATTTCCGCATCGTGGAAACTTGGCCAAGCTCCGAACCATCGCACCACGGTGTCGTACCCATCTAGGCTTGCGGCGATGTCGTTGTTCGTCATGATGTGGATTTTGAGACAGAAACGGCGGATTGTCTAGGGCGGGGATATACTTGGCGGAATATGGCCGTGATGATTTCGATGCTGCGTGGCGTCAATGTGGGCGGCCACAACAAAATCAAGATGGACGAGCTGCGGAAGGTTTATGAGTCGCTGAAACTGCGCGATTGCCAGACGTACGTGCAGAGCGGCAACGTGGTTTTCAGAACGGAGGAGCGGGACCTTGCGGCGCTCCGCGAGCGAATTGAGAGAAAAATCGAGGCGCGGTTCGGCTTTCGTCCTGATGTGATTGTGCGAACCTCAGACCAATTGCGAGACGCGATTGCGAGGAATCCGTTCGCCGGGCGGCGCGGCATTGAGCCGGGCAAACTGCTGGTTACTTTTCTGGCGAACGAGCCGGGCGCGGAGGCACGAGCGAAAGTTCTGGCGATGAAGTTCGCGCCTGAGGAATTGCGGCTCGGCGGGCGCGAGCTTTACATATATTTTCCGAATGGGATGGGACAGACCAACTTGTCGTGGATGGCGGTTGTGAAGGCGTTGGGAACAACCGGTACGGGCAGGAACTGGAACAGTGTGACGAAGATGCTGGAAATGGCGGAGAAACTGGAAGCGCGCAAATGAAACTTGGGAGAAGGCGGCGTAAAGCCGCCTCTACAAAAGCAGCAGCGACATGCTTAGATGTAGTTCCGGTTTTCGTCGGCGAGGAGCATGCCGTCGGAGTGGCAGGAAGGGAAGACGCTCGTTTGCTTGAAGGGGATGGGCGGGCGAATGCCTCCGTATTCGCAGACGACGCACAGGCGGCGTTCGGTGGGGCAATTGTTGTGTGAGCAGCGGTAGAGCAACATGCGGCGTCCGCACTTGGGGCAACTTTGTTCTGGGAGCATGAGGAGCTATTTTTCCGGAGTCGGAGGAAAAAGGCAAGGGGACAGTTTGTAGGCGATAGCTGAAGGTTGAGAGTCGAGAGTCGGAGCAATTGGCAAGAAAATCCCCACCCTTCACAAACTTCGTTCAGGATGGGGCACCCGAAAAGGCAAAGGCCCGCTGAGGCGCGTGTGCTCGCCCAGGCGAGTATGCTTGCCGAGTTTGGGCGGGTGTGGTAATTTGCAGCAGAATGCGGGCGAGCGTGGCGCCGCATGAGTGACCCCATTGCCGGCCGAAGTCCTGAAAATTTCAACCGAGGCACCTGAGCCATACGCCATTCATTACGCCGCGAGCCTGATTTTGCGCGGGCGCGTGGTGGGCATTCCCACCGACACAGTTTACGGGCTCTCGGCTGATCCCTACAATTTAGCGTCGATTGAGCAGGTGTTTCGCGTCAAGGGGCGCGCGGAGACGAAGGCGCTGCCGATTTTGGTGAACTCGATTGAGCAGGCGGCGAAGCTGGCGCGGGATTTGCCCGAGAGTTTTCTGAAGCTGGCGCAGAAATTCTGGCCGGGCGCGTTGACAATTGTGGTGGAGGCGACGCACGGGTTGCCGTTGAAGGTGACGGGGAACAGCGGGCGCGTGGCGTTGCGCTGGCCGAAGTCGCATGTGGCGTGCGCGTTGATTGACGCGGCGGGCGGGCCGATTACGGGGACGAGCGCGAACCTTTCCGGATTTCCCGCGTGCAGCGATGCAGGGTCACTGATGAAGCAGCTTGGCGACCGGTTGCCGCTGATTTTGGATGGAGGCGCGACGGGAGGGTTATTGACGTCGACGATTGTCGCGTTGCGCGGAGCGGATTGGTCGATCATCCGCGAAGGCGCTGTGCCGGAGGCGGAAATTCGGAAGGCGATTGAAGGCTGAGGATCGCCGGAAGAGGTTCTATGATTTCAACGCTCGATAAACCGATGTTGAACATCGTCAAATTGGGAATCGTCTGCACGCTGATTCTTGTGGGATCGACTGCGCGTTTGCGAGCGCAAGAAACGAAAGGCGTGACCGCGGCTCCGATCCCTGCACAAATCAGCACGGCCAAAACCGTTTTTATTTCCAATACTGGAGTGGATATCAATTCACTGGAAGCGATGAAACGCGCCGGAGATCGGAACCAGGCGTACGATGAATTCTACCGGGCAGTGAAGGACTGGGGCCGGTATCGGCTTGTGGGTGCACCTGCGGAGGCCGATTTGGTTTTTGAAATACGCTTCATCACTCCGATGATACCCAACGGCAACGGAGTGAACTATGAGCCTCAGATTTTATTGACCATCTTAGACACGAAAACGCACTTTCCTCTGTGGGCACTTGTGGAGCCCGTGCAAGGAGCGTTCCGAAAAGCTACGTGGGAAAAGAACCTCAAAGATGGCGTGACCAATCTAGTCAACGATGTAAAAGAGTTGAGCGGCGCGCATCCTTCCACAGCCAATGGATCCGGAAGGTAGATCCTGCGAAATCAACGAGCGGAGAGCATGGCGTGTTGGAGGAAGTCGAAGTCGCCGCCGGGGGAGAGATGAATGTTGGTGACGCGGCGGCTGTGGACGGAGATGTTGTCGTAATACCAAAGGTTGATGTAAGGCTCGTCAGTGGCGATGAGCTGCTGAATCTGAAAGAGAATTTCCTTCCGTTTCGCGCGGTCGGTTGTGACGCGCGCCTCGTCGAGTAAAACGTCCAATTGTGGATTGCGGTAATGGCCGCGATTCGCGCCCGCGGGCGGCATTTTCTTGCTGCTGAAAACGTACTCGAAAATATCCGGGTCGAGATTCGCGCCGAGCCAGCGCAGAGTGTAGAGCTGAAAGCTGCCGCGGGTGATGTCGGAATAAAAGGTAGCGAATTCGAGCGAGCGAAGATCGAGCTGCACTCCCACGCGATGCCACTGGTTTTGGAGAGCGGCGGCGATGAGGCGCGTGGATTCGTCGGTGGACGTCTTCAGCTCGAGATGGAAGCGAATGCCGTCTGGGCCGCGAGGAAAACCGGCGGCGTCGAGAAGGGAATTGGCGCGGGCGGGATCGAAATCGTAATGGGCGACGTTGGAGTCGTAAGCCCAGTGATTGGGAGGCAGAAGGCTGTCGGCGGGGCGCGCGTAGCCTCGCAAAAGATAAGTGATGAGCGATTGGCGGTCGGTGGCGCAGGCGAGGGCCTGGCGGACTTGGCGATGCGCGAGAATAGGATCGTCAAAATTGAACGCGATGTAAGCGAGGGCCGTGCCGGGCGAACGCGTGACTTCGAGATTGGGGTCGTTAGTCATGGCCGCGACGGTATCGGGCGGAAGGGAATTGATTTCGATGTCGCCGGAGCCTTTGCGAAGTTCGAGTGCGCGAACAAGAGCATCCGGAACGATGCGGAAGTTGATGCGTTCGAGCGACGGCGCGCCGCCGAAATAATTGGGATTGCGGTCGAGGATGATGTTTTCGTCCGTGGCGAAACTGACGAAACGAAATGGGCCAGTGCCGATGGGATGTTGCGCGAAGTCAGAGCCGGCATCGCGCGGGACGACGCCGACGGCCTGTCGCGTGAGGTTCAGCGGAAACGAGGCATAAGGCGCGCGAAGATGAAAGATGACCGTGTAAGCATCGGGCGCGGTGATGGAGTCGACGAGCTGGTAGGCGCCGCGTTTCGGTGTTTTGATGACGCCGGAAATGATCGAGTCGAACGTGAATTTCACGTCGGCGGAAGTAAGCGGCTGGCCGTTGGAAAATTTCACGTCGTGGCGAAGATGGAAGACGTAGGTCTGCGCGTCGGGCATTTCCCATTTTTCGGCGAGGTCAGGCGCGAGGTCGAGGTGGTCGTCGCGTTGCAGGAGGCTGTCGAACATGAGGAAGTCGAGATGCTCGGAGAATGCGTCGGTGCCAATGCGCGGGTCGAGGTTGGCGGGCATGGATTCGAGGAGGAAGTTGAGAGTATGCGAATCGGCGGAGGAGTGGTGTGAGCAGCCGGAGAAAAATCCGCAAAGAATGAGAGCGGCGAAGAAAATCAGTCGCGGGCTAACGCGTGCGAGCATAGGAGATTTTTCCCATGATGGCGGGATGTCTCGCGCCGGTGGCAGTGGGGAGATTGTTTGTGTGGCGGTGCCATGCTTCGTAGGCAAGCACGGCGAAGGCGAAGGCTTCTTTGGCATCGCCGGGGACGCCGAATTCGTCGGCGGAGATAATTTTCAGCGAGGGCAGCAAGGCGACGAGATAAGCGACGAGAAGGGGATTGCGCGCGCCGCCACCGGAGATGATGAGGTTACTCACATGCGCGCGAGGGAAAACGAAATTCCGCAAAGCTCGCGCGATGGAGACGGCGGTGAATGCCGTGACCGTGTGAATCAAATCGGTGGGACGGATGCGTCGACGTTTTGCTGTCGCGATGAGATGCGCGGCATACGGCGCGCCGAATTCCTCGCGGCCGGCGGTTTTGGGAGGCGGGACACGGAAAAAGGGATGGGCGAGAAGTTCGTTGAGAAGCTCAGGGAGCAGATGGCCGCGGCGGGCGATCTGCGCATTGCGATCGTAGCGGAGGCGGCCACGAGTGAAGTGCGAAGCGAGCGCGTCAATAATCATGTTGCCGGGTCCCGTGTCGAAGGCGAAGACGTTTTTCGGTTGCGCGGCGGCGGGGAGGACCGTGAGGTTGGCGATGCCGCCGATATTGAGCGCGACGCGTCCGCGTCGAGAATCGCGATACAGAAGGTAGTCGACGAAAGGGACGAGGGGCGCGCCCTGGCCTCCCGCGGCCATGTCCGCGGGTCGAAAATCGGCGATGGTGGTGATACCGGTGCGTTCGGCGATGATGGCAGGCTCGGCAAGCTGAAGAGTGGAGGCGACGCGCGCGCCGAGAAAAGAGGATGGCGCGCCTTGATGGTAAAGCGTCTGACCGTGCGAGCCGATGAGGGAGATGCGGCTTGGCGTGATGCGAAATTTGCGGCAGGCGTGCAAGGCGGCGTTGGCGAATAATTCGCCAAGGCGAAAATTCAGCTGGCTGATTTCGCGCGTGGTGGTTGCGTCACCATTGGCGAGGCGAAGAACAGCGTCGCGAACAGTCGGAGGATAGGGAAAGGCCGCGAAATTTTCGAGCCGCGCGCGCGGCGATGCAGGCGAGCCTGAAATGCGGACGAGCGCGGCGTCGATGCCGTCGGCGGAAGTGCCGGACATGAGGCCGAGGACGAGCATGCCGCGCGGCGGCTTTTTCACGAGAGCTGCTTCTTGAGCGCGTCGAGCAGATTGAGCGCTTCGAGAGGTTTCAGGTTATCGAGATCGGCGCGGCGAAGCGCGTCGAGAACCTCCTGATCGACTGCAGCAAACATTACCGGCTGCGGCGGCGGCATAGCGCCGGGGGAAAGTTCCTCGGTGAGCTTGTGCTCGCTTTTTTCGTGCTCGGCGAGGACTTCGCGCGCGCGTTCGATGACGGGCGGAGGAAGTCCGGCGAGGCGCGCGACTTCGATGCCATAACTCTTGTCGGCGGTGCCGGGCTCGACGCGGCGAAGGAAAATGATTTCGTTTCCGGCTTCGCGAACGGAGACGTGCACATTTTTCACGCCCGGGAGCGTGCGTTCGAGTTCGGTGAGTTCGTGATAATGCGTCGCGAATAGGGTGCGCGGGCGCGCATTTTCGTGGAGATATTCGACAACGGCCCAGGCGATGGAGAGGCCGTCAAATGTAGCCGTGCCGCGGCCGACTTCGTCGAGAAGAACAAGGCTGGCGCCCGTGGCAGTGTTGAGGATGGCGGCGACTTCGCTCATCTCGACGAGGAAAGTGGAACGGCCGCGAGCCAGGTTGTCGGAAGCACCGATGCGCGTAAAGATGCGGTCAACGAGCGGCAGGCGCGCTTCGGCGGCCGGAACGAAGCAGCCGATTTGCGCCATGATGACAATGAGAGCGGCTTGGCGAAGATAAGTGGATTTGCCGCCCATGTTGGGGCCGGTGATGATGAGGATGGGCTGAGCGACATCGTCGAGATAAAGATCGTTGGGCACGAAGCGTTCGCCGCGCGTTTCGAGCAGCGTTTCGATCACGGGATGGCGTCCAGCGGCGATGAGCAATTCGCCGCGGGCTTTCGGATGAGCAGCGCCGTTGACGGCGCGGCCGGGATCGGATTCAGTGAAAGCGGGACGCGAGTAATTGCGTTCGCCTGCGAGGCGTGAGAAATTCGCGAGAACGTCAAGCTGGGCGATAGCGGAAGACGTTTGGCGCAGGCGCGAGGCTTGCGCGGCGATGGATTCGCGAATCTCGCGATAGAGGCGGCGTTCGATTTCAAGAATGCGCTCGTCGGCGTCGAGGACTTTGCGTTCGTAATCTTTCAGTTCGGGCGAAGTGAAACGCTCCGCGTTGACAAGAGTTTGCTTGCGTTCGTAATCCGGCGGCGCGAGATGGAGATTCGCTTTCGAGATTTCGATGTAATAGCCGAAAACAGAATTGAAGCGGATTTTGAGCGAGCCGATACCGGTGCGCTTGCGTTCGCGCTCTTCCATCGCTGCGATGATTTGCTTCGACGATTTGCTGAGGGTGCGCAGCTCGTCGAGTTCGGCGTTATGGCCGGAGCGGATGATGCCGGGCTCGGTGGATTGAGCGGGCGGATCTTCGGCGATGGCGCTCGAGATTAAGTCGCGAACGTCGGCCAGTTCATCGAGCTGTTCATGGAGCGACGTGAGACGCGCGGAGGTGAAACGCGTAAGGAATCCGCGCAGTAAAGGAACCGCTACGAGCGAGCGGCGAAGAGCTTGCAGGTCGCGCGGCGTGGCGTTGCCGAGAGTGACGCGGCTCGTGAGGCGTTCGAGGTCGAAGATGTGGTCGAGGTCGCGGCGAATTTCTTCGCGGACGACGGTGGCGGACTTCAGCTCGGCGACGGCGTCCAGACGCGCGGAGATTTCGTCGAGCGAAATGGAAGGGCGCAGAATCCAGGAGCGCAGAAGCCGCGCGCCCATGCCGGTGGCAGTGCCGTCGAGCGAGGCGAGGAGCGTGGCGGAATCGTCGTCGCCGATGCTGGGCGCGACGAGTTCGAGATTGCGCACCGTGACGTGGTCGAGGACCAGAGCGTCCTGCTGCTCGTAGTAAACGATGCGGTCGAGATGTTCGAGGCCGCGGCCCGCGGGACGAAGCTGCATGGACGCGGTGCCGTTCCCGGAATCGGTGGCGGAGATCGCGGAAGTTTCGCGCAAATAGTGGAGCAGGCCTCCCGCGGCGGAAATGGCTTGCGCGTGGCCGGAAAGGCCGAAGCCGTCGAGCGTGGCGACGCGGAACTGTTCGCTAAGGATGCGTTCGGAATAGGAGGGCTCGAAGGCCCATTCGTCAAGGCGGGTTTCCGTGGCGCCCAGGCCGTCGAGTTCAGGGGCGACGGCGCGTTGGAAGAGAGTTGTGACCTGCGGGAGAAGAACTTCGCGGGGTCGGAGGATTTCGAGTTCGTCGCGAAGGCGCGTTTCGGCGGCGGGTCCCGTGAACTCGGTGGCGCGAAATTCTCCCGTGGAGAATTCGACGAAGGCAAGGCCCACGGCCCCGCTGCTGCCGTTGGTGTTGCGCGCGACGGCGGCGAGATAATTATTTTCGCGCGTTTCGAGCAAGGGCGAGCCGGTGGCGGTGCCCGGAGTGAGGACGCGAATGACTTCGCGGCGGACAAGTTTTTTTGTGCGCGAGGGATCTTCCATCTGTTCGCAGATGGCGACTTTGTGTCCGGCGCGAATCAGGCGCGCGATATAGTTTTCGGCGGCGTGATACGGGACGCCGCACATGGGGATGGCCTGGCCCTTTTCGCGATTGCGCGAGGTGAGTGTGATTTGGAGTTCGCGCGAGGCGGCCACGGCGTCCTCGAAGAAAAGTTCGTAGAAGTCGCCGAGACGGAAGAGAAGCAGGGCGTGGGGATGCTGGCGCTTGATGGCATGGTATTGCTGCATCAGGGGCGTCGTCGGTTCGGTCATGCGGAGACCATTTTCTGGGTTGGGAAACGAGACGATTATCGCGGGTGCAACAGAGTTTGGCAACAGCGAGCAACAAATTTGAGTTGAGTAGGGATTGAGGGCAGGAATACGCGTATAGTTTGGGCCGCATTCAGGAAGAATGATGACGACGAAGAGGGAAGTCGAAATAAAGCTGCGGGTGGAAGACTTGGCTGGGCTGCTTACAAAGTTGCGGGAACTTGGAGCCGAATGCAGGGGCACCGTCTACGAGGAAAACACGCTGTACGATACGAGCACGCGCGAGTTTCACAGGATGCAGGCGATCCTCAGGATACGTCGAGAAAGGCGGGCACGGAGGCCGGGGAAGCCTCGCAAACGGGGAAGGAATGCGAAGGGTGGCGGAGGGCTGATTACGTATAAGGGGATGGTGGACGGGAAGAAAGGCGGAAGCGGCGGGAAATACAAGGAGCTGGAGGAAATCGAGTATCGCGTGAAGAATGCCAACAGGATTCAGAAGCTGTTTGCTCGACTGGGCCTGTGGCCATGGTTCCAATATGAAAAGTACCGGACCAGATACCGGTTGAAGAGTTTCCCAAGGCTCGATTTGGACTTGGACGAAACGCCCATCGATACGTTTTTGGAACTGGAGGGCCGCGAGAAGGAGATTGATGGGGCGGCGCGGGCGCTCGGGCACGGGGATAAGGACTACATTGGGGCTTCGTATTTTGAGTTGTATTTGGAGGACTGCGCGCGACGAGGTACGAAACGAGGCAACATGGTCTTCAAAAGGCAAAATAATAAGTAGTTTGTTCAGTCTTCGCTTGACAAAGTTTGCAAGTGCTTTTAACAAGGAAACGAGATGAATCGCACCGAGTTGGAGCGTTCGTCCAATCAGGATCCGGGGAGTCGATGCCTGCCTGAGCCCGGTGGTGTGGCTCTGGCGGGGGTCGCCAAGCGTGGCGTCGCCGGCGAACTTCCGGTGAGGCAGCTTGAGGCCAAGGAGGCCGAATCCGACCAGGGATAGTTGCGCGGGAGTGATTTTCGCCCGTGGTCGGAAACGAGTCCGGCCGCGGGTATTTTTTTGCCCGCGCGAACCAGGAGGAGTTGAGACATGTTGCACGCGACCGAACTATTGGGGTCTGAAGCCTATGACGCGCAGGGGAACTTCTTAGGGCGCGTCAAGGATTTCTACCTGGAACCGGCGGATCAGGGGAACCGGGTGAGCCGAGTGCTGCTCACGCGCGGTAAGTATCAGCCTTTACTGGCGCGGCACGACCAGATCGGGTTCGTGGCGCCGGGAACGATGCGGCTGACCGTGGGAGAAAAGGAACTGGAGCATTACCAGCCGAACGAATCGTGGTTGGCGGTGGGGAAGGACCTTCTGGACCAACAGATTATTGATACGCATGGGCGGAAGGTGGTGCGTGTCAACGATGTGGATTTGACCGAGCAGCGGATGAACGGGAACGTGGAGCTGCGCGTTACGCGGGTGGACGTGGGGTTGACGGGCGCGGTGGGGCGATTGCTGCAAGGAGTCGCAACGCCGGCGCTGATTCGGCGGATTCAGGCGAAACTGCCGCCGAAGATGATCCCGTGGGAGTTCGTGAACTTGATCGAGCCGGACCCGTTGCGACGAGTGAAGCTGCGGCTGACGAGTTCGAAGCTGGCGAAAATGCATCCGGCGGATTTGGCGGAATTGATGGAAGAGCTTTCGCCCGACGAGAGAAGCTCGGTTGTCGCGACACTGGATGAAACGGCGGCGGCGGAAGTGATTGCCGAACTCGACAAACGGCTGAAGACGCAAGTGGTGGAGAGGCTCGAGCCGGGAAGGGCGGCGGATATCTTGGAGGAAATGCCTCCGGACGACGCAGCGGATTTGCTGGCGGATTTGCCTCCGGAAACTTCCCGCGAACTGCTGAAGGAGATGCCGAAGCGGGAAGCGGAAGAAGTGAAGGGCCTGCTGCAATTCGAGGGAAATACGGCGGGCGGTATGATGACGACGGAAGTCGTGCAGGTGGGCGAAGACGCGTCGCGCGGCGAAGTGGTGGATTACATACGGTTCCACGACGTGCCGCTCGACCAGCTCGACACAGTCATTTTGATCGATACACACGCCGTTTTTGTGGGGACTGTATCCGTGACCAGACTGATGCTGGCGGAAAAGGACCAGCGCATGGCGGCGCTCGTGAGCGATCCGCTGGTGTCGGTGGAACCGGAAGCGGATGAAAAAGAGGTATTCGAGCTTTTCGACAAGTACAATCTGCGAAGTTTGACCGTCGTGAATACGGAGCAGCAACCGATTGGCGCGATCACGGTGGACGACATCGTGAGCCGGATGCACGCGAAGCTGAAATAGAAAGCTCAACAATGAACTGGACTGCCATTCGCGGACGACTGGAAGCCTGGCGCACCCGGGGCGCGAACGCGCGCCGGCAAAGCCGGCACTGGCAGAAGAGGCTGGCTCTGTTTCTGGCGGTTGTGGGCCCGGGCCTGATTACGTCGAACGTCGATAATGACGCCGGCGGAATTTACACCTATTCGGTGGTGGGAGCGCAATTCGGCTACGCGATGTTGTGGTCGCTGATTCCCATAGCGATTGCGTTATACGTCAGCGAAGAAATGTGCGCGCGGATGGGCGTGGTGACGGGCAAAGGGCTCTCCGACCTGATCCGCGAGGAATTTGGATTCCGTTCGACATTTTTCGTGATGGTGGCCGGATTGGCCGTGGATTTGGCGAACACGGTGGCGGAATTCGCGGGCGTGGCGGCGGCGATGCAGATTTTCGGAGTGACGAAGTACATTGCCGTGCCGATTGCGGCAATTCTGGTTTGGATCATGGTGATACGCGGGACTTATCGGCAAGTGGAGAAGATATTTCTGGTGGCGTGCGTCTTTTATATATCGTACGTGGCGTCGGCGTTTCTGGCGAAGCCCGACTGGCTGATGGCGGGCCGCTCGCTGGTGATTCCCAATATTCATGCGAACGGGGCGTACCTGCTGATGCTGACGGGGCTGATTGGGACCAGCATCGCGCCATGGCAATTTTTTTATTTGCAGGCGGGGTACGTGGAGAAGCGCGTGGGTCCGCGACAATACAGGCACGCGCGGATGGACGTGCTGGTGGGAAGCATCAGTTGCATGGCGATCGTGTTTTTTATCATTGTGTGCACGGCGGCGACTCTGCATGCCACGGGGCACACGCACATCGCCGACGCGGCGGACGCGGCGAAGGCGCTGACGCCGTTGGCGGGGAAATTCGCGGCGGGACTGTTTGCATTTGGGCTGCTGAACGCGTCGCTATTTGCCGCGTCGATTTTGCCGCTTTCGACGGCGCATGTGATTTGCGAAGGATTGGGATTCGAGGCGGGAATCGATCATAAGTTTCGCGATGCGCGGATTTTTTACGGGTTGTACACGGCCCTGATTGTGGCCGGAGCGGGAATCATTTTGCTGCCGAAGGCGCCGCTTGTGAAAATCTTGCTTTTGTCGCAGGTAGGCAATGGAATATGGCTGCCGATCGTGCTGGTGTTCATTTTGTTGCTGGTGAACCGGAAGAGCTTGATGGGCGAGCACGTAAATGGAACCGTATTCAATGTGGTGGCGTGGACCATCAGCATCGCGATGATTGTGCTGACGCTGGTGCTGGCCTACGCGTCGATTTTCAAGCCAAACGCCGCAGGGCTGGGCTGATTTTGAAAGCGCAATCGGAGTGGCGCGCGGTTGCTTCGGTATGTACTGCTGTGCTACGTTTTCAACGGAAATTCCTCGAGTAAAATTTGGTGACAGCCACGGAACTGCTGAAGTCCACGAGCCGCGAGGAAGCGGCGCTTCTCGAACAAATTGATTTGAAACGGCTGCCGAGGCACGTTGCCATCATCATGGACGGCAACGGGCGGTGGGCGCAGCGGCGTCATTTGCCGAGAATCGCGGGGCATCGCACGGGCGTGAAAATCGCGCGCGAGGTGATTGAAACGTGCGCGCGGCTGAAAGTGCCGGCGCTGACGTTATACGCATTTTCGCTCGAAAATTGGCGGCGGCCGAAAGCCGAAACCGATTTCTTGATGCGGCTGCTTCGCGAATATTTGAAGAAAGAGTTGCCGTCAATTCACAGAAATAATATCCGGTTGCTCGTAATTGGGCGCGCGGCGCAGTTGGCCGAGGCGGTGCAGAGAGACATCGAAAAGGCAATGCGTCTGACGGCGCAGAATACGGGGACGAAGCTGATTGTCGCGCTGAACTATGGCGGACGCGCGGAATTGGTGGATGCATTCAACTCGATTTTGGATCACGTGCGGTTGAACGGAATGGCGGCGTTTCAGGCGGACGAAGAGACGATCTCGGATCATTTGTATACGGCGGGTTTGCCGGATCCGGACTTGCTGATTCGCACGAGTGGGGAAATGCGTGTGAGCAATTTCCTGCTGTGGCAGATTGCGTATGCGGAGCTTTACATCACGGACGTGTTGTGGCCGGATTTTACCCGGGAGCGATTGCTTGAGGCGTTCCTAAATTTTCAGCAGAGGGAACGGCGGTATGGAGGGCTGAGTTCGCAGCATGGAAGCGGGAATGGGGCGCGCTAACTGATGCTGAAACGAATCGTGACGGGAGCGATACTGATTCCGATTGTTGTGCTGGTGGTGTATTGGGCGCCCACATGGGTGGTGGCAATCGTGGCGGCGGCGGTGGCGCTGTTGGCGATGATGGAATTTTTCAAGCTGACGGCGCAGATGGGATTGCGGGCGTTTCGCGAGTGGACGATGATTTGCACGGCGGTGTTGTTCGGCGTGCAATGGCTGCTGGGCGTAACCGAAGTGCGTTGGCTGGGGCCGAATACGGAGGTGATTCGCGGGCTGGCGGGCTCGTATGAATCGCCGGAGGTGCTGATTCTGCTGTTTGTGCTGGGATGCGCGTGCATCGGAGTGATGAGCCGCATGCCCATCGCCGATGTGTTGCCGGGAATCGGTGCGAGCGCGGCCGGATTGGTTTTCGTGGCGCTGCCGTTCAGCTATTTGGTGCGGCTGGACGGGCAGGCGACGCGAGGCTCGCTGCTGGTGCTGTTCACGCTGGCGATTGTTTGGGCGGGCGACACGCTCGCGTATTTTGTGGGAAAATTCCTGGGACGAACCAAGATGGCGCCGGCGCTTTCTCCCAAAAAGACCTGGGAAGGCGCGGCGGGAAACATGTTGGGATCGCTGATCGTCGGATACTGTTTTGCGCGGGGACTGCATTACGATGCGATGTCGTGGCTGGCAACTGCCGCGCTGGCGAATGTCGCGGGACAAGTGGGCGATCTGGTAGAATCAGCATATAAGCGCGGCGCGGGAGCGAAAGATTCCGGCGCGCTGCTTCCGGGACACGGAGGAATGTTGGACCGCATTGACAGCCTGATTTTGGCCGCTCCGGTAGTGTGGCTTGCCGCGGGGTGGCTCCTGCAGGGCCGGCAGTGATACATCTCACCTGGTGAAACGAATTTCCATTCTCGGATCGACGGGCTCGATCGGGCGTCAATGCCTGAACGTGGTGGAGTCGCTACCTGGAAAATTTGAGGTGGTGGCGATAGCCGCGGGCGGCAACGTGCAGCTGGCCGCAGAGCAGACGGCGAAGCATCGGCCGAAGATTGTCTCCGTTGCGACGTGCGAAGGCGCGAAAGCGCTGCGCGAGCGGCTCGCGGCGATGAAGGTCGAGCCGCTGCCGGAGATACTTTGCGGCGCGGATGGGATCGAGCGGGTGGCGACGCATCCGGATGCGGAAACGGTGCTTTCGGCTGCCGTGGGCGTGGTGGGACTGCCGGCGACATACAAAGCGGTGCAGCAAGGAAAGAATCTGGCGTTGGCGAATAAGGAAGTGCTGGTGGCGGCGGGCGAATTGGTGATGGCCGCCGCCGAGAAACAGGGCAAAGCCGTGTTGCCGGTAGACAGCGAGCACAACGCGATTCACCAATGTTTGCGGGCAGGCGAGCGGCGTGAAGTGAAGAAGCTGGTGCTGACGGCATCGGGCGGGCCGTTTCGGAAGACTCCTGCGTCGAAATTCAAGGATGTGACTCCAGAGCAGGCGCTGGCGCATCCCAATTGGAAGATGGGGAAGAGAATCACGACGGATTCGGCGACGCTGATGAATAAAGGCTTTGAGATAATCGAGGCCCGATGGCTGTTTGGCGTGCGGCCCGACCAGATTGATGTGGTGATTCATCCGCAGTCGACGATTCATTCGATGGTGGAGTTTGTGGATGGTTCAATTCTGGCACAGCTTGGCCCAACCGATATGCGCATGCCGATCCAATATGCGCTAACCTATCCGGAGCGAGTGGCATCGAATGGAGTAGCGCTGGACTGGAAAAGTCTAAGGAAACTGGATTTTGAGCCGGTACCGATTAAAAAATTTCCCTGTTTAAGGTTAGCGCGCGAAGCTATGGAACAGGGAGGCGCTCTGCCGTGCGCGTTGAACGCCGCGGACGAGGAAAGCGTGGCGGCGTTTTTGGAAGGACGGCTGGGATTCACCGGGATACCGAAGGTAATCGAACGAGTGCTGGAGCGAATGCCGCGCGTGAAGTTCCAGTCGATGGATGACGTGCTCGAAGCGGACAAGGAAGCGCGCCGGATAGCGCGGGAAGAAATCGAGAAAAGGAAGAATTAACGTGATGTCGCATACATGGGTGGGAATCGTCGCCGCGATTATTGGCTTGGGAATCATGGTGTTCGTGCACGAGTGGGGGCACTTCGTCGCGGCG
Source organism: Candidatus Acidiferrales bacterium (assembly GCA_035943235.1). Classification (GTDB taxonomy): domain Bacteria; phylum Acidobacteriota; class Terriglobia; order Acidiferrales; family UBA7541; genus DAHUXN01. The sequence goes on from DASZCH010000180.1 coordinate 31,848, forward strand.
CGGATTTGTGGCGTGCGCGTGGATGTGTTCTCACTGGGCTACGGGAACCGGATTTTCGGCTGGCGGCGCGGGCCCACGGACTACCGGATTAGCGTGTTCCCGCTGGGCGGGTACGTGAAAATGGCGGGGGATAATCCGGCGGAAGAACGTTCCGGCGCGCCGGATGAATTTTTGGCGAAGTCGCGTTGGCAAAGGCTGTTTATTATTCTCGCCGGGCCGTTCATGAATTTCGTGCTGGCATTTGTCCTGCTGTGGGGCCTCTACAATGTGGGCGTGCCGACGCCGGCGTATGTTCACCAGCCGGTGCAAGTGGCGGGAGTGATTCCGAAATCGCCGGCGGCGAAAGCGGGGATCAAGGCCGGAGACAGAATTGTCGCGATCGACGGCACGAAAGTTTCGAACTGGGATGAGGCGCTGTCAGTTCCTTCGATTACGCCGGGACACGAGCTTTCGCTCGACATCGAGCGCGGCGGTACGACGGTTCCGGTAAAAGTGACGGTTCCGCAGGATTTGGGGGACGGCTTCAATATACTTGGGTGCCCGAAACAGCGCGTGCAAGTGGACTCGGTGACGCCAGGTGATCCGGCGGCGAAAAACGGGTTGCATGGGGGCGACGAACTTGTGTCGGTCAACGGAGAGCCGCTGGCCAATCGCGACATCCTGATGGCCACGATCAAGCAATCGGAAGGCAAACCAGTGGCGGTTGGAGTGAGGCGCGACGGCAAGGAATTCCAGATGTCGATGACTCCCGTGTACCAGGACCCAGGAGACGGTGGGGGCAAGCGGTGGGTGATCGGAGCCAATTTCGGCCCAGGCGAAACGATTCGAGAGGCGTATCCATTTTTCAAGGCGGCCGAAGAATCGTGGGGAAAGAACGTCACGATCACGAAAGACATTTTCTCCGTGCTGGGAGGATTGTTCTCCGGGCGCGTTTCGATCAAGGATTTGGCCGGACCGGTGGGAATCGTGCGCGTGTCGGTGCAGGCGGCGAAATTGGGATTCGCTGAGTACATTATTTTCATGGCATTCCTCAGCGTGAACCTGGGAATTTTGAATTTGCTTCCGATCCCGATTCTGGATGGCGGGCATGTGCTGATGCTGGCGATTGAAGGCTCGCTGCGGCGCGATCTGAGCATCGCGGTGAAAGAGCGTTTTGTCACGGTGGGGCTGGTGTTCCTGCTCGCCGTCTTCGGGTTCGTGATGTACTATGATGTGGTCAGGCTGTTGCCTGGCCACTAAGATGGCTCCTACCGCGGCACGCCGGGTCTCCACCGGCGAACGAATCAACGTTCAGGAAAAACCAGGCCAACTGCAGAAGCAGCTTGCTGCTCGATCGATTCGGCTGACGCGGCAGCGCCGCGTCGTGTTGCAGGTGATGGATACGGCTCCGCATCATTTGGACGCGGGGGAGATTCTCGCGCGGTCGCAGAAAATCGATTCGCGCATTACACGTGTAACCGTCTACCGGACGCTCGATTTATTGAAGCATCACGGCTTGATTGACGAATTGGATTTGCTGCATTTGCGCGGGCACAGGCATTTTTATGAGAGTCACGGACCGCGTGATCACATCCACGTGGCGTGTTTGCGGTGCGGGAAGGTGCGCGAATTCGAGAGCGAGCTTTACGAGCAGCTCAAGCAGCAGATTGAGCAGGACTGCGGGATGAGCATCACAGTGTCACGCACGGAAGTTGGCGGGTACTGCAAAAACTGCAAGTGATTCCTCAAAAGCAGAAAATTCCAACGACAGAAGTCCTAATGGCTGGGTGGATGCGCACCCTGGGCGGAGTTCAGTCGAGCGGAGTCGAGGCGGGCGAAGAATTTGCGGGCGCGGGCGAGGTCGCGTTGAATCTGCGCGCGCAGGGCGTCGGGGCCTGAGAATTTTTGTTCGTCGCGAAGGCGATGCCAGAAGCGGACTTCGAGTGGGCCGGAAGTAACCTCCTCTGAAAAATTGAAAAGATGGCTTTCGATGGTGAGGTGCGTGCCGTCGAAGGTGGGCCGCACGCCAACGTTCGTGGCCGAACGGTAGATGCGGTTATCGAGAAGCGTGTCCGTGGCATAGACGCCGTGGGCGGGCAGGCATTCCTGCTTGGTCGCGAGGTTGAGCGTCGGGAAAACGAACCGGCGGCCTGTGCCCGTGCCGGGACGGATTTCGCCGGCGAGCGAAAACGGGCGTCCAAGAAATCGCGCGGCTCGGGGCATTTTCCCGGCGCGGATAGCGGTGCGAATCACGGAGCTGGAGGCGATGGCGCCGCGAATCATGACGGGCGAAATGGGTTCGACGGCAAAATCGAGTTGGCGGCCGAGTTCTGTGAGAACGCGG
>DASZCH010000181.1:0-25852 GCA_035943235.1 Candidatus Acidiferrales bacterium
GCCACATACCTCGGCACACGTGTGTGAGCGGGCCGCAGCCGTGGATTGGTCCGCCCACAGCTAAAAGCGAATGCTGGGACCGAAGGTCACGCGGAGGTTGTTGTGGGTCCCGTTGTTAAAAAAGATTTCGTCACCGACGTCGAGGCGGAGTCCAATGGGACCGAGAAAGGCTTCCGCACCGACACCGGGATACAGAACGCCGTCAACATTTTTGTCGCGAAGCCCTTCCACGCTGCTGGTAAAGCCCGAAAACGATGGTGAACGAGGATCAAACCTAAAATTGATGAAGCCGCCTTTGACTGTGGCGAAAAGACGTACGGCGCCCGAGCCAGTCTGAAGCTTCGGTCCGAACATTCCGTGAAGAATTCGCAGGTTGGATTGAGTAGCAGTGACTGAACCACCCGAATTAAATCCCTCTGTAAACACGCGATCGAAGTCGTAGTTCATCTCGGCCTCGAGTTGGATGTGAGGTCTGATGTTGAAGCCGAGCCGCCCTCCCAGGCCGGCAAAGTTCGAATCCGGTGGATTCAGGCGAAAATAATCGACAAAAATTCCGGCCTCAACGTGGTCGCCTCCCCTGGCCTGGGCGAACGCGAATGGAGCGGCGAACAAAGCTAGAACAAGGCAAAGAAATGTGCGTCTCATGGTTTTTCCTCCCTGAGGGTTCGTGCCTGAGAAATGGACTGAAATAAAGACTGGGCGAGAATTCAAAGAGCCTGCTGGTGAAGGCTTCGGCGTTCGTTACAGAACCTGGATGATTTTCTCCTTAGAGCGCGTGGTTGTGCAAACCGGAAATAAGGAATCCATCACATTTTCCCGAAAGCAGCGCAGGGACGCCGACGACTCCGCGAAAAGCGCCAGTGGCTCGACAGCAGACTCGCAATGCTCACGCCGTGAGCCGTGAACGCAATCGAGGTGTCCATGAGCGGACTGAGCGGTAGGCGCGGGATGATCGCGATGGGGCTTTTCACGACGCGTTGCCGCCTGGAAAGCGGTCATATCAGTACACTCCCGGCATTCTTTGGGTGCTGATTTCGCTGGCCGGCCCGGCTTACATGCGCTCCGTCAGGCATTCGCGCAATTGCTGTCGGGCCCGCAAGAACCGCGTCTTCACAGCAGACTCAGAGAGATTCAAAATCTTGGCCGCCTCTTTCGTCTGCCGTTCCTGCAATCCAAGAAGCCACACGACGACACGCGAAGAGCTGCGAAGGCCACCAATGGCTTCGCGAAGTACTCGCTGAGTTTCCGTTTTGGCGTACAAAACCTCAGGATGAGAGGATTCCCCGGCGCAGAGCATTTCGATCGTGCTGGGGCCGCGTCCCGGAGTGCTGACGTCGTACGAAAGATAGCAGTCTTCGGAACGCCGTTTGCGGACCTTCATGCGGGCTTCATTGATGGCGATCCGGATCAGCCAACTTGAGAAACGGGCGTCTCCGTGAAACTGATCGATGTGGGCATATGCTTTCAGCAAAGTTTGCTGCGCTGCATCCTCAGCATCTTCGCGATTGGCAGTGATTTTAAGAGCAACGTGATAAGCCTTCCGCATGTAAGGCCGGATGAGTTTCGAGAAGGCCGCACTGTCGCCGGCCTGCGCTTGTGCTACAAGAAGGGATTCATCGATCGAATCCAGTTCTCCGGAAGTTTCGCTTGACACGGTTGATTCTAAATTTCTACGGTCGTTTGGCACAGGACTTACCTCGTGACATCCGCAAGTGGGATCTGGATTTGAATAATGGGAGTTGGACTGGTGACGAGAAAGCTGCGAGCTGTTCGCGCAGCAGCGACGGACACTATGCTGGTTTGTTTGGACGGTCTCCCCGCCTCGTTTATTAAACGAGTCAGCATACTCGCGGAGCGATGATGTGAATCGCGAGCCTCAAGGAGAATCTCGAGGCGGGGCGACCGGTAAGTAGAGATGAAGGTAAAAAAAAGACAGTCCATTTTTCCTTCACTGATACGTGGTTACTTCCATGAGCACCGTAACCCAAGGGACGGATTGGGTCTATCCGAGGCATGCTGTAGCTTTCGGCGGAGGTTGCTGTATCCGTTGAGTGGGAATTAAGGCGCTCCCGGAACTGCTTGAGTTCGCCCGTAAAGGAAATGCTGAGCGGTAATTAGGGGTAATGCCGGATTGCGATACTCCCCTGCCTCGAATTAGCTTGGCAAGTCCGTAGCACTACAGGCTGGACCAGCTTTTTTCGGCACTATCTGCGGGACCTTAGCCGTTCATTTTTCGCCATTCATTCGCCCAAGAATGGCATTGACGGGTCAGGTGATCTGCCTAATGAAATACGCGACAGCATGTATTGATGGCCAGCAGTCGCGCCGGAACAATATGGGCAGGCATACCCGAAACGCAATGCCGCGAAATCCCAGGTAGAACAGACCCAAATCTTGGCAGGAGGAGGTATGAAGGAAATGAAAAGTCTTTATGGCTTATTGATTGCAATTCTGCTGGTGGCAACAACCGTTACGGCGGCTGATAACGACAAATCAAAACAAGAACAGCGGCTGCAAAACGCAGGGCAGGTGTTGAGCGAAGTTCTAAATATTCCGGACAATATACCGCAGGACTTGCTGAACAAGGCGAAGTGTGTTGTTGTGATTCCGTCCGTTGTCAAGGCGGCCTTCGTGGTTGGAGGTAGTTACGGCCGCGGGGCGATGGTGTGCCGCTCCGGAGAACATTTTAGCGGGGAGTGGGGCGCGCCCTCAATGATGGTACTGGAAGGCGGGAGCCTTGGATTTCAGATTGGTGGCTCGGCCACAGATTTCGTACTGTTGGTGATGAACGACCACGGCGCAACCAGCTTGCTGCATAGCAAAGTCAAACTCGGAGCCGGCGTTTCCGCGGCGGCTGGACCAGTGGGGCGTTCTGCCGAGGCTGCCACGGATGCGTATATGCGGGCGGAGATCCTCACATACTCCCGTTCACGCGGCCTTTTCGCTGGCGTTTCTTTGCAAGGTGCCAGCTTGCATCCGGACAATGAAGGAAACGAACAACTATACGGGCACAAGGTCGATGCTCAGGATATCGTGATGGGCCATGGCGCGCAAACTCCAGAAGCGGCCGAGAAGCTGGTTTCATTGCTGGATAAGGCGTCCCCGCAGGGTTCACGAACTGAGACCAAGGATCGGTAAGGCTCGTCGCGGCAGTTTGTGGTCTTTGATCGAATGGCCGGAACGGGAGTGATGCGTATCATAGACTCGTTCCGGCCTTTGATTCGCAGTTGCGAGTGGGCGACGCAGCGACGGTGATTTGCATCTGAAAGTCTGCGGGTGTCAATTCGCCTGCGAGCTCTTGCGAAATCGGGTTTATTGAACAAGTCCATGAAGCAAGCTAAAGAGCCATTCCAGTTCGTCGCCGCTTCATATCTGATATGCATTGGCCACGACCGGCCAACGACGTTGCGGGATTTGTCGCAAGGTATTGCCAAAGTATCGGAAGCTTCGATTTTCTGCCACACATTCCACAGCCTTTCCATGCACCATTACACATCCTATTCGAGCGATTTTGCGCAGTGGGCGATGGCGGCATGCAATGAACACGAACTCGCAGAGCGGCTGGGAGGAATTGATGTCCGGCAATTCGTGGCGATAGAAGACCTTCGCTCCGCCTTGGTGCATACAATTGACAGCTACCTGCACGGGCGGCCGCGATCGAGTGACCGGCCCGCCTTTGAACCCTTCTATTTTTCTGAAACGCGGGAAATTGCCCTGCCGTTGGAGATGCGGGCACTTAATTTGACGGAATTGTCAGAAGGCATTCGACGGTTGAGCGTGCAGTCCCTCCATTTTCATTTCGTGAATTCCCGCCTAAGACTGCATTTACGGACAAATGATTTTTCCCACTGGATCGAACGAGAACTCGGTTTTCCAGAGCTCGCCGCACGCATTGATCGCGTGGATTTTTATACGAATACATTGCAGGGCGTCCGAGATGGAATCCTTGAATGTATTCGGCCCTGGATCAACCGATGAGCAGTCAGGCTCCGGTCCAGACATCAGTACCGCCTCTCAAGGATTACGCCAGCATCGTTGGACAGCCCGAAATCGACGAGCTGTGGGCGTTGGCGAAATCTCTGAAAAACCGCACCGTGAAGATGGTGAACTCTACCGCAGTGGGCGGCGGAGTGGCCGAGATTCTCAATCGAGCGGTTCCGCTGTTTCAGGAAGTGGGATTGCCGACGCAATGGGATGTCATCACTGGCGGAGAGGCGTTCTTCTCGGTCACAAAGGCCTTTCACAACGCACTCCACGGACTGGCGTATGAAGACCGGCCGGAATGGTTTGACCTATTCCTTGCAACGAACGAAGAAAATCGGAAGCGAATGGAGTTCGGCGAAAGCTTTGTGGTGATTCACGACCCACAGCCTTTGCCGTTGGTGAGGGCGCGCGAAGGAAAACACAGTCATTGGATCTGGCGCTGCCACATTGACTTGTCGCAGCCCAATGAACGGGTCTGGGAATTTCTTCGGCCGTTTGTGGAGAAATTCGACGCCTCGATGTTCTCTTCGGCGGCATTTACGCATGCGCTGCCAATCCCGCAGTACCTTATAGCTCCGACCATTGATCCCTTGGCTGATAAGAATCGCGAGCTCGAACCGGAATTCGTTCGTAGCGTTGTCGACAAGTTCGGAATTGATGCGTCGAGACCAATCGTCAGTCAAATATCCCGGTTCGACCGGCTGAAGGACCCGCTCGGGGTGATTCAAGCGTACAAGATGGTGAAAAAGTATCAGGACTGCCAGTTGGTGCTGGCCGGGGGCGGAGCGACCGATGATCCCGAAGGATCAGTCGTGTATGCCGAGGTTCAGGAGGCCGCCAGAGACGACAGCGACATTTTTCTGCTGAATTTACCTCCCTGGAGCCACCTGGAGATCAACGCGTTGCAGCGGGCCTCCACGATTGTGGTTCAAAAGTCGCTGAGAGAAGGATTTGGATTGACGGTGACGGAAGCGCTTTGGAAGAAAAAGCCCGTTGTCGCATCCGCGGTTGGTGGAATTTTCCGCCAAGTATTTCATAAGCTCACCGGAATGCTCGTCCATTCCGTAGAGGGATGTGCCTACCAAATCCGTTACTTGCTTTCAAATCCAGCGTTGGCTCAAAGACTGGGAGAAGCGGGTCACGATCACGTGAAGGAAAACTTCCTTATCACCCACACCATAAGAAACTATCTCTTACTGTTCTGGCTATTGGAGCGCAACCGCCAATAACTCTGGGGGTCAAAGAGGAGCAGTGCGGGCGCCCTTCATGGACGAGCTGAGAACTTACTTTACCGGCTGACCTTCGGATCGAAAACCCCCAAATGCACCCAGTGGCGGCCCTTACAGGCACCCGCGTATACGGATATACACGGAACGCTGGATTGCTGGCGCATCCCGACACACCTAGACTTAAAAGCGTTTTACAACCCGCATAATGCATGCCAATTCTGGCGTGTAGAGTTTGGAAGGAGGAATCCATGGCAGGTCAATCTAACCAACATAAGTGCAGCGAATGCGGCAAGTCGTTCGAGTCGTCCAGTGAGTTGAGGGAGCACGAGAAAAACTGCAAGGGCAGCGGCTCACGTCAGAATAGGTAGATCCAGAATCAATGAAATGAATCGGAACGGTGATCGGGATCGTACTCGCGAGTCCCAGTGCAACCCACTCAATCTCAAGTTTGGGATCCCGACCCATTCCGATTCGCAACAAGTCACATAGCCATTCCGTTCCTATCCAGGGCCCGGATAAACGATCCCTCCGCAGAGTATTTCGCCCCTTCGGGCGGGGATTTTCAAGGCATCGATGCGACCACTAGGCTATCCCTGAGCATGGTTGCGTCTCGCAGAGTGCACGTCCGTCCGCCGTGGCAGATACCCCCATAACCCGCGCACCGACAGAACGACCGAGAATAGCGCGGTCACGCCGAGCGCAATGAGGGTCCAGATGAAGAAGAAGGCTCCGCTGGACTTGGCAATCGTGCCGCCAACTCCCGCCCCCTTCATGTGGATGTAAGGGACGAGCAACCCAAGGAGCGACGCGAGGAGGATGATGACGTATCCCGATCGCTTTCCGGCCAGCACCAGCGTTCCGTACAGCCAGAGGACTAAAATGGGCAGCACAATGAGGTCAAAAAGCGTCCCTGGCTCCATTCCCCGGACGATGTCGTCCGCCGTGTGAAACGTCATGAAGAGGATCGAGAGGAGAGACGCGACGGTTAACGTAACGTTCTGTTTCATTCGATATCTCCTTGTTAGACTGGAGCGCCCTGGTCTTGCATTGCGCGGAGGATACCACTTTTTTATCGCGCCGTTCCTAGCGGATGGCCGACGACGCGCTCCGAACCAGCTGCTGGCTTCGCCTCTGACCAAGTCCACGCCTGCCAGATGATAACCGAAGTGCACACTGTCTCAATCGTTGCGAAGAATAAGTACTCGGCAAAAGCGGGCGGTCTGCCCCATCCGGCCAGAGGCGGAACGAAGGTCAGGAAACCGTTTACAAGGGTCACAATGCCACCCGCGATGATATTCGCCAGCCGGTTCGCTCTAAACGGCAGCAGTCGGCATGCCAGAATCATGGCGATGGGTATTTCCATCAAGACCGCTGAGCCCATCAGAGCCCATGGGGAGAGAGGCTCGAATGAATTTCGCGAGCCAGCAATAGCGAACAGGGCAACAACGTCGGCATACAGGTAGTTGAGTAACGCGAAGATCCACAGTATAGACAACCGCTCCTTTGTATCGTGCATGTCAACCTCCCACGGAAAAGCGATGCAGGGTTCTGAGTTGCGCTCCCGCCCAGGTACCGGGTTCCTTCTCTCGTTATCAGGGAGCTATACGGAAAGACCAACGAAAAAGATTCATGGGACCAACTTCCGATGCCGCTCGGCCTGAATTTCCTGCTGATGCCCGGCGAGCATGTCCTTTGGCGTGATGTGGCCGATGACGCTGTTCAAACGCATGTTGTTGTAATGCTCTACGTAACCCTCCACCAGACGAAGCGCATCCATAACAACTCCAAAAGTGGCATGGCTACGTTCAGGCCAGGCGTAATTCTCAATAGTTCACGGTATTGCCCGCGCTACGCAATCTGCAGTTAACTGGAAGGATGGCTGGCGTTTGCGGGTGCGGCAAGTCTCTGAAATTCGACGTGGTCCAATGAAGGTTTCAACGAAGAGATACCTCGCAGCGGCTCTGGTGTCTGTCTCTATTTTTGCTCTCGCTGTCGGGATCTGGGCGCATCGTACGCATCCGCTCAATGCCTACCTCAAGCGCAAAGCGGAAAGCGTGATGCGCAATCGATTCAGGAGCGAGTTGCACCTTGATACGCTGGACGTATCGGTGCTTCCGCGATTGCGAATACAGGGCACCGGCTTGACGCTGAGATACCGAGGAAGAACAGACGTCCCGCCACTCATGGCCGTGAGGAAATTTTCTCTCGACCTCAGTTGGACGGGAGAGCTCCTTCTGGACGCACATTGGCTCGGATTATCCAAACGGCCGGCTCATTTCCATGTTCTGCGCCTCGAGGGGTTGCATCTCAATATTACGCCCAACAAGGAATCAGCCAAGAAAAGGGCTCCGGTCCATGCGAACTTCATCATCGATGAAATCACCGCTTCGAACGCGGAACTGGATATTTTGCGGAAAGATGACAAGCCGACACTCACGTTCCTGCTTCATCAACTCAATGTCGTGTCTTTCCAACCGGAAAAGCCCACGGAATTCTACGCGACGCTAACAAATCCGAGGCCCGCGGGAGAAATTCAAACGCGTGGCCAATTTGGCCCTTGGGACGGCGAGCAGCCGAGCCAAACGCCAGTGAAGGGCACGTACACTTTCTCACGGGCTAACCTCGCTACATTCAAAGGCATTTCTGGATTCCTGTCTTCGCAGGGAATGTTCAGCGGAGTTCTCGATTATGTCCAGGTTCAGGGAAAGACTCAGACGCCCGATTTCGCGCTTACAGTCAGCAAACACCCTACGCCGCTAAATACGGAGTTCAATGCCATCGTGGACGGAGTAAATGGAAATACCATTTTGAATTCCGTCGATGCGCAATTGCCGAACTCTTCGCTGTTGTGCAGAGGCGAGGTGGCGAAGATGCCCGGCGATGCCGGGCGCACGATCGTGCTGGACGTCACGGCGGAAGATGCGCGAATCGAAGACTTGCTGCGGCTCGTAGTGAACTCAGACAAACCATTGATGACGGGAAACGTGAACCTGAAAACAAAATTTGCGTTGCCGTCGCGCAACGCGGACAAAGTGGATATCAGCGAGAGGCTTCGTTTGAACGGCAGATTCGGTTTAGGCACAGTCCGCTTCTCCAAGAATACCGTTCAGGAAAAAGTTAACGCCTTAAGTCGGCGCGGCCGCGGAAAACCGAATTCGACGGACGATAACACGGCTGTATCGAGCCTACAGGGAAATTTCACGTTGCGACGTGGCGTCGCCAGGTTTTCAAATCTCGCTTTCGAGGTGTCCGGCGCGAAAGTCCTTCTGCATGGGACATATGATTTGAACGCGGGGAACCTCGACTTCAAGGGAACCCTGCGCCTTCAGGCAAAGCTATCGCAAACAACCAGAGGGGCGAAGTCCTTATTTCTGAAGATGATTGACCCGTTGTTTGAATCGAAAGACGCCGGCGCTGTTTTGCCCATCACAATTACGGGGACGCGCGAGAAACCATCGTTCAAGCTCGATATGAGCCGAATATTCGCAAAGAATTGACCCGGGAAGGATAACGGTTAGATCGAGATCAGCGCCGCACGGCGGACTGCTTGGGCAGGGCCGCTGGGGAGGCACCGTCGTACCGGTAAAAGCGGTTATCGCAATCAGGGCATCGATAGGGACGAACGCAAAAAGCACTCAGCAGAATGCGTTCAAAAAGCCCAATTCGATGAGAGCGACGGATTCTTCTGCAGCCGCACTTGGAGCACGCGCTACGTACACTTGAGTTGGATGCCGCCATTCAGGCCTCCGAAGCGAGTTCCCCGCCAAACCGGCCTCAGCTTAGCGTTCAGTTGGCGTTAACACGTGCCTTCCAGCGTCTTGCATCAACAGAGCACCGTTGCCGGTAATTCCCAAGGATGGTTCATAGGGTTCGACATGAGCCGAATGAATCTGCGCCCTCGCGTCCCGGCTGAACGAAACGTCTTCCGCCCCCGTCTGTTTTAGTACTTCGCCGACGCGATCAATCCACGCGGGACTCAGGCATCTTATGTACATCAGCACTCCGCCGTTTTGGACGCGACTTTCATAGCGTTCCGCATCGTACACGGCCATTCCAAGGCTAATTAAGGTGTCTATCAGGACGCCAGAGACGGGAACGCTAATCCGTGTTGTAGAGGCCAAAAAGCTGGGCAGGGAAGCTCGCGAATTGTATTGTCCCGGTTTGCCCTGCGAAGCCGTTGAAGACATGAGAATTGCGATGTCATTGGCCTTAACACCGATAGCCTTCAGACAATCCATGGAATTCTGCAAAGAGCCAAAGTTCAGATAGATGCCGAAAAGTGCGGGATTCTTTCCTGCCATTCGAGTGACCCCTTATGTGACGGTAAAAACGGCGCTGCGAACACCAACGCTAGAATAGGAGAGCCAGTTTAACAATACCGGGGACTACGGATATTGAGGCAAGACAAAACCCTATGCGAACACCGCGGAACTATAACCATCCGAAGAGAAACAAAATTATCAAAATGATGAGGACAACTCCTATCCCTCCGCTAGGGTAATAGCCCCACGATCTGCTGTGCGGCCAAGTGGGAAGACTGCCAAAAAGCATGATCAACAGAACGATAACTAAAATCAGCAGGAGCATTGGAATGAGCCTTGTTGAAGCATAAGCATACTCCGGCCAGTCTTCCCCGGTGTAGCCGCCGCAGGATTATCGCGTGCTACCGGCCTTGGCTGTTTTGTGTAGCGGTTTCATCCGCTCATCGCCGACCACACCAAAACCGCTTTTCAGAGCCTGCGGATTGATATCCTGAGAGAGCTGTGTCAACTTTTCGTCTGTCTCTTTTTCTTCAGTCAACGTTTGCTTGAGGAGTGAAGAAGCCTCGTTCTCTCCGAGCAATTCCGCGAAGGCATGAACCGTGCCATACGCGGCAATCTCGTAATGCTCCACTCTTTGCGCGGCCGATATGAGCGCTGCATCTTTCACGTCCCCGTCGTAATCCTCGCCGAGCACTTCACTTCCTTCAGCGACGATGCCACGCAGACCCTTGCATTTCTTGCCTTTGGCGGCTTCGCCAAGGCTATTGAGGATTTGTTCCAAGCGTTTCACGTGTTCCTTGGTTTGCTCCAGATGTTCCTCGAAGCCATTGCGAAGCTTACTCGAATTTGAAGTCTTGGCCATTTTGGGGAGCGCCTTGACGAGCTGTTGCTCGGCATCATACAAGTCTCTTAACTCGTTAACGTACAGTTCTTTCAACGTGTTTTGTTTCATTTGTACCTCCCGAGGTTGGTGGTGCTCTACTTGACCCGGCGAAAGGACGGGGGTTCGGGGCAGGCCAACATTTCGAGACTAAAGGCCGCAGTGGCCCTGCAACAATCGAGTGAAAGCTGTAGCGAGGATGAGAAATTCGGGTACTAGGCGAGGCGCAACGATCAAAATCATTTCGCGGGCCTGGATGGTCACTTAACCGGAGTCCACTCAATCTAACTACTGGCTGAAGATACCATGAACTCGTCCGGTTCTAACGAACAGCGCGCGTCTTTCCCTCCGGTCGTCACCGCAGTCATATGCGTTGCCGCACTTTACTTTGCCCGCGCTGTCCTGGTCCCCATATCTTTGGCAATCCTGCTGTCCTTCTTATTGGCTCCAGCAGTCCAAAAATTGGAGCGGTGGCACTTCGGAAGAACGGGGCCGGTGATTGTCGCGGTGTTGAGCACAATATTCCTGTTGGCCGCGTTCGGATGGGTAGTGGGCAAACAGGCTATCCACCTCGCGGGCGAAATCCCCGATTACCGCGATAGCATATCCAAAAAAATCGAGGCGATACGCGGCGTAAGAGATGGCGGATTAGGGAAAGCCGCGTCTACCGTCAATCAACTGGGATCCGAGTTGTCGCGGACGATAGAAACGTCTTCGCCGAATTCGCAATCTCAGACCGGTGCTCGAACTGCAAATGGCCCGAGCGCTCCATCGTCGAGAGAAACAACGCGGCGGCCAATTGCCGTGGAGGTGGTAAACAACCAGAGATCGTTGAGGGCGCTCTTGGGGCCGCTGCTGGGCCCACTAGCCACTATTGTCATCGTGATCGTCTTCACGACTTTCATTCTCCTCAGGCGCGAAGATCTGCGCGACCGGCTCTTCACTATTGCGGGTTTGAACCGAATACACGTAACCAGGCAGGCGTTTGGCGAAGCTGCCAACCGCGTAGTGCATTATCTGTGGCTGCAATCACTGGTGAACTTGTGCTTCGGAGCAGTGATCGCGGTCGTGCTCTATTTCATTGGACTGCCGAACGCATTGCTTTGGGGCGTTCTTGCTGGGGTTCTCCGATTCATCCCGTATGTGGGAACTTTAATTGGAGCGGCGCTGCCGATCATTCTGTCGTTTGCGATCTTCGACGGATGGACGCGCCCGCTACTTACCTTGGGCGCATTCGCGACCCTCGAGGCGCTCGCCAGCTACTTTATTGAACCAATACTATACGCGGCGCATACGGGAATTTCATCATTAGCGATTCTTGTTGCTGCCGTTTTCTGGACTGCGCTGTGGGGGCCGGTGGGTCTATTAGTATCGACGCCATTGACAGTCTGTTTGGTTGTCATGGGGCACTATATTCCGCAACTCGAGTTTTTGAGCGTGCTACTGGGGGATAAGAGCGTCCTGGCAACTGACGTACAGCTCTATCAGAGCTTGAGCGCCATGGACACAGATGAGGCACAACGAGTGATTGAGCAATGCTTGCGTGAAAAACCTTTGCGCGATCTGTACGATTCAGTTTTTATCCCTGTTTTGATCCTGGTTGAAAGAAACAAGCGTGATGGTGGATTCAGTGGCGATAGGAGGGGATATCTTTTCCAAGAGCTTAAAGAAATTGTCGAAAATCTCGCAGTTCGTTACACGAAGGAAAATGTCCAGGCTGACGCTTCCTTGCCGATCAATGCCGCGGAACAAATTTTGGCGGACAGATCAGCCAATGCACCGACCATTTCAGTTTGCTGCCTGGCAACGCGCGACGAAGGCGATGAAATCGCCGGCATGATGCTCGCTCACCTCTTTCTTCGCGCCGGGTATGACGCTCATTCTATTGCGCTGGGGTCTCATGCAGATATGCTCGATGAAGTTGGTGAGCAAGGGTGTGGAATTCTTTACATTTCGGCGCTCCCTCCGTTTAGCATTTCTTCCATCCGGCGGCTCTACAAGCGAGCCCGATCGAGGTTTACCAAGTGTCAGATCGGGGTCGGGCTGTGGGGTTACGATGGAGAAGTCGACAACATGAGAACCTTGCTTCGAATCCGCGAGTCAGATTTGATTGTGACGACGCTCGGTGATGCAATCGTGCAGATTCAACAATTCACAGAACTAGCTGCGCGTCCAAGCTAACGAGAGGTGGCGAGGGCCAAGCGCCGACACTAAGGTTTTCTCCGGTTCGTAAATACCTCGCTTTCTGGATTGCGCGTTGAGAGCCGCGAACCATATGCTGAGATGTGGATTTGGACCTTTCTGGTGTCGAATTGAACTCATGGAGAAAATCAATGGTACGGTTCGCTAAAACACTCCTGCTCAGCATGTTAGTGCTGCTGCTATTCGGAGCAGAAATAGCACAAGCAAGGCAGCATGAGAATCCTCCGGAAAAAGGAAGCCAGCGGTACTCGGCTTGGCTGAACCAGGAAGTACGCCATCAGCTATTATTGCTGCCGTGGTACACCGTCTTCGACAGTCTTCAATATACCGTCAACGGATATACGGTGACGCTGAAAGGACAGGTTGTTAATCCTTCTCTTAAGTCTGACGCGGATGCGGCCGTGAAGCACATCGAGGGCGTCGAGAAAGTCGATAACCAGATTGAAGTGCTTCCGAATGGTCCTATGGATAACCAGATTCGTTTTGCAGAATATCGAAAAATTTACTCGCAGCCTTCGCTCCAAAGATATGGCGTGGGGAACTTGCAATCCATCCATATCATTGTGAAGAATGGTCACGTGACCCTGGAGGGTTTCGTGTCCAGCGAAACGGACAAGAACGTGGCGGGCCTTCAGGCGAATTCCGTTCCGAATGTTTTTTCCGTAACGAATAATCTCCAAGTCGAAGGTTCGAAATAAGCTTTCCGCCGAATGGGCGTGACGAACGAGCGTCAGGGCCGTGCGGAACAGACGGCCCCGCACTTCGATTTCGAATTCCAGCCTCGCTGTAACTCAGTTGCAAACCTGAAACGATACGCCAAGAACTCCGCGCCATAGTGTGATAGAAATCTTCCGTGCACCCCCTGGTTCAGATAGTTCCCCTGATCGGAATGCCTGAAATTGCGGCGGGTGACGATCTCGCCGCTATTATTACCGAAGCTGTAGCGCAACAATCTCTGCAGATAGAGCCGGGAAGCATTTTTGTCGTGGCCCAAAAAGTTGTATCCAAATCGGAAGGGAAAATTGTGCGGCTTGATACCGTGAAGCCGTCGAAACGCGCGGTCCGCTGGGCATCCAAACATAAACGCGATCCACGATTGATAGAACTGGCACTGCGTAACGCGAAGCGAATTGTACGAATGAAAAAAGGAGTGATTATAACGGAGACGCGCAGCGGCTTCGTCTGCGCGAATGCGGGAGTGGACACGTCCAACACGCCCAGGGGTACAGCGGTGCTGCTGCCCGAAGACCCAGACCGTTCGGCACGACGATTAAAAGTGAAGCTTGCCAGAATCCTTCGAAAACCTGTTGCGGTGATTATCTCCGACACATTCGGACGCCCGTGGCGCGAGGGCCTGGTCAATGTAGCCCTCGGGGTGGCGGGAATCGGTGCGCTAGTGGATTATCGTGGCAGACATGACGCTGGAGGAAGGGTTCTGCATGCCACGGTCATCGCGTTGGCCGATGAACTTGCGTCCGCGGCAGAGCTTGTGATGGGGAAATCCAACGGAATTCCTGTTGTAGTGATTCAAGGACTCGCTGCTGAGCGGTCGTCGGGAAGCGGTCGCGATTTAATACGTCCCGCAAGACGAGATTTGTTTCGATAAGTTAACGACGGAAACGAAGAGGCGCTCGTCGATCGGCGCAGTATGTAAATCGAACTCAGTCGCGGGTGCCGTTCGTGTATGATGCGCGGTGTTTCGGTTCGCGAACGTTGTTCGCGGAATGCGTTTGGTTTTGACTTTTCGGGCTGGATTATCGATGCGAGATACGATTGCGATTGTGGGAGGCACGGGCGCGGAAGGGCTAGGTCTGGCGTTACGCTGGGCGCGCGCAGACGAAGTGGTCATTATCGGTTCCCGGGATGCACAGAAAGCGAAAGAAGCGGCCGCCCAGATCGCCGGGCAAATCGGGCAGGCGGCGCACCTCAGTGGCGCAGAGAATGCTGACGCTGTGACAAAGGCCCGCGTCGTTGTTTTGACAGTTCCCTTCTCAGGTCACGCAGCGCTGCTCAAGAAGCTGCGCGGCTCATTTCAGTCGGGCACAATCCTGATTGATACGACCGTTCCACTGGCGGCGAGCGTGGGCGGACTGGCTACGCGGACGTTGGGAGTCTGGCAGGGCTCGGCGGCGCAGCAGGCTGCGGAAATAGTTCCAGAAGGGGTCAGTGTCGCGGCGGCCTTTCAGAATGTCTCGTCTGGTCTGTTGAACGGTGACGGATCGGTGGATTCTGACGTGATCGTATGCACTGACGACGAAAACGCGCGCAAAATAACTGCGGAGCTTGTCGAAAAAATCCCCGGCCTCCGCGCCATTAATGGAGGGCGGCTCGAAAATGCCCGCATCGTCGAGCAAATGACCGCCCTTATTCTCTCCATCAATGGCAAGTACAAAGTCCACCGCACCGGCTTGCGCTTTACGGGGCTACCGATCCCCGATCCCCGGTAGAATCGGCCCCGACAGCACGGCGGACGACATCCGTTCGACCCGTTCCGCACACCAACGAGCTGTCGCTGAATCTGGTCGAAGGCGCGCAGAAACACTGCGAAGGTCCTCGAGTTCATCGATATCGAGTTCGAGGCGCTCGTTTCGAAGCACACATGCGCGCACGGCGCACCGCTCCGCCTCCGCCAAATGACGCGCAAAGCTATTGGGTCCAAAGTGCGATGGGAAGATGGCGGGCGGCGTACGGAGCAGCGCGTTCGTCCCTGTGCCATCTCTTGACGGAACCAGAACAGCGCCAGGCGCAGCCCCACGGTTCCCGTCCAGCTCCCCAAAGATACTCTCAATGTCCGATGGCTCCGCTAAAGGCAGGTCGATAGGCAAACGGAGAAGCGCTGTGACACCCTGCGTGGTGCAATACTGCGAAGCGCCATCCACGGAATCGCTTTCCGAGATCTGCTGAACCTCAAGGATCGTTTCCCACCCAAGCTTGCGTGCATACGAAAGAGCGACAGGTTCGTTGCTGACAACGAAGACGCGTTCGATAGAACGTGTTGCTGCCACGACCTCAAAGAAATCCTCGCACATTGCCTCCGCCAGTGCGGCGCGGTCGGCACAAGAAAAATGCGGCGCCAGACGTTTCTTGGCTTCGCGAAACTCCTTCACAGGGATCAAGATTGCTCTCATGGCACGCCCGCGGATTGGATAGAGAACAATTCGAGCACGTCTCGCGCCAGCCGTTCCTTATCTTCAAGCGTGCTCATGACCGTTTTGCGAATAACAACTTTCATGTCCAAGGATTCAATCGCGGCCTGCTCGCGAGCGTCGGCAGGATCGATCACGAATGTCGCACAGATGTCGCGGTACATTCCAGCGACGCCACTGGCCGAGACGTCAAAACCGAGTTGCGCGAGCATGCGGTCGGATGGCCCCTTCAACGATTTCCCGCCAACGATTGGAGAAATCGCGAGAATGCTCTTTCGGCGCTTGTGCAGCGCGTCGCGAATTCCCGGCACTGCCAGTATCGGGCCGATGCTGATCAGCGGGTTACTGGGACAAATCACGATCGCCGCGGCATGCTCGATCGATTCGAGCACACCGTTTGCAGGACGCGCCTGTTCAATTCCTTCAAACGAAATTCCCAAGACGGCTGGTTCCGCGCGCCGCTGCACCAGATATTCTTGAAAGTTGAGCCGGCCCTCGGCCGTTTCGATCATCGTCGGGACCGGCTGGTCGCTCATCGGCAGAATTGTGGATTGCACACCGAGAGCTTGCCGAATCGATTCCGCCGCTTCCGACAGACTCGCTCCCGACCGCATCATGGCCGTGCGGTGAATGTGAGTTGCGAGATCGCGATCGCCCAAATTAAACCAACTGGGGCGGCCATACTGAGACAGTTGGTGGAGGGCGTGAAAAGTCTCGCCACTGAAGCCCCATCCTGTGTCCGAATTCACGACACCTGCCAGCGTGTATGTGACAATATCGAGGTCCGGCGAGATCGCGAGGCCCTGTAATACGATATCGTCACCGGTGTTGACGATAATTGTGAGTTCGCGTTGATCCATCACGCGGCTAAGTCCCAGTAGGAGCTTCGACGCGCCAATTCCGCCGGCCAATGCTACGATTTTCATCGCCAATCCCAATTTATAGACTGCATACCATCCGAGCCAAAGACTTACGCATTCGTCAGATAAGCTTTTCGCGAACTTGGTTCACCGAATCGCCGCGACATTTTGCAATACGGAAAAGTATAACAATCGCCAGCGCACGCGTACATCGAATCTACGACAAGCGGGGGAAGCACGCGCGCTGATTCTTTGTTATAATTGAGTGCTTTGCTCACCGTTAATAACATCTCCATGCGCTTCGGCGCGAGAATCCTGTTCGACGACGTGTCTTGCACGTTTGGCGCTGGGCGGCGCTACGCCATTACAGGGCCCAACGGGGCCGGCAAGTCCACTTTCATGAAGATCTTAACCGGCGAAATTGAACCTTCGAAGGGCACGATAGGACGCCCTAAAAAGCTGGGCGTTCTGCGGCAGGATCAGTTTGCCTTCGACAAGTTCCGCGTGGTCGATACGGTGATAATGGGCAACGCTCCGCTGTGGAAGGCCCTCGAAGAACGTGACGCGCTTTACGCCAAACCGCACGACTCGATGACTGACAAGGACGGTATGCGCCTCGGTGAGCTGGAAGGCATCATCGGCGAAGAGGGTGGCTACACGGCGGAGGCGGACGCCGCCATACTGCTCGATGGACTCGGCGTGGATGCGGCGCTGCACGAGCGGAAAATGGGCGAATTGCAGGGCGGCCAGAAAGTTCGCGTGCTGCTGGCGCAAGCTCTGTTCGGCAATCCTCCGGCGTTGCTGCTGGACGAGCCGACGAACCACTTGGACCTCGATTCCGTGCACTGGCTCCAGGATTATTTGTGCGACTACGACGGCGTGGTGATCGTGATTTCCCACGACCGCCATTTTCTCAACAGCGTAAGCACGCACACCGCCGACATCGACTATCAAACGATCATCATGTATACGGGCGGGTATGACGACATGGTGCTCGCGAAGACTCAGATCCGTTCACGCATCGAATCGGAAAACGCGCAGCGCGAAAAGAAAATCGCTCAGCTAAATGAATTTATCGCGAGATTTTCGGCCGGCACGCGCTCGTCGCAGGTGATGTCGCGCAAAAAAGAAGTGGAGCGTATACAGACTTCGGAACTGGCTCGATCGAACATCGCGCGGCCGTACATTCGATTCGACATGGATCGGCCATCAGGACGGTATCCGCTGGAATTCAAAGGGCTGGCGAAAGCTTACGACGGCCAAAGGGTGATCCAAGGATTCAGCGCGAATGTGTCGCGCGGAGAGAAAATTGCGCTAATAGGCCGCAACGGCGCGGGTAAGACCACACTGCTGAAGTCGTTGATACGGAACGCTACGGGACACATCGAGGATACAGACAAGAAATTCCCCATCGATCACGGCACGGTGAAATGGGGACACGAAGTGGCTGTCGGTTATTTTGCGCAGGATCACAGCGATTCCATTACTAAGGGGACGACCACGATTGAGTGGTTGCACCAATTCAATCGAGGAGCATCGCAAGAGGAACTGCGCGGCCTGCTGGGGCAGATGCTTTTTAGCGGTGATGATGCATTAAAGCCGACACGGGCGCTATCCGGCGGCGAGTCCGCGCGACTGATTTTCTGCCGGCTGATGCTGCAGAAACCGAATTTCCTGGTTCTCGACGAGCCGACCAACCACCTGGACCTGGAATCCATCAACGCGCTCAATATCGCCTTGCAGCGGTACGACGGCACGGTGCTGCTGGTGACGCATGACCACGATGTGATCGACGAAGTCGCGACGCGCATTTGGCATATCGAAGCCGGGCACGTCGAGGATTTCAACGGCCCCTACGCCGATTATCTGACGGCCGCGGAACAGAAAGTATCCTAACCCCGCGAATATTCCCCGAACGCAACTTGAGAAGCGGTGGGGCTTAGTGACGGCCTTAGAACTCTTCCACTGGGTCATCAATACGGCGTTTACAACCTCGGCACACAAATTCGCGTGCCGTGAACGGCCCCAAGGAATCAGCCATAACATTGCAAACGCAACCTCGCTACATGCAAAACGAAATCCAATCTCTGTCGTACATGGCTAAACACGATCCGGCTGCCGTTGCCGGCTGGGTTCTGATTGGCTGCTCCTCGGTGCTGTACATGCACGTTGAACTCAAGATGGTCAAAGCTGGGTATAAAACGTCGTTCGATGTTCTTAGGGGACCGCTGAGTTCGAAAGGAGCTTTCCGTACGTTTGCGCAGTACCTCAAGGTGTGCGGCAAGCAATGCTGGTCGCCATGGCCCGTCTATTTGTTCCTACCGTGCCTGCTCGTCGGAATTGGGCTTCTCGTATTTGGACTCTTTCGTCTCTAGCGTTCCCGATAAAATTACCCAAGTCGCGACGCGCATTTGGCATATCGAAGCCGGGCACGTCGAGGATTTCAACGGCCCCTACGCCGATTATCTGACGGCCGCGGAACAAAAGGTATCTTAACGCTGCGGATATTCCCCCGAACGCAACTTGAGAACTGGTGGGGCTGGGGAGAGTCGAACTCCCGACACGCAGTTTAGGAAACTGCTGCTCTATCCGTCTGAGCTACAGCCCCAATCGAAACCAGAAGCGTCCAATAGCTTAACACCACGCCGTAAGTCTGTTATAGCATAGAGAGTTAAAGATGAATGCGCGCACAAAAATCCGGCGGAAGCTGCTGGCGGCGCATCGCACGGCGCGAAGCTGGCGAATGGTCGTCAAAGGCCTCGTCTCGACCAAGCATCCCCTGCTCGCGCACATCATTCCCATCCGGCGCTGCAATCTGGCATGCGCGTATTGCAATGAATACGACGATTTCTCGAAGCCGGTGCCGCTGGACGAGATGACGCGGCGGGTGGACCGTCTGGCTTCCTTCGGCACATCCATCGTCACCATCAGCGGCGGCGAACCTTTGTTGCATCCCGAACTCGACGACATCATTCGGCGGATTCGCCACCACGAGATGATCGCCGGCATGATCACGAACGGCTATTTGCTGGTCGCGGATCGCATCAAACGGTTGAATGCGGCGGGGCTTGAATTCCTGCAGATCAGTATCGACAATGCGCAGCCGGACGAAGTCTCTAAAAAAAGTCTGAAAGTGCTGGACCAAAAGCTGGAATTGCTGGCGGAGCACGCGGACTTTCACGTCAACATCAATTCGGTGCTGGGCAGCGGCATACATCATCCTGATGACGCGCTGGCTGTTGCGCGTCGTGCGCTGCAATTGGGATTTTCATCAACCGTCGGCATCATTCACGATGGCAATGGGCAACTGCAGCCGCTGGGCGCGCATGAGCGCGAAATTTTCGAGGAAATTATGCGCCTGGGCAAACGTTCGTTCTCGCGCGTGAATTCTTTTCAACATAACATTGCCGCGGGACGCGAAAATAATTGGCGCTGTCGGGCCGGCTCGCGCTACCTGTATATATGCGAGGACGGCCTCGTTCATTACTGCTCGCAGCAGCGCGGCTATCCGGGCATCCCGCTCGCGGAGTATACGGACGAGCGGCGCCATCGCGAGTTCTACACGAAAAAGTCATGCGCGCCGCGCTGCACCGTCTCCTGCGTTCACCAGGTCGCCGCGATCGACAATTGGCGTGGACCACAAAGCGTCGATTCGGGCGCGGCTCTGGCATCAGAACCATTGGTGCAAGTAACGCAGGGCCGCGCCCGCGATTAACCGTGTTCTTTGCGGAGGTGCTCTTCGCGTATTGAAAAGAATCCAAGCTGGAATCTGCGTCCACCCCACCATTTCCTTTCGCCCGCGACGATTCTGCGGTAAAGTAGTATCGCTTCGCCATATCTTCGCCCTGGGAAAACGCATGGGAATAATGCAGGTCATGGTCGCAGCGCTGTCGTCTCTGGTGATTTGTCTGGCAATCGGCGTCATTTGGCTTTCTACGAGGCGCGGCGACTCCACGCAAAAGGACTTCGCAAGCCTTCGCCAGGACATGCACGCCGCCCTTTTGTCTCACTCCCAGTCCGTGAACGCGCAAGTAGCACAATCTCTGCAAACAGTCCTTCAGCAACTGGGGCAAGTCAGAACTTCTGTGCAGGAAGGCCTGTCGACTTCTGGACAATTGGTTTCTCAAGCACAGACAGCTGTCGCGGCGGAATTGCGAAATTCACAGGAAGTGCTTGGGCGCGTCGGGAAGCAACTCGGGGAAATTCATCAAGCTGGCAGGGACCTCTCACAGGCGACGCAAACTCTGCAAAGCGTTCTGGGCGGCGCGAAAACGCGAGGCTCGCTCGGCGAAGTGGCGCTGGAAACTCTTCTCGCGGACGCTCTTCCCCGCAGCGCGTATGAAACGCAGTTCCGGTTCTCGACCGGTACAATCGTGGACGCCATTGTTCGCACCGGAGGAAAAATCGTTTCCATTGATTCGAAGTTTCCGCTGGAAGTTTATCGCCGCATGTTGGACACGGGCGAAGACGCGCGCAAGGAATTCTTCCAAGTGGTGCGGAAGCACGCAGAGGCAGTGGCGGAGAAATATATTCTCCAGGATGAGAACACGCTCGACGTAGCGCTGATGTTTGTACCTTCCGAAGGCGTTTACTACGAACTGCTGATGACGTCCGATGCGAAACTTGGGCGCCTTGACGATCACTGTCGGGGAAAAGGCATCCTGCCTGTTTCACCGAATACACTTCACGCGTATTTGAGCGCAATCATGATGGGACTCAAGGGTATGCAGGTCGCCGAAAATGCCAAACATCTTCTGGCCGGGCTTGCGGGTCTTCAGGGCCAACTCGATTCGTTTGCAAAGGTCTACGACACGCTCGGTGGACATCTGCGCCACGCACAGCAGTGCTATGACGAAGCGGAACGCAAGCTCGATCACACGCAGGGGAATCTGGAGCAAATGGCGCAAGGTACGCTTCCCGAAACGCTCACTAAGGCGCTTGAACCCGCATCTATAGATTAATTGTCCGTTCTTCGATTATTGCCCATTCAAAGCCTCGCACGCGGCGCGAATCATTGCCTGAAAATCACTGTCCGAGTTCGCTGCGGGTATTTTTGCAAATTCCTTTCGAGCTTCTGCAATGTCAGTTTTTCGAGGGCCAAGCTTGGCGAGAACTTTGTCGATGCGCTTCCTTTCGTCACCTTTCGCCAATCTGCGCGCCGCCTGGAGAAAATCGCGCGCGGCGTCTGCGTTTGCCATTCCGGGTGACGGCCTGAAGCTCACGGCGTAAGAGAATTCGCCGGGACGCATTCCTTTGACCTCGATCCCCACTGAATTGTCCGCTCCACCGCTGGTGCGCAAGTGTTCGCGCTCGCCATGCTTGAACCTGGCAATCCCCGGGCTCATATTCTGCACATCCAGATCGACGGGCTGTTCCGTGCCGCGCACGTGGAGAACCAACTTGACCGTCTTTCCAGGCTTCACGGCACTGTGAAGCGCATCGGAAGCCACTTCCACAATAGCGAGTTCGGTGGACGCTTCTCGCGTTCCAGTTCTCACGACGATTTTGACTTTGCCAGGCGCAATCTGCGGGGATGCCAAAATGACGAGCTCTGTGGGTGAAGCGGCGAGCACGAATGCAGGCTTGCCTCCGAGCTCGATGTGATTTCGGTCCGCGTCGCCCTGAAAACCAGTGCCATTGATGGTGAAGCGATCCTTAAGGGAAATCACTGCAGGCACACCTCTGATTTCCACATCAGCTGCGTTCGTTCGCACGACGACGTCTGCGGCTGCGCGCGTCTCCGTTCCTGGAATGCGCGCGATGAGAATGCCGGCTTCGCGAGGAGCCAAGAAATGCGCGCGGCCACTCTCGTCCGTGGCTGCAACTTCGCCGTCGGACAATACCAATTTGATTCCCGGAACAATGCGTCCGGCCGGGGAGAGGACTGTCAATGTCGCCGGTTGCCCCGCTGCCAATTCAAGAGGGAGCACAATGGTTGATTGAGGAGAAACTGCCGGCATGGAAAGCTGCGCGCGAATGTTGAGTCCGCTTGTTGCGAAGATCGCGGCAATCAATACGTTTCTTGGCCAGAGCGTGCTCGCCATAGCAGGAGCTTTATATCATAAAGATAAATGGGCTGAGATCGCAGGCAACTCAATTGTCCAGTCGAACCACAAAAGCGACGACTGCGTCCTGTTCGTGAATCTCCGCCGCTAATTGTTGTGCCGCAACTTCGCTGGGCAATCGCCCGACGCGCACGCGATAGTAAACGCCACCCGGCAAATCAAGGGTCGCAATTGTTACGGGCGAATACCGCGCGCTAAGCTGTTCGCGCAGCCTTGTAGCGTTCTGCTCCAACTGAAATGCGCCCACTTGAACGGCGAAAAAACCGACGTTGGGATTGGGCCCCGCAATCACATCGAGACGCACCGGCGCCGTGCCCGTACCAATCATTCCGATAGCCACTGCCGCGGAATAGGAGAGATCAATGATTCGGTTCCCAACGAACGGGCCGCGGTCATTGATTCTGACCTCCACTTGTTTTCCATTGTTGAGGTTCGTTACGTGGACAACCGCGCCAAAGGGGAGTGTGCGGTGAGCAGCCGTGTACTGGAACATATTGTAGATTTCGCCGTTCGAAGTGCGACGCCCGTTGAACGGTGCGCCATACCACGAAGCTATCCCCTGCTGCGTGTATTGGCCTGAAACTCCCGGCTGACCCGGAGGCAAGGTTTGAGGCACGGGCACGGAAGCCGGCGGACCAGGCGCGGAACGCCGTGACGCACATCCGATGACCACAAAGACGATTGCCAGCACAAACACAGGAAGGCGGCACAAAATCGACCGGTACAAACTCCGGAGTGTCACCATTCGCACCGCGCGTCAGTACTTCTTTGCACTTGATGTCCTTTGACTGAGCACATGATGCGAATTGTTCTCCTCGTGTGCTTCCAAACTTTTCCGGTATTATAGGAACGCGGCGACAGGGCCGCAAGGAAACCATTGCCGCTCCCACTTCGATGGCGTTTGAAACTTGATCGGTTGCGTGAGAGCTTCTCTGTGATGTTTCACTCTAAAGAAAAGCAGAGGCGTCCGGGTCTTTGCCCGGCTTGCGGGACGCTCGTGGGCGCGTCGGCAACGCGTTGCCATCAATGCGGCGCCAGCCTTACGTTTTCTCTGGCCGCTATGAGCCGTTCTCTAGGCAAGATCATGCCCGTTACAGCTCCGGTGACGTATTTCATTCTGAGCGTCTGCTGCGTGGTCTATGGCATCAGTTTGCTCTTTACCATCCATTCCGGCTTCCCGACTACACCCGAGGGCGGAAGCATGCTGGGCAAGCTATTCGATATCGGCGGCGTGGCTGCGCCGGTTTTGGAGCGGCTGGGCGCTTCCCTGCCGCTGGACATCGATTTAAGGGAGCCATGGCGTCTCGTAACGGCATGTTTTCTTCATGCGAACTTGCTGCACATCGTCTTCAATATGTGGGTGTTTGTTGATCTCGCGCCCACGATTGAAGAACTTTACGGCTCATCTCGGTTTTTTTTCATATACATTGTCTGCGGAATAGGCGGCTACATCCTCAGCGGATTCTTTGGTCACTTCAGCATAGGCGCCTCGGGCGCTATTGTAGGACTGATCGGCGTGCTTCTGGCGATCACGTATCGACGCGGCGGCGCCGGCATGCAACAACTTAGCTCTAACGTCTATAAATGGATAATTTATCTGGTCGTCTGGGGATTTCTCTTTCCTGGCGTCGATAACATGGCGCATTTGGGCGGGGGAATCACCGGCTTCATCCTGGGCAAACTCATGGTGGATCGCGCGCCGGCGACGCCGTCCGAACGTAAGCTTGCTTACGCGCTAGGGTGGATTGCCGCAGCCGCGATGCTCGCTAGCTTTGGCTTCATGCTCTTTACCGGAGGCCGCTCGATATTCCTACGGCGATAGGCGCACGGCCCGGGCGGATTTTTCTCGCGCGGATGATCTTGTGAAACTATCAGGTCAAAGTTTTCGTGCCACGGTCACGCTGTAGTGGAATCCAGAAAATATCGTGAACGCCGCGACCAGATAAATCAGCAGCACGCGCGAAACTCGGAGAGCTGGATTTTGCACAAGCTCGGATAGAATCACCACAAGAACCAGCAGTACTTGAAACGTTGTATTTAGCTTGCCAAAGATACTGGGCGGGAAAGTCATATAACCCACGACCAGCAAGATTACCGCGCAGGCGATTACGAGCAGCACATCGCGTCCCAGCACCAAAATTGCCAACCACCACGCAATTTTCCCTTTCAAAGCGAGCATCAAATACGAGGACGAGAGCAGAAGCTTATCGGCGATGGGATCCAGAAACGATCCGAGCTGCGTTTTCTGGTTCAGCTTGCGCGCCAGCAAACCATCGAGGCCATCGCTCAGACCGGCGATAATCAGCAGCGCCAGCGCCCAATCGTACCGGCTATAGCGGATGGCTATTATGAAGAATGGGAGGAACCCCAGCCGCAGGAAGGTGAGCTGGTTGGGCACTGTGAAAATGCGCTTGTCCATGAATTCGTTCCGGAGGATGCGTCAAGCGAATTGCGCGAGGTAGTCTCCCAACGTCTGGCCGACCTTAAGCGCAAACTTCTCCGCCAG
The DNA here is from genome assembly GCA_035943235.1 of Candidatus Acidiferrales bacterium. Lineage (GTDB taxonomy): Bacteria > Acidobacteriota > Terriglobia > Acidiferrales > UBA7541 > DAHUXN01. Next base: position 25,135 of record DASZCH010000181.1, read on the forward strand.
GGAAGGAATCGAGCCACGCGCTTCGTCCAGCGCGATTCTCTCGATGCGCTGCATGGGGAAGAAAAGCGTGGGCAGGCCAATCCGCTCGCCTTCGGGATGCATAACCTGGCGGATAAAATCATCGAACGAATTGAGATCGATCCCGCGTAACGTCACGCCCGCGACGTTGATTTCCGCCAATTCACCCCAGATGCGTTCCTTCGGAGAATGCAGGCTCACAACCACAACAGAATGCGGATCCATTAGCGCCTCGGATAGGTCTGGGTTCGATGCTACCTCATTTTTGCATCGCGCGCATCGGCTGCTGTGCCGAATGCGCCGCACCGGGATATAACCCTAGACTGAAATCGTTTTCACGTGCGACGCCACTTGCAACTGCGCCTGCGTCGCCTTTTGGACATCTTCCGGCTTCAGACCTGACGCTACTTCCTTCAGCAATAGCCCTTGAGGTGTTACGTCCATGACGGCCATCTCCGTGACGATCATTTTCACCACGCCAACGCCCGTTAGAGGGAGCGTGCACATTTTCATGATTTTCGGTTCGCCGTCTTTGTTCGTGTGCTCCATGGCGATAATGACTCGTTTTGCTCCGGCAACCAGATCCATCGCTCCGCCCATGCCCTTTAGCATTTTCCCGGGAATCGCCCAGTTGGCCAGATTCCCCTTTTCGTCGACCTGCAACGCGCCGAGAACCGTTACGTCGATTCGGCCGCCGCGA